>NZ_JACVUU010000034.1:0-71731 GCF_016516145.1 Klebsiella sp. S69 | reverse complement strand
TCTCTTATCTGGAGATACAGCTACTGTCTGGTGTTTCAGGGGGCTACATCAGACAGGGTATTGACCCCCATTCCACTAAGTTGCCCACGGGTCAGACAGGGAGACAAACTGTGGTCCTTCTCACTGGCCATAAACCGGATATCACGCGTAGTCATATAACCATCATTGAGATAGATATCTACCCGGTAGGTTCCTGCAGGAGCTTCCTGGCCTTTTTCAAAAGCTGAAAGATCCGCCACTGCAGCCGGGTCATCAGCCAGAAACCGGGGATTAAAATAAAGCTCGCCCCGGGCTGACGGAATATTTGCCGCAATCAGTAAGGCAAGTGGAATTAAGGTAAAACGGCAGCCAGATTTATATCCGGAGAGCGTCCTTTTTCTCGGGGTTTTTAGCCCTTTTTCAGATATCAGATGTGACATATTCCCTCCGGCTCGAATATATTCGCCGGTAATCAGCTGAAAGAGGATCCGTAGTTAATCCGTGATGCAGAACAGACTTATGGCCCTTACTGGTTCTGGCTAGTCATTTTGGGCGTAAGCGCACCGTAATCATTAATCGTCCTGTAAGTAATCTGACTACCGGCATCGGCAGGCAGATCCACTGAAGCCTCGCCCAGAGGTGGAACCAGTGCGTTATTCAGTTTGCGCGCACCGGCATTCAACTCCGTCACTGTGGCGTAATAAGGCGTGGGGTTACTGATGGTCAACTTTCCTGCCTGGCGTTTGAAGCGCAGGGACTCCGCCACTTTTTCTGGCGCGACTGAGAGCCCGGAGGGACGGTAATAAAGTTTTATCCGACTGATAATAGCCAGCTGCAGGACATTATCATTCGTCTTTGATTTATCCATTGCCGGGATAGCTTTCACACTCAGCCAGAACAAACTTTCCCTATCACGTGGAAGCTGATTATTTGTTGCATCGATAATCCGGAGGGTATTTTCTTTTTTTCCCTGCATGGAAAAAAGAGGTGGCGTAATAACAAAACGGCCATCTTTCTGACCCGCCGAATTTTCCACCCAGGACTGAATCAGGAATGTGCTCTTTTCATCATTATTGGTTACCGCGAGCTGAACCTGTTTCTGACCTGCAGGATAAACGACCCGGGTGGCACCGAGTGCCACAGCCGCTTTTGCTTGCAATGAGAGGGCTGCACAAGTCAGCAGCATCACTCCAGCCAGTAACCTGCGGGATATTCCAGTTTTCTTCTTCACCTCAGACCCTCTTCATGGCTAAAATATATAAACTTGCAGTACATGCTATTTTTGTTATTCATATGTCAGAGAAAACCACGCCTGTGCATCCGCCTTTCCTCCCATAACATGATGTCCTGTTGCCCGATACTTCGCGACAAAATGCAATATGGTTTCTCCGTTCACAACAGACGCAACTCGCCTTGGCGGGCTGTTGAGCGGAATAAGCGTATTGGAGGCATCAAAAATGGCCACACCAATATCCTGTGCAATGCCAGGACCTTCGCCGACCGAAATAACATCAGGATTTTTACCGTCAGCAACACCATTGAAAGTCACCCCGACATATTGGCTGACGTTTCGGTTACAGTCCCGAAGATGAATATCAAACTCAACCGGGTCGGCATCTTCACCCGGAGCATGCAGCATATTTGTCCGGATTTGCCCCATATTCACGGTAAGGGAACGGTCAGAAATTTCCACGCTGCAGGCTTCTGCGAGCAGCTCCCCCTGAAATCTCATGGCCCCTCCGGGTAGCATGGTCTCCCAGTACTCGCCAGCTTCCAGCGCTGGGGGCAGAAGAAACAGCAGACTCACTATTAGCAGACGCATCATCTCACCCTTTCATTCCGTTTAAGGACAGGCCTTCCGTGGCCCTGTATGACATCCTGTCATTACCGTGGTGTGGTGATTATTCGTACTGAACGGCAAAAGTCGCATCGGCGTTAGCGACACCCGCAGTGGTTGCCCCCAGAGCGTAGTAACGCGCCTGGAACGGCAGAATATTCACACCGTCTTTCAGAGTCACAGCGGTGCTGAAGGTTGCGCCATCAAGACCCAGCGGTACGCTTTTGGAATCCAGGATCTGGATACCCACGTTAGTGGCGCCGCCTGCTGCAGAAGAAGCAACAGAAAGCACGGTTGGGTTAGCTGCGTTAGCCGCTACACCAGCAAATGCCACTTTTGCAGTTGTCGCTACGGTAGTGTCACAGTCATTCAGTTGGATGTTGAAGCCGACGTTCTGGCTAACGTCACCGGCAGCAGCAAGTTTGGCAGTACGGTACTGACCCAGTTGAACAGTCTGATCCACAGAACCCGCATCAACCGCGCAGGCGGCGTTGACCAGTTCACCTTTGAAGTGTACTGTGCCGCCGTTCACGGTGGTGGTCGCCGCGAATGCTGCTGCAGAAGTCAGAGCCAGTGCAGAAGTCATAACTAATGCCAGTGATTTGAATTTCATAAAATTTCCTTGGTTTTTCTGTTTACGAATAGTTAATTCGATATTGATTGAAAAAGCGGTAGATCGTTATTTCTAACTAAGGTATTAACGAGATTAATTTGAGTGATAACCTTGATAGATATTCTACTCCTCCCTATACTCACCAGTCATACGGCCAGCGTTAAGAATTATGTTCATAAAATCCCTTTATTTAAATGGGGTAAAACCCTACTTTTTTCCACGCCTGCCTTTATAGAGTTAATTTACAATTTATTATTTTTGAAACATTGAAAGTGCTGTATGGACATGTGATAATCTGCATTGTTAAATCGGTATCTGATTTTATTGTTCACAGCATGCCATCTTTCTTTATAGTCTTCATAAGGAAGCGAAGTGTTTATAATTAACTCGTCATTAATTTACAATCCAGAAGATGCTTCATTGGAACATGCTTGCGATTTAATTGAAAAAATGTCTCTTTCACCAGTACAAAATCGCACTTTGTTTTTTTTAGTGAAAAACAAAAATATTCTAGTACCCAAGGAGTTGATTCTGGATGAAGTCTGGGGCAAACACGGGCTGACACCGTCGATGCATAACTTAAACAATGTCATTTCATTTTTGAGGAAATCTTTCTTTAACTATGGCATTGAGAGCATCATTGAAACTAAAGTCAGAGAAGGCATTATCTTCAATGCTGATGTAACGGAAATAAATAAAGCAAACTCATTAAGCAATAGCGCTACATCAGATATAAAATTAGAAAAAAAACCGTCTACATCATTAATTTTTTTGTTTTCTTCTGGTTTTCTTTTGCTATGTTCAATCATATCTTCCGTATATTTTTATAAGAACAATTATTATCTTAACAATACCAACACAACCACTATTGGATTAGTTGGAAGTTGCAAAATTGAGTTTATTAGCTCATACTATGAAGTCGATGAGGATGATATCGATGTATCATACCTCTTAAGCATTAGTAAAATTAACCTTCATAAAACTTGTACTACTCCACACATTATTTATTATTATGATAATTATGCTTTAAGCCCCGTTGTACAATGGGGAACCAGAACATCTTTTTATTATATTTGTAATAAAAACCACACTAAACATCCAACAACAAATTGCAATAATTTCTATGTTCAAAAAAATTAGACCTAAATATCATAAAATTAGTGTAGCATTTACATCATTAGCAACTTTATTTTTTATCTTATCGGCCTATCTTTATTTTCACAAAAGAGAGATCCCTGAGTGTAGTGGTATTTTAAACGTATACAATGACGATTATATCGGCAAATTATTTATACATGTTTCTCCAGTATCATCTGATGAAGTCTCCTTTGCAATAAATGGAAAGATACACTCGAAAGCAAAAATTCTTGACATATCTCAAATTTATTTATTCAGATATAATAAAGCCACCTCTATATTTAGATTTAACTTAATCAAAACAATGAACTCGAGGGACGCCATACCTGGAGATTTTCAACCACTTTTTTTAGCTTCACCCGGAAATGTTTTTCTTATAAAAATTGAGCAAATCGACAAACAACAGATGCTATTCATCAATAACTTCTCGCCTCTGTTTATTTGCAGTAGGTTAAATTCATGACGTACCAGTCTGTAACACATTGTGTTTTTTCGACATTTAAATCTACTTTATTTATAATAATCAGTCATTAATTCTGTATGATTTATATATTTAGCGTTAAGTGTTAATTTTATGATTTGAACGTTGTAGGTTTGCTTCACCAAAATCCAGATTGATGAGGCTATACTATGCATCGTTTCAAATTATCTGACTTGCTGAATAATAGTATCGATCCGTGGGCAGTTGTTGATGTAAGTGGAAAGACTACATTAAGTTCTTATAATGAAGCTTTTAAAGGACTCTTTAACATTGAGCATATAAACATTACCAAACATGATATATTTTCATATCTTAATGAATCAAATGGCATCAATTTATTAAGTTCGGTATCTCAGGCTATTGAACTAAAGAAAAGAATTGTCAAAGCAGAAGCTTATGTCGTGGAGGGGAACTGGAATATATCTCTTTTTCATTTCCACCCATTATCAGTGGAAACAGACAAAGTAAATCTGGTTTTACTACAAATAACACCGGCATTTATAAACGATGTTCATTCACATGTGTTTAGCAACAACGAATTGTCACTCAACGAGTTGATGGTTACATCATCCTCACCTACATCATTATTTAGCGATGTTGAATGGAGAACTATATTTTTACTCAGTTGTAATAAGACGCAAAAAGAAATCGCCAGCATAGAAAATGTGTCACTAAAGGCAATTGAAAAAAGAATATCACGATGTCTGGAAAAAACCGATTGTCTAAACACCAGACAACTTAAAAAATTTATACAATGTAATGGTTGGGACTCATATATACCATCGTGTATATTAGAAAATAGATCTAAATATAATAATACCGATTAATATAAAGTAAATTTATATAGAGGAATTAAGCTTAAGCCTGTACTTTATCTCCCATATATCAAGCGCCTCATTGTATTCCATATGATGAAAATAATAACCATATTGCATTTACTTGAATAAAATTCAATTGGAATATTTTTAAACGACTCATATTCCGAGTTCTACATGGCCCCATAAAACTGAATAGGTTAACCTACCAGAATCAGAAGACGATTAACTTTTACTCGCCTTCTACGGATTTGAGATATTCTGAACCCGGCATAGCCTTCCTGCTACGCCGGGGATTTCAACTACCGCTTGATCAGCGCAAATACCCCCCAGCCAAAGTATTCACGCGTGTAAGTCGCATGGCGCTTTGGCGCAATTGTCAGCTCCGCCCGAACTTCTGGCGCAAATTCATCGCCGGGGTTGTCCTCTAACCAACGGCGCATGGTGAGCCATTTCGCCGCTTCGTAGCGGTCCCAGCCTTCCTGGTCCGCCAGCACCATTTCGACGAGGTCATAGCCAGACGCATCGAAAGAGGAAACCAGATCGGCAAGCGTCAGAAAATCGGCGAGCGAAGAGGCGCCACAGGCTTGCGCGACCTCTTCCGTTGCCGGAACCCGGCGCCAGTACGGTTCGCCAATCAACAGTATGCCTCCGGGCTTGAGACTTTTACTCAGCAGTTCGATCGTCCCGGCTACGCCGCCGCCAATCCAGGTTGCGCCTACACAGGCGGCGATGTCGCATTTTTCATCGGCCACATAACCAGCGGCGTCCTGATGGATAAACGTGACGCGGTCGGCAACCCCGAGCTCTGCTGCCCGCTGCTTAGCCTGCTGGCTGAACAGCGCGCTCATGTCGACGCCGGTGCCGCTAATACCGTGGTCGCGCGCCCAGGTACAGAGCATCTCCCCCGATCCGCTGCCAAGGTCAAGTATCCGCGTTCCGGCCTTCATCCGCAGCACGCGGCCAAGCGTGGCGTATTTTTCCGGCGTAAACGGGTTATGGATGCGGTGGGCGCTTTCACTAATCGTAAAAATACGTGGGATATCCAATGTTGGTATTCCTTTCATTGAGTGGGTAGTAAGAAAATAAGATTCGTTTTTTTCGGCCAGCAGCGCGTACAGCTTGTCGGTAAAAGTATCGCTGACCGGCCATGCCGCCCCATCCGGGCGGATAATTGAGGTAAAACCTGCCGTATGCAGCAGGTTGAGCCAGGCGTCATCCTGCCAGGCGGTCATCTGACTGCCGAAGCGCGTCACGTTGCCGTTCTCTTCAATCGCCATAAATCGCGTTGCGCTGGTTTGCGCAGCGGGATCCCAGGCGTGCTCCGTCAGCAGCAGGTGCGGTACATCCAGAAATAGCCCCTGCGGACAGCGCTGCCAGCTGGGTTCAGCCATCCCCTGCCGTTTAACTTCAGCATAAGTATGAACTTCGATAAGCAGTTTTCCTCCCGCCACCAGCCACTGCGCGCAGCGATTAACCAACGCCCGGGTTTCAGCCGCGCTGAACACATTCAGTTCACCGAAGGTCATCATAATGAAATCGAACTGTTCTTCCGGCTGGTAGTGGCGAACGTCCTGCTGGTGATAGGTAATATCAAGGCTGGCCGCCTGCGCCTGCTGACGAGCCCAGGCGATCGACGCCGGAGAAAAATCCACGCCCGTACAGCAAAAGCCGCGCTCCGCCAGCTGGCGCGTATAAAAACCCGGCCCGCAGCCGAGATCCAGAATGCGCGCGCCGGCGGGCAGCTGCCCGGCAAGCCATGCCACCTGTTGTTCAATAACCGCCAGCCTGCGGCTGGCCCAGTCGTGCTCCTGCGACAGATGATTCTCCAGCATACGCTGGCTAAACGCCGGTTCATCCCAGGGGATTTTGCGCTCCTCCTCCGGCAAAACTGCGTTTGCGGAATCCCTGATAATCGTACTAATCGTCATCATCATTTCCTTATTGATTACTCGCGCCAGTGCTCGGGTTTCATTAACGCCCGGGCGCACTGTATCTGACCGGTTCTCCCCAGCGGCCGGGACGAAAGCCGCTGCAGCATCCAGCAGGCTTTATGCTCCTCGGGAATGGGATAAGGCGCCGGATAGCCTTTATCTCCGGCACAGGGTTCAAAGCCATGCCGCGGGTAATAAGTGGCATGTCCCAGAACAAATACCGCCTCGCTTCCTGCGGCTTTCAGATGCTCAATACCGCGCTGGATAAGCAATCCGCCTACGCCCACGCCCTGGTATTCCGGCACCACCGCCAGGGGGGCAAGGATATGCATCATCGGAGAGTCAGACTCCCCTTTGAACGTCGCCAGGGTGAACAAAATATGCCCAACGGCTTTTCCATTATGTTTGGCCAGCAGAGATAAGCTCGGGTGAGCACTTTCATCGTTGAGCAAAGCGGCAACCAGATCGGCCTCTTTGCTAAAGCCGAAGGCCCGGGTTTCAACTTCGCGAATATCTGCAGCATCACGCTCTGAGGTGATGTGAAAGGTGAAGTTATGGTTTGTCATCAGTTGCTCCTTAGCGGTTGTCCAGCTGAGCGCGAACGTTGTTCAGCCCGGTGGTATTGATACGGTAGGGCTGCCCGTTGACGGACTTAATGAGTTTTTTGGTTTTGAGTTTTTTGAAAACGGCGAGCGTGCAGTCGCTGAGCAGGAGCCCTTCGCGGCTGTAGCATTCAACAGAGGTTACGCGGCCTGATGCATCGCGAATATGCGCGATCCGGCCACCTTTAGCGAGAACGTGTAAGGTACGTTGTTCCTGACGGGATAGATTCATACTGAAGAAACCTGTTAATCATCATGCGTAAAAACGAGCCAACACCCACGGGTGTTCGCGTAAAGTTTAAGCGCAGCGATAACCAGTCCGGCCTGATAAGGTCGGTAAGCTGATTATCTAATGATGACATTCTCCAGCATCAAAGCCTCGGTGAGAGTTGAAAAGATATTTACCAGCGAAATGATAACACGTAGTTTTTATAAGGAAATCGTATTAATTAAAAAGTGTGATCTGTTGCAAGCCCAGCGGATTTCTGACGCATCTGGTCGATATGTTGACGCCATTGGTTAACCATTTATAAAGACCCGCTTCGCGGGACCTCATGCCCTCCTGAGCTTCAGCAGAATCTCTCCGCGCGACGCAACGAGTCTAAAATATCGATGGGTTAGCACTCAGGCCATTAGCGAATCTCCATCACATTTTGGTTTACCAATTTCGCTGTTATGGTTGACATGTTTGACCAATTGGAGGAACTTATACGCCATATCGTCTGGTTTCTCTCCGTTACGATGGTTGACCGGAACCGACACTCCCATCAAAGCAGCGGCCTGGAACAGGTCAAAACGTGAAAGAGGTTAAGCATGGAACAGACATGGCGCTGGTATGGCCCTAACGATCCGGTCACTTTAGCTGACGTCCGTCAGGCGGGCGCGACCGGAGTGGTCACCGCCCTGCACCATATCCCGAACGGCGAAGTGTGGACGGTTGACGAGATCCTCAAGCGTAAGGCCATCGTGGAAGAAGCCGGGCTGGTGTGGTCGGTAGTTGAAAGCGTACCAATTCACGAAGAGATCAAAACCCATACCGGCAACTACGCGCAGTGGATCGCTAACTATCAGCAGAGCCTACGCAATCTGGCCCAGTGCGGCATTCGTACCGTGTGCTACAACTTTATGCCGGTCCTCGACTGGACCCGTACCGACCTGGAATACGTCCTGCCGGACGGCTCCAAAGCCCTGCGTTTCGATCAAATTGAATTTGCCGCCTTTGAGCTGCATATCCTTAAGCGTCCGGGTGCGGAAGCGGACTACACCGCCGAAGAGGTCGCCCAGGCGAATCAGCGCTTCGCCACCATGAGCGAAGAGGATAAAGCGCGCCTGACCCGTAACATCATTGCCGGTCTGCCGGGCGCGGAAGAAGGATATACCCTCGACCAGTTCCGCCAGCATCTGGCAACCTACAAAGATATCGATAAAGCCGCACTGCGCGAGAACTTCGCCGTCTTCCTGAAAGCGATTATTCCCGTTGCCGAAGAGGTTGGCGTGCGTATGGCGGTCCACCCGGACGATCCGCCGCGTCCGATCCTCGGCCTGCCGCGCATCGTCTCAACGATTGAAGATATGCAGTGGATGGTCGATACCGTGAACAGCATGGCGAATGGCTTTACCATGTGCACCGGCTCCTACGGGGTACGCGCCGACAACGACCTGGTTGATATGATTAAGCAGTTCGGTCCGCGTATTTACTTCACCCACCTGCGCTCTACGCTACGTGAAGAGAACCCGAAAACGTTCCACGAAGCGGCGCACCTGCACGGCGACGTGGACATGTATGAAGTGGTGAAGGCCATTGTCGAAGAAGAGCACCGCCGTAAAGCGGAAGGCAAAGAGGATCTTATCCCGATGCGTCCTGACCACGGCCACCAGATGCTCGACGATCTGAAAAAGAAAACCAACCCCGGCTATTCCGCAATTGGTCGCCTGAAAGGGCTGGCCGAAGTCCGCGGCGTGGAGCTGGCGATCCAGCGCGCTTTTTTTAGCCGCTAATTCCTGACCGGCGGAGCAGCAGGCTCCGCCTTTTCCTCTTCGGCCGCCTGTTGCGGCCCACTCTGGAGTTTGCTATGACTGCAACCATTGCCGACAGCAACCTGCCGGTTACGCGCCCTGCATGGGATCGTTCTCGTCTCGAATCCCGCATCGTTCATCTGGGCTGCGGCGCATTTCACCGCGCGCATCAGGCGCTTTATACCCATCATCTGCTGGAAACCAGCGATAGCGACTGGGGCATCTGCGAAGTCAACCTGATGCCGGGCAACGACCGCCTCCTGATTGAGAATCTGAAAAATCAGCAGCTGCTTTATACCGTGGCGGAAAAAGGCGCTGACAGCACCGCGCTGAAAATTATCGGTTCGATGAAAGAGGCGCTGCATCCGGAAATCGACGGCTGTGACGGCATTCTGCGCGCCATGACGCGACCGCAAACGGCGATCGTTTCGCTGACGGTAACGGAAAAAGGCTACTGCACCGATGCGGCCAGCGGTCAGCTCGATCTGAATAATCCGCTGATTCAACACGACCTCGCCCATCCGGCGACGCCGAAATCCGCTATAGGCTACATCGTCGAAGCGCTGCGCCTGCGCCGTGAAGAGGGGCTAAACGCCTTTACGGTGATGTCCTGCGATAACGTTCGCGAGAATGGCCACGTGGCGAAAGTGGCGGTACTTGGCCTGGCCCAGGCCCGTGACCCAGCGCTGGCGGCGTGGATTGAAGCTCACGCGACCTTCCCGTGCACCATGGTTGACCGCATTGTGCCCGCGGCAACGCCTGAAACCCTACAGGAGATTGCTGACCAGCTTGGGGTCTACGATCCGTGCGCCATCGCCTGTGAACCGTTCCGTCAGTGGGTGATTGAAGATAGCTTCGTCAACGGCCGCCCGGAGTGGGACAAAGTCGGCGCGCAGTTTGTTGAAGACGTCGTGCCGTTTGAAATGATGAAGCTACGCATGCTCAACGGCAGCCACTCTTTCCTGGCCTATCTCGGCTATCTCGGCGGCTATGAAACCATCGCCGACACCATGACTAACCCGGCATACCGCAAAGCGGCTTTTGCCCTGATGATGCAGGAGCAGGCGCCGACGCTCTCGATGCCGGAAGGCACCGATCTTCAGGCCTACGCCACGCTGCTGATTGCCCGTTTCAGCAACCCTTCCCTGCGTCACCGCACCTGGCAGATCGCCATGGACGGTAGCCAGAAGCTGCCGCAGCGCCTGCTTGACCCAATTCGTCTGCATCTGCAAAACGGCAGCAGCTGGCGCCATCTGGCGCTCGGCGTGGCGGGCTGGATGCGCTATACCCAGGGAAGCGATGAGCAGGGACAACCCATTGATGTTGTCGACCCGCTGCTAACGGAGATCCAGCAGATTAATCAGCGTTATCAGGGCGCGGAGCGCGTCGCCGCGCTGCTGGCCATCAGCGGGATCTTTGCCCACGATCTGCCGGACAATGGCGACTTCGTCAACGCGGTTACCCTGGCGTATCAACAGCTGTGCGAGCGCGGCGCCCGCGAGTGCGTGGCGGCGGTTAGCGCCAGTCTGTAATCTCCCTTCTTTCACGGGTCAACTGAACAATAATTTGGTTGACCCGTTTTCCCTCTCCGGGCCGAGAGTGATGCCAACCCGCCGGCCAAATGCTATAGTCAACCACCGGGCTACTGCATATCACAACTTAACACCATGAAATCACAAACTTCTCAGCACAGACCTTATCAGGAAGTCGGCGCGTTAATTCGCGATCTCATCGTCAAGACGCCCTATAACCCTGGCGATCGCCTGCCGCCTGAGCGCGAGATCGCCGAGATGCTGGATGTAACCCGTACCGTGGTTCGCGAAGCGCTGATCATGCTGGAAATTAAAGGGCTGGTCGAAGTGCGCCGCGGCGCCGGGATCTATGTGCTGGATAACGTCGCGGCGGAAGGCGCGGTGGAGAGCGCGGACATGAAGCATTGTAATGATGCCGGTCCTTTTGAGCTGCTGCAGGCCCGCCAACTGCTGGAAAGCAATATCGCCGAATTTGCCGCCCTGCAGGCAACCCGGGAAGATATCATCAAAATGCGCCAGGCCTTACAGCTGGAAGAGCGCGAGCTGGCCAGCAGCGCGCCGGGCGGTTCCGAAAGCGGCGATATGCAGTTTCATCTGGCCATCGCCGAAGCGACGCACAACAGTATGCTGGTAGAACTGTTCCGCCAGTCATGGCAGTGGCGGGAAAATAATCCCATGTGGATCCAGCTGCACCGCCATCTCGGCGACACTCACTACCGCGAGGAGTGGCTGGTGGATCATAAACGGATCCTTGCCGCCTTAATCAAAAAAGACGCCCGGGCGGCAAAACTCGCCATGTGGCAGCATCTGGAAAATGTTAAACGCCGTCTGCTGGAGTTCTCCAACGTCGATGATATTTACTTCGACGGCTACCTGTTTGACTCCTGGCCGTTGGATAACGCCGACGCCTGACTCTCCCGCGCGCGGATAGCAGCTATCCGCGCGCCGTTCTGCAGTAACCGCAGCATGCAATGCAAACACTGATAATCATTCTCATCTTTATTGTCGCCCTGCCCGCACAATGGTAAGGTTACCTCATCCGATGAAGCCTCATCTCCAGTGCAGAAAACCGCATGAACAATACTCCTGGGCAGAACGAGCCGGCCCGCCAGGCGCTGAGAAGAACCTTCTCCGTCAGCGAGTTTATGGCGTTTGGTGAACGCTATGGTATCGACTATCGCTTTCCGCTGCTGCAAACGCCGGAGCCCTCGCACGCCAGCCCGGTGCTGCAAGGTGAAGTGGAAGAGATGACGCTGCCCTGCGGGATGTGCATCACCCACTCAGATGTTCACGTATTGCAGCCCTATGAAACCACCTCCCGCCATAGCAGCCCTCTCTATATGCTGGTGGTGCTGGAAGGCAGCGTTTCCCTGACTCTCAACGGCGAGCAGCACCTTGTGCGTTCCGGGATGGCGTTCACCTCACGCCTTAGCGAACATCAGGTCATGTGCGCCCGTCACGATGCCAACAGCAGGCTCCGCACGCTCTCCCTTGGACTCTACCCGGACGGCGCCTGGCGCGACGGACTGCTTGCTTCATTGATGCGCGAATGGGAAAGATGCCAGACGCCAACGCTCATCTGGCAGATACCGGGTTTTCTGCTGAGCGGCCTGCAGTATGCCCAGCAGAGCGCGCCGGGCCGCGTTTCCCGGCAACTGATGCTGGAGGGGCTGATCCTGCAACTGTTCGGCCATGGCCTGAGCGTGTGCCAGGATGAAAGCGCGAAGCAGATCCTCCCAGCGGGCGGCGAGCAGCTGCGCCTGGAGAGAGTTCGCCGCCTACTGGAGCAGGCGCCGGAAAACGACTACACCCTGAACGAGCTGGCCCAGCGGGCCGCGATGAGCTCCAGCAGCTTGCGCAGTAAGTTTCGCCAGGCCTACGGCTGTTCGGTTTTTGATTACCTGCGCGATTGCCGGCTGGCGCGGGCCAGAGGCTATCTGCTGGAGGGGTACAGCGTGCAGCAGGCGGCCTGGATGTCGGGCTATCAGCACGCCACCAATTTCTCTACCGCCTTTCGTCGACGCTACGGTATCTCCCCTTGCGACGTGCAAAAGACGGGCTAATCTATTTTTCACCTTTTCGCGAAGTCTGTTTTGCCGCTTTGGCAGCGCGCATACGCATCCTGGCATTGCGCATAGCTATAGAACGCCTCAAAAAGGTAATAATTCTTATTAACAATTAGAAATGCCTTTGGAGATGTTCATGTTTGCGAAAACTCGCCTGGCGCTACTGGTAGGATGGGTGACCGGCGGCGTCGCTTTCCCGCTGCTGGCCCAGGAAACAACAAAAAACGAAACCATCGTCGTCACTTCGCAGATGCAAAGCGGCGCGACCAAAATTGCCACGCCGGATATTGAGACCCCGCAATCGGTATCCATCATCACGCGCGAGCAGTTTGAAGAGCAGGGAGCGATCAGCGTCCGTCAGGCCGTGAGCTACACCCCCGGTGTTTACAGCAACCAGATTGGCGCTTCCAACCGCTTTGACTATATCGTCCTGCGCGGCTTCTCCGATGGCAGCCTGGATAACGTCTATCTTGACGGCCTGAAAATGATGGGCGATACCAACTCCCATAGCTCACTGGTGGTCGATCCGTGGTTCCTGGAGAATATCGAAGTGGTGCGCGGCCCGGCCTCGGTGCTGTATGGTCGCTCTTCGCCCGGCGGCATCGTCGCCCTCACCTCGCGTAAGCCCTCTTTCGATCCCGGTGGGGAAATCAAGCTGTTTGCCGGTAATAACAACCAGCGCGGGGCGGCGTTTGACGTCACCGGCGCGCTGGATGATAACGATCGGGTGGCGGCGCGATTAAGCGGCATGACCCGCTATGCGGACTCCCAGTTTGATACCTTGAAAGAGCAGCGCTACGCGATTATGCCCAGCCTGACCTGGCGCATCACCGACCAGACGCGCCTTGATTTAATGGCCTATCTGCATCGCGATCCGGAGGGCGGCAGCCACTCGGGTCTCCCCTATGAAGGTACCGTGGTACCGCACTACGGCAAGAAAATTGCTAACACCTTCTTCGAAGGTGAAGATGATTATGACAAGTACGACCGCCGTGAAAATATGGTCGGCTACAATTTCGAGCATATGTTTGATAACAGCTGGTCGGTGCGGCAGAAGCTGCGCTACCTGCATACCAAAGTCGAGCTGAATCAGGTCTATGCCGCGGGCTGGCTGAACGAAACCGAACTGAACCGCGGTTACTCCGGCTCGGACGAAAAGATGAACGCCATCACTCTCGATAACCAGCTCGACGGCAGCGTCGATACCTGGGCCGTGAACCATCGCCTGCTGATAGGCATTGACTATCAGGATCGCAGCAACAACACCACCGGCTACTATGGCGCATTCCCGGCCATCGACGCGTTTAATCCGGTCTACGGCGCGAAGCCGGATTACATCAACATGTACAGCCGTGAAAAACACAAGCTGCGCCAGACCGGCTACTATCTTCAGGACCAGATGTCCTGGGACCGCTGGCGCTTCACCCTGGGCGGGCGCTACGACCAGGTCAGCGTGTCGAATATCGATAAGCTGAATCAAACGCGCAGCGATCTGGATAAGAACAATTTCAGCACCCGCGCCGCCCTGCTGTATCTGTTCGACAACGGGTTTGCCCCGTACATCAGCTACTCTACCGCCTTTACGCCCACCAGCTTCGCCGACGAAAACGGCAACGTGCTCGATCCGATGAAAGGCAAGCAGTGGGAAGCCGGGCTGAAGTATGAGCCAGAAGGAATGAACAGCCAGTTCAGCGCCTCGGTATTCCGCATCAATCAGACCAATATCGCCACCAAAGAAGAGCCGACCGATCCGTACCGCTCGATTGGCGAAATTGAGTCGAAAGGGGTGGAGCTGGAGGCCATCAGTCAGCTAACCGACAGCCTCCGTCTGCAGGCGGCCTATACCTACACCGACATCCGCTATAAGAAAAGCAGCCCGGAAGAGCAAGGCAAGCGTGCCGTTTACGCCCCGCGCAACCAGGCCAGCGCCTGGCTGAGCTATGATGTGAAAAGCGGCCCGCTGGATGGTCTGACGCTGGGTTCCGGCGTGCGCTACGTCAACGGTATTACCAGCGACCGCTTGAATACGCATACCCTTCCATCCTATACGCTGGTGGATATGACGATTGGCTATGACCTGTCGCAGGTCGGGATTAAAGGCCTTAGCGCGCAGCTGAACGTCAATAATCTGACCGATAAGAGCTACGTTGCCGCCTGTAACTCGCTCTCTTACTGCTACTTTGGCGCAGAGCGCAGTATCGTCGGCAGCGTCTCCTGGAAGTTCTGATCGCGCTAAAAAGCCCGGAGTTTTTGCTCCGGGCTGCAGGTTAATCTTCCGCTTTATGAGCCCACGCGGGCATGGCCGTTAAATAGCGCATCGCTCGCTTGCGCGATTCCGCAGGCCCAACTTTCTGCCAGGAATCGAGGAACTCAGCCAGGCCGGAAACGGCATCCTCCCAGGACTTAAGCTTCCCCTCGCTATCGCAGCACCAGGCGCAGTAATCGTCGCTTGCGCTTTTCGCCTCCTCGGCGGACATCGGCATTCCGCAGGCCTGACAAAACCGTTCTTGCTGTGACATAGGGCGCTCCTTTCTCGCAAATTGAGCATAAAAAATACAGCATTGTTTGCACAATAACGTTCTGCCAGTTCAAATATCCGTAAATTATTGAGGGTTATTGTTGTATCACCCAGTACTGCTCCCGGTTCTCTGAACGCGTTCGTCTACACTAAACAGGGACAGGTGTTTGACGCAGCTGATTCAGGCGCATCCACGGTTTAAAACAGATTAAGACAGGACGCAATCATGCAACTTAACGACCCTACCCTTTTTCGCCAGCAGGCATTCATTGACGGACGCTGGCGCGACGCCAGCAGCGGAGAAACCCTCGGGGTTACTAACCCCGCCAACGGTCAGCAGCTGGGCCGCGTGCCCAAAATGGGCGCCGAGGAAACTCGCGAGGCGATCGATGCCGCCGCTCGCGCGCTGCCCGCGTGGCGCGCCCTTACCGCCAGGGAGCGCGCCACTATCCTGCGCCGCTGGTTTGATTTGATGATGGAGCATCAGGACGATTTAGCGCGCCTGATGACGCTGGAGCAGGGGAAACCGCTGGCGGAAGCAAAAGGCGAGATCGGCTACGCCGCCTCCTTTATCGAGTGGTTTGCCGAAGAGGGTAAACGCATTTACGGCGACACCATTCCCGGTCATCAGGCCGACAAACGGCTGCTGGTGATTAAACAACCGATTGGCGTAACCGCCGCTATCACTCCGTGGAATTTCCCCTCGGCAATGATCACCCGTAAGGCGGGCCCGGCGCTGGCCGCAGGCTGCACGATGGTGCTCAAGCCCGCCAGCCAGACGCCGTTCTCCGCGCTGGCGCTGGCGGAGCTCGCTAACCGCGCCGGGATCCCCGAAGGCGTATTTAACGTGGTGACCGGTTCGGCCAGCGAAGTGGGTAACGAGCTCACCGGTAACCCGCTGGTGCGCAAACTCTCCTTTACCGGCTCGACGGAAATAGGTCGCCAGCTGATGGAACAGTGCGCGAAAGATATCAAGAAGGTCTCGCTGGAGCTGGGCGGCAACGCGCCGTTTATCGTTTTTGATGACGCCGATCTGGATAAAGCTGTCGAAGGCGCGTTGGCCTCCAAGTTCCGCAACGCCGGACAGACCTGCGTCTGCGCCAACCGCCTGTACATTCAGGATGGCGTCTACGATCGCTTCGCCGAAAAGCTTCAGCAGGCGGTCAGTAAGCTGCAAATCGGCGATGGCCTGCAGCCGAACGTCACCATCGGGCCGCTGATTGACGAGAAAGCGATCGCCAAAGTGCAGGAACATATTGCCGATGCGCTGGACAAAGGCGCGCGGGTGGCTACCGGCGGGAAATCCCATGAGCTGGGCGGAAACTTCTTTCAGCCCACAATTCTGGTGGACGTCCCCAGCGATGCGAAAGTAGCGAAAGAAGAGACCTTTGGGCCCCTCGCCCCGCTCTTCCGCTTTAAAGATGAGGCAGATGCTATCGCTCAGGCCAACGATACCGAGTTCGGCCTGGCGGCTTATTTCTACGCCCGCGATCTGGGCCGCGTCTTTCGCGTTGGCGAAGCGCTGGAATACGGCATTATCGGTATTAATACCGGCCTTATCTCCACCGAGGTGGCTCCCTTCGGCGGCGTAAAATCCTCCGGCCTCGGTCGCGAAGGTTCGAAGTATGGCATAGAGGATTACTTAGAAATCAAATACATGTGTATTGGGATTTAATCTACCCTCGCGCCAGCTTCTGCTGGCGCAGCTTATTTAGCGGTCATTTCCCTCGGTAATAGCTGGAAATACGTTTCGCGGCTGGGTTCATGAGGACATCCCGATATCCTGCCCGTCTCAGCGCCATTCATTATGCTTAATAACAATGCGAAAAAGGGCGTTGGCTATAAGAAAAAGTTATCAATCATCCATTCCGGGCAGGTTCGACATAGGATTAATCGTAGGCTACAATAATCAACGCCGGTCTGAAGCTTAATTTCTTAATAGATTCATAGAGATAAATTTTGCTTTTCAGCGGGATATGACATCATTTTATTGACTATAAAACGAGCAAAAAGATGACGGATAGCACAATTAAAATTTATAACGCCCGCTACAGTAAGCTAATGAAGCTACTGGATTTTTTTGCCGTTAACCTGTTCATTTTTGCTTATTTAAAATACTTTCTCGTCGAACCATCTACGGCCTCTCTGTTTCTCGGAATAATATATTCCCTGATTTTTATCCGGGCCAACGAGCACTTTCAGTTATATTCAGGCCAGTTTAAAGGTCAGTATTTTAAAAAATTAACGAAGCTTTTTTTTAGCGTCTGTATTAGCGGACTGCTGACGTTTTTATTGTTTGTGATTGCTGAACTATTAATGAACAATCATGCCAGTACGAACGCGCTGCTGCTGGCTGAAGTGATTGCACTATGCTCGCTGGCCATATTCATTAGTATGTTTCTTATTCGTATTATCTCCAGCCGCTATTTTTTCAAATCCAGACTCAAGGTGGCTATTTTAGGTATTACGCCAGCCGGGTTGGCCATTGAGCAGGCGCTGTTTAAGGAGTATACCCATAACGGTATTGAAATTACCTTCTTTGAGGACCGCGCCGTACAGCGCGACAGCCGCCTGCTCAGCATTGAGAAAAAAGGCAACTCGCGCGACCTGCTGGCGCTGGCAAAAGCAGGCGAGATAGATGAAGTCTATATCGCCCTGCCGATGGTCGCCCAGCAGCGCATTCGCCAGTTCTTAAACGAATTTTCCGATACCACCGTAGATGTGTTTCTGGTACCGGACCTGTTTTCCTATAGCTCACATATTTCGCAGCTGCGGATGTTTGGCAATATCCAGACCATCAGCATTTTTACGTCGCCGTTTGAAGGCGAAGGCGCGGTGCTCAAGCGTATCGAAGATATTGTTCTCGGCACCTTGTTCACCCTCGTCAGCCTGCCGGTAATGCTCGCGGTGGCCATCGGCATCAAGCTGACGTCGCCAGGCCCGGTGCTGTTTAAACAAAGTCGTTATGGTCTGAACGGTAAGCAGATCGCGGTATGGAAGTTCAGAACCATGCGCGTGATGGAAAACAGCGCGGTCGTCACCCAGGCCACGCGTAACGATCCGCGTATTACCCGCTTCGGCGCCTTTCTACGCAAAACATCGCTTGATGAACTGCCGCAGTTTTTTAACGTGCTGCAGGGAACCATGTCGATAGTGGGTCCCCGCCCGCACGCGGTCGCGCACAATGAGCAATATCGCGTGCTGGTGGAAAACTACATGATTCGCCATAAAGTGAAGCCCGGCATTACCGGGCTGGCGCAAATTCACGGCTTTCGCGGCGAAACTGACACGATTGATAAAATGGAAAAACGCATTCAGTACGATCTGGAATATATTCAGTCGTGGTCGCTGCTGCTGGATATCAAAATCGTATTTTTAACGTTTTTCCGCGGATTTGTGGGCAAAAATGCGTTCTGAACTCACTTTCCTCGCGGGTCTGCTGGCGATACCTTGCGCATGGGCGGACCTGCAGGCAAAACCACATACCGGCGTGGCTGGCATCGATTTCGAGAGCCAGGTGGGTTATGACGTCGGTTACAATGACAACGTGACCTGGCAACGCTACGGCGGCAACGAAATTGCTTCCTCCTGGCAGGGTATTAAGCCGATTTTTAAAGCGATCGGCGAGCGCTATGAAGACCGCTATTTACTGATGTACTCGGGCGATTACCGCCGCTACGCCAGCGATAGCGCTGATAACCGTGATAATCATTTTTTTATGTTTAACGGCAAGTGGCGCTTCGGCAGTATGCATGGCCTGTCATTGGATCTTGATGAAACGTTCGGCCATGAAGAGCGCGGCCGCGATACCACCGAGGGGTTTCTGCCCGAGCAGTTCAAAGAGTTTGGCATTAACAAGCCCATCGCCACGCGCTTCTTTAACAGTGAACTACGCTATAGCTACGGGGCGCCGGAAGGGCGCGGCAAAGCAGAAGTTGCGCTGATGCATAAACAGCTGCGCTTTCGCAATCTTGACAGCATTGAGGACGCCAGCGCCGACTTCCATTACTACATGCACGATCAGGAGTGGCATGAAAACAGCCTGGTCGCCGAGCTTTTTGATCAAAAAGCCAAAACGCTGCGCTACCGCTACAGTTTTATTACCAACCAGCGTCGCTATGAGCTCAACCCGTTAAAGGACAGTAATGAATACTATCTGCTGGTGGGTATGAAAAACCGCCTTTCCGGCAAGACCGAGATCAACGGCAACGTCGCATGGCTGTATAAAGATTTTATCCATAACCCCGACTCACAGGGGTTCAACGGCCTGAACTGGGATATTAATGCCGACTGGAAACCGCTTGAACAGATAAAACTCAACTTACACAGCTCACAACGGATAAAAGATCCTACCGACTCCGGCGGCTATATTCTGGTATCCAATTTTGGCCTGGGCTACGAGCACCACTGGCTGGTCGACAGATTCTCCACCCTGGTTGATTACTCTTATATTACAGAGGATTACAAGCACCAGACCAACGGACGTAAAGATCGATCAAACCTCGTATCGCTGACCTTCAACTACGACTATCGACCATCCGTTAATTTTCAGCTGAAGCTGCAATGGAACACGATGCATTCGAATAAAGAAAAAGATGCCTTTTATATTGGGCCAGACTATGACCATGAGGTCGAGCGCACGCTGGGCTACAACGACTCGGCCATTATTTTTATGACGCAGGTACAAATATGATCCTTAGCTATGGAAAACGGGCGGTGGTTTCTCTTCTGGCGCTATGGCTGGCGGGCTGTTCGGCGCCGCCGCAGACGATCCGAACGCCGCCGGATGCCGTTTATCATCTGGACCAGGGGGATGAGATCAATATCGCGGTTTCCGGCGAGCAGGATCTCACTATGCGCGTAAAAATCGATAATAGCGGCAGCGTTGATTATCCTTATATAGGCTCCCTGATGCTGAAAGGAAAAACGCCCGAACAGGTCGGCAATGAAATTGCCGATAAGCTGCGCGGAAGCTATCTGCAGGCGCCAATGGTCACCGTGAGCATTGCCGAATACCGTAAAATTTATCTGTTAGGCGAAGTCAAAAAACCGGACGGCTACGCCTGGGAGCCCGGCTTAACGGCGGAAAAAGCCATTGCGCTGGCCGGAGGGTTCACCGACCGCGCCGATCGCCATGACATCCGCATTCGCCAGTTTCGCAGCGGTAAACTGCTGGAAAACGTCGCCGCCGACTCCGCCGTACAGGCCGGAGATACCATCATCATTGGCATGAGTTTCTTCTGATATGGCTATTTCATTAGTTGAAAATGGAAAGAAGAAAGAAGGCTTTATCGACTTCACGCCTTATTTCAACAAAATCAAGCACAAGCTGATTTGGTGCCTGGTGGTGGTCGTGGTGGCTACGGCGGCGTCGTGGATCCTGACGCGCTTTATGTCATCCAGCTATACGGCAACCGCAACGGTGCTGTTTAAAGCGCAGTCGCAGGATGTAACCCCCCTGCCGCGGCTGGAAAACTACGATTCCACCCGCAGCGATTACTATGAAACCAAATACGCGCTGATGGGCTCCCGCGTGGTACTGGAAGCCGCAGTGAAAGCGCTAAAGCTGGATCAGGACCCGGAATTTAACGGCGGGGATAAGCTTGATGAGGCCGCGCGCGTCAATAATGCCGTGCGCACCCTGCAAAAAAACCTGACCATCTCCGGCGTGCGTACCACGCAGCTGGTATCCGTTTCGATGGAGGCGAAATCGCCGCAAAAAGCCGCCGATATTGCCAACGGCGTGGCGCAGGCCTTTATCGATTACAGCCTGGCGCAGAAGCAGAAAATCTTACTTCAGGCCCAGGGCTGGAACGAAAAAATGATGGACGATCTGCGCAATAAGCTCGATCGCCAGAAAGCCGATATCGATGATTTTCTCAAACAGAACGGTCTGCTGACTTTTCGCAGCATGGATGGCTACGAAACCGAGCGCCTGGGGATCGTGATTAACCATCTGGCCGACGCGACCCAGCGCCGTTTGAAAGCGCAAACGGTATGGGACAAAGTGCGCCGCCAGCAGGGAAAAGCGCCGGAAGCGATCATCTCACTGCCGGAAATTTCCGGTCATCCGCAGATTCAGGATCTGCGGATCGCGCTGATCCAGACGCGACGTAACTTATCGGAAGCGGCAAAACACTATGGCCCTAAGCATCCGAAATACCTCCAGGCTCAGGCCCAGCTGCAGGTCGTTAACGGACAAATAGGCCAGGTGCTGGGTGAACTGCTCAATGGGTTACGTCAGCAGTATCAGATTGCGCTGGACGATGAGCAGCACTATCAGCAGATGCTCAACGATCAGAAAGCCGACTTCCAGGCACTGGGCGCTAAGCGCGATAAATACAACACCATGATGACCGCGCTGAACAAAACCGAAGAGCTGTATAAATCGCTGTATCAGCGGGCGAACGAGCAGAAGCTCTCCGAGAGCTTTTCGGTTCCTGATGAAGTGATCTACGATGCC
This sequence comes from Klebsiella sp. S69, assembly GCF_016516145.1. NCBI lineage: Bacteria > Pseudomonadati > Pseudomonadota > Gammaproteobacteria > Enterobacterales > Enterobacteriaceae > Klebsiella > Klebsiella sp. S69. The sequence continues at coordinate 49,738 of NZ_JACVUU010000034.1, read as the reverse complement.
GCCGTGCCGCCAAATCAACCGTCTAAACCGCAGCGCGGTCTGCTTATCGTGATGGCGACCCTGATGGCGCTGGCGCTGTACATTATGTACCTGATTGTCAGCACCGCGCTGGATAAAACGGTCAACAGCATCAGCGAACTTAAAGCTAAAACGGGCCTTGATGCCAGCGGTGAATTCCCGCAATTGCCTCAGGCGAACAGCGCGAAGCTGACGTTCCAGAACCTGCTGTATGCCGACATGATCCACAGCCTGCGCCTGGCGCTGCTCGGTCAGAATAATCATGGCGGGATGATACTGGTGACCTCGGCGCAGGCCGATGCCGGCAGCAGCCTGATTGCCGAAATGCTGGCGTGGTCCGCCGCTAAGTCAGGTAAAACACTGCTCATTGATGTGGACTACCTGGCAAGCGATGGGCTCTCCGCGCGCTATCCGCAGCATAAAACGGGCTTTAGCGAGCGTCTTGATGGCCGCAGCGCCGCGCCTCAGGCGGTGGTCCCCCTGGCCGACACGCTTGATTTTATGCCGCGAGGCGAGCTGAGCGACTCCGCGCTGCTGCTGTTCACCTCTGAGCGGCTCCCGGCGCTGCTGACGACGCTGCGGCAGACCTACGATTATCTGATTATTAATGCGCCTTCGCTCGGGCTGGCGCAGGACGCCCTGCTGCTGGCGCCGCACGTCGATATTACCCTGCTGGCGATCAACGCTGGCGAGCAGGCGTCGCGCATTCGCGACGCGCAGAATCGTCTGCAAACCGCCGCGCCTACGCCAGTCGCCACCATGCTTAACCGGGTTCAAGAAGAGAATCTGGAGACTCAGGAAGGCAAACGCCTGCCCGAGCGCGGCATGGGCGAACTGATTTCACCGAAGTAGCGATTATGAATTTAATTAAGAGTATTTCTTCAATCGCCAGCTCCTCGGTTCTTTCGCAGGCGATCGGCGCATTTTCCGTGTGGCTGATTTCCCATCGCTACGGCATGGCGGAAGTCGGACACTATGCGATGATCTACAGCAACGTGCTGATTGGCGCTCAGGTTTGCACCTTTGCGTCGCAGCTGCTGATCCCGCGCCAGGAGGAGCATGAGCTGGGGCAGAACGTAGTGTTTTGCCTGCTACAAAGCCTGATTCTGGCGCTGCCCTGGGCGGTCATCACCGGGCTGATTTTCCATCTCAATATTGCGTTTCTCTATCTGCTCACCTTCGGCTATGCGCTGGTTTTGATTGCCGAGAACCTCTCGCTGCGCGGCGGCAACTATCAGTTTCTGACCTTTCAGCGCATCGCCGTGTCGCTGGTCGTAGCGATAGCCCTGCTGGCGATGCCGAATACCACGCTGTTCTATATCGCCTGGATGGCCGGTATTTTGCTGCTGCTCAGCCTCTGTCTGCTGCGCTTGTTCCGCTTCAGGACCCTGACGCCAGCGCATTTTTCTCCGCGCGCGAACGCTCTTTTTGCGCGTCAGCACTGGCAGCATCTCAGTCGCGTCGGCAGCGCGGAAGTGCTGGCGATGGCCAGCAATAACCTGCCGACGATGTTGATAAATGTCTGGTTTTCACCGCTGGTCGCGGGCTATTTCTCGGTGGTAAGCCGCTTCTGTTTATCTCCGGTGATGATTGTTGGTAACGCGGTGCGCAACTCCATCTTTTCAAAATGGTCGATGGATTTTCGCAACCGCACCTTTAACTATCCGGAGTACAAAAAGATTCGCCTGCTGCTGATGGCCGCGGCGCTGATCTGTATCCTTGGGATCTGGATTTTCTATCCGCTGGTTATGCGCCTCGGCTTTAGCCAGGAGTGGCTCAATTCCATTCCGACCTCACGCTATATGTTGCCCTATCTGTTCGCCGCGCTGGCCGTCAGTCCGCTGACCGTTATTGAGCTTATCTTTGGTTCTAAACGCTATTTTTTACGTATTCAGATAGAGCAGTTGCTAATCATCGCCGTCGCTTTTGTCGTTCTGCCTAAGTTGGGCCAGAGCTATGAGATAGCCCTGCTGACGTTCTCTCTTCTGACCAGCATTCGCTATCTGTTCATCCTGCTGAAAATGAACAAACGGGCGCTACAGCTCTCCCGGCAGGAGCAGAAAATATGCAGCTAAATACCGGCCGCTATCTGGAAGCATTCGCGCTGACGACCATCGTCTTCTGCGGCACGATTCAGTATTTCACCGGCGTGGCAGCCGTACTGTGGCTTCCTTTTTTCATGGTGCTGGTGATGGTGATTCTGCTGATGATGCAAAGCCGGGCGCAGCCGCTGGCGCTTAGCGCGCGCGAGAAGGTGGTGCTGGCGCTGTACCTGACTTTTATCATCCTCAGCCTCTGCGCCACGGTTTTACAATCCGGCATCGTCACCGCTATCGTCGGCTTTAAAAACGAACTGGCTCTGTCGCTGGTAATGTTTTGCATGCTGCTCGGCATGTTTCGCGAGTCGCAGCTGCATCGCCTGACACAGCTTTTTTACTGGCTATTCTACGTCCAGTTCCCGCTGGCTATCTATCAGGTGCTGGTAGTGGTGCCAAAACGCGTGGCGCTACGCGGTGAGGATGAAAAGTGGGATTCAGTGGTCGGCACGTTTGGCGGCGACCCGATGGGCGGCGGCAATACCGCAGCAATGGGGATGTTCTGCCTGCTGATTATGCTGCTGAAGGTGTCCGAATTTAAGCACGGTATCTGCTCATTCAAGTCGATGGCGGCGCATATTGTGCTGGCCTTTTTCCTCTGCGTGGTCGGCGAGGTAAAATTCGTGATTCTGCTGTCGCCGTTCTTACTGGCGCTGCTGTGGATCATGCCCGCTTACGTTAGCGGTATCAGTAAAGTCACCCTGCGCTCATTGATGATTATCGCCGCCGGCATGGTGGTATTAATTTTTGCCGCTATCACTATTCTGGCGTCCAACTACTCGTCGGCCTTCGGCGGAGATCCGACAAAAAGCGCGCTCTCGGTATTTATCGATTCCCTCGGCTATATCTTTGATACCAACTACATTATGGAAAGCGGCGAGCTCGGCCGATTTACCACTATTTTCTTCTGGCTCCAGCATAACGAACTTTTTGGCCCCGGCGGAATGCTGTTTGGTTACGGTCTGAACGCCACCAACAGCGGCAGTACCGTCTCCCCCGGCTATATTGGCGCCTGGTATCACCTTATTCTCGATTCCACCGCGCTGAGCATGCTGTTGTGGGAAGTCGGTATTATCGGCGTGATCTTATTTATCGCCATGATTGCTTCTATTCTCGTCGGTATGCGGCCGAAAGAGACCTTTTCCCGCTACGATCTTAAACGTGAAGATTTACAGCTGCTCAGCTCCGCGCCTGCATTTTACGTCTTTGCCATTGGCTGTTTGCTCAGTCTTCCCTACAGCCAGATCCTGATGATCATTCCCATGCTACAGTTTTTATTATGGCTGGCCCTCGGGGCGCTTATTGTCATTCATCGTTCTGTCCGTCTGAATTCCGGTACCCAATATGAATAAAACGCCATCAATTACCGTCAGCATTAAAACCCTAAACGAAGCGCAGGGTATTGAAAAAACGATCGACAGCGTCCGCAAGCAATTGCAGCCTTATCCGCATCAAATTATCGTCGCCGATAGCCTGTCCACCGACAATACCCGGGAGCTGGCCGTCGCCAAAGACGCGATGGTGGTCTGCCTCGATAACGCGAAAGATCGCTGCTGCGGCGTGGGTCATCAGCTGGGCTGGTTGTTCAGCGAAGGGGATTACCTGCTGCTGCTGGATGGCGATATGGAGCTGGAGCCGGGTTTTCTCGACACCGCTGTGGCTTTTCTCGAAACGCATCCCGAATATGCGGGCGTGGCGGGCAGCGTCGAGATGGATGACGCCGCTAACTATGAGTTTAAATCGCGCAAGCAGCGTCTGCATCTTATCTATCCGCAGGGCGATACCGATCATCTTGGCGGCGGCGGGCTCTATCGCCGTTCAGCAATCGAGAAAATAGGCTATCTGACTAATCTGAACCTTCACGGTTATGAAGAAGCTGAACTGGGGATCCGTTTGCAGGCCGCGGGCTATAAGCTCCATCGTCTTGCCGCACCCTATTTTAGCCATGCATCCTATACCATGCCGACCTTCAAAATGCTGGCCTATCGCTGGAAGAACGGCTTTTTATGGGCGCCGGGTGAGCTATTACGCAACTGCTGGGGAAAAAAGCATTTCCCCGCCGCGCTTAAGATTGTTCGCAACGAACTGATATTCACGCTGTATATCCTGATATTGATTATTTGCCTGCTGACGTTCAATCCCGGGGTGATTATCATCGCCCTGCTTCCGCTGCTGGCGTTTATCGCGCTGAAGGCGATTAAAAATAAATCGCTGCGCGACGGCGTCCAGAGCGTAATCAACTTATCGTTATTTTCCGCAGGCATGGTGCGAGGCGTCATTAACCCCGTTCGCGATCCGCTGAAACAGCCCGCCGTGACCGTCTCTAACCCAAAACATATCCAGACAGAACATGAAAATATTATTCGTTAATAAATTCTTCTTTATTAAGGGCGGAGCGGAAACCGTTTTTTTTCAGGAACGAGACGCCATGCTGCAAGCCGGCTATCAGGTTGTCGACTTTAGCATGCAGCATGCGGAAAATAAGCCTTCGCCCTGGGAGAATTTCTTCGTACATAACGTGGATTATCATCAAAGCCATGGCCTGACGGGTAAGCTCAAAGCGGGTATCGATTTTATCTACAACGCCGAGGCCTGCAATAAACTCAATACGCTGCTGCTGGAACAGCGCCCGGATATTGTGCACTTTCACAATATCTATCATCAGCTGACGCCCGCATTGATTGGCGTCGCTAAACGCTTTGGCTGCAAAACGGTACTGACGGCGCACGATTATAAAATCGTTTGTCCATCTTACACCATGCTGCGCGATGGCCACGTCTGCGATGACTGTCTTACCGGTTCGGTGAGCAATGCCTTTCGCCATCGCTGCCAGCAGGGAGACACCTTTAAAAGCCTGCTGCTCTCGCTTGAGGCCTACTGGCAAAAGTTCGCGCAAAATTACGCCATGCTCGATTGCATTATCGCTCCCAGCGAATTTATGCGTCAGACGCTGCTGCGTAAATTACCCAGGTCGCGGATCGATGTGATCGTCAACGGTATTGATGCCAGCACCACGGTCCCGGGCGATACTGCGGGGGATTATTTCCTCTATATCGGCCGCTTGAGCCGTGAGAAAGGCGTGGCTACCCTGGCGCTGGCGCAGCAAAAAATGCAGCAGTCCATGCCGCTGAAAATCGTCGGCGATGGCCCTCTCGGCAGCGACCTGCGCGCCCGCTTTAGCGGTCCGGAATTTCTCGGCTATATGCGCCATGGAGAAGCGCTCAACGCGCTGATTCGCGGCGCGCGAGCGGTGATCGTCCCTTCCGAATATTATGAAAACTGCTCGATGTCGGTGCTGGAGGCGATGGCGTTCGGCCGCCCCGTCGTCGGCGGCAATATCGGCGGTATTCCGGAGCAAATTCGCGATGGCATTGATGGCTATCTGGTGGAACCCGGAGATGCCGACGCGCTGGCGCGCATCATGGATAACCTGGCCGCCAATCCTCAGCAGGCGCGTGAAATGGGCATTAACGCACGCCAGCGGTTAGAGGATAAATACGATCTTGCCCGGCATATGCAGGTTCTGCAGGAACTCTATCAGCAGCTTGTGGGGGAAGCGAAATGAAGCTTAAAGTGACGGTGCTTGGCACCCGCGGTATTCCGAACGTCCAGGGCGGCGTGGAGACCCATTGCCAGAATTTGTATCCCGAAATCTATCAACAGAATCATGCTGATATCTGCGTCATTGCCCGCTCGCCGTACGTCGACTACCGCCGTAGCGAATATAAAGGCGTACAGCTGAAAAGCCTGTGGGCGCCCAAAAGCCGCAAGTTCGAAGCCATTATTCACTCTACACTGGCCGCCTTCAGTACCCTGTTCGACGGTTCAAATGTCGTGCACGTTCACGCGGTCGGGCCTGGCCTGGTGGTCCCGCTGCTGCGCCTGCTCGGCAAACGCGTCGTTTTTACCCACCACGGCCCGGACTATGACCGGCAGAAGTGGGGGAAAATGGCGAAGGAGATGCTGCGCCTCGGTGAAAAATGGGCGGTGAAATATGCCAACGAGGTCATTGTTATCTCGGAAGTGATTAATACGTTGATTCAGACCAAACATGGTCGTTATAACGCGAACGTGATCTATAACGGCGTGCGCCAGTCGCAGCTTCCTGCCGAAGAGGCCCGGCAGGCCACGTTGGATCAGTACTCTCTCAAAGCCGGGCAATACGTTGTCGCCGTCGCCCGCTTTGTTGAAGAAAAAGGGCTGCACGATCTGATTGCCGCCCACAAAGCCGCCAACTGCTCGCAGCCGCTGGTGCTGATTGGCGATGCCGATCATCCGGATGAGTATAGCGAGCGGCTGAAGAAACAGGCGGCCGCTACCCCGGGGGTGATTATGACCGGTTTTATTAGCGGCGATCCGTTGCATACCCTGTTCTCACAGGCCGGGCTTTTTGTTCTACCGTCTTACCATGAAGGGCTGCCTATTGCCCTGCTGGAGGCCATGTCCTGGTCACTGCCGGTTATCGTCAGCGATATCCCCGCTAACCTGGAGATTGGCCTGCCTGCCGGGGACTATTTCCCGGCAGGTGATGTCGCCGCGCTGGCGCAAAAGTTGCAGTCCTGGAGCGGCGAGGAGACCGTGGATTACAGCCAGTTAATGCCCAAATACCGCTGGCCGGACATTGCAGCGAAAACGGCTCAGGTCTATCAGCGATTAACGAATAAGAGTCAACCGTGACAAAATCAACATCCGACCTGGTCATCGAGCGCTTTTATTCCGCGCTTGACCCGGAAACAGAAGCCTCATTAACGCCGGAGCAGAAACGCGGTATCGAACAGGCGCTGGTGAGATCGAGCCTGGCGTCGCGCCATCGTATCGACTTTCGCCATAGCTTTCCGTTTCTGCATCGTCGCTATTTTGTAGTCTTTTTATGCGGTCGCGATCTGCGCAAAATTCCGCGAGAAAGCACGCTGCTCGGGCGTATATTTTCCACCCTGGCGATTACGTTTGCCGTACTGTTTGCCATTCTTGCCGTGCTGCTGGCGCTCTATATGCTTAAATCTGCGCTGGGTATCGATGTGTTTAAGAACTTCCACGTGGGTATCTGGACGTGGTTTGTAAACCTCCACGATAAAGTGAATTAACGATGAGCTCTTTTTCACTGCGCCGCGCCGCGCTGCTTTTGGCGCTACTGCTGGCCGGAGCCATACCCTCTGCAGCGGTACTGGCTGAACGTACGGTTGTCACCCCGCCGACCTTCACCGGTCTGTTAACGAATCCTGGGATCGGCGTGGCCAGTTTCCACGATGGTTATGGTCAGAAGACCTCTCTGAAAGAGTATCCGGACACCGGATTTGAATACGATCGCTTTTACTGGAGCGATCTGGAGCCTGAAGAAGGCGTCTATAATTTTGCGCCGATCGATCATGCCTTCAGCGTCGCCGCCCAACATCAGCCGGCAATGAACGTCGGATTACGTTTCATGGCGCTCGATGAGCCACAATCAGGCTCGAAAATCCCCGCCTGGCTTATCGCCAAAGGCATTCAGGGACAATGGGTCGAAAATGGCAAAACCTTTGTCCCGGATCTCAGCGATCCGACTTTTATCGCCTATGCGCAAAAGCTGCTTAACGCCCTCGGCGCGCGTTATGACGGCAATCCTGAACTGGCGTTTGTCGATATCGGCATGGTGGGTTCATGGGGCGAATGGCATAACTCCAATTTCCCTGACGTCGCGCCGTTGATGGAAAAGTACACTCCGCAACAGCTCAATCGCTACGTTGATATGCACTTCAGCAGTTTCCCGAAAACGCCCAAAATTATGTTAGTCAGCGGCGGCGACTCGCTGGCCTGGGCCAGTCAAAAAGGCGCCGGATGGCGCGCGGACTGCTGGGGAGACTGGCATAACTTTTCCCCGGAGTGGAGCCATATGCGCGATGACTATCCTCAACGCCTGGCCGCAGCGCAGACGGCGTGGGCCGGTTTTAACACTGGCTGGCAGCACGCTCCCGTTAGTCTTGAAATTTGCGGTTATATGGCGGAGTGGGAAAGCGTTCAGCACTATACCCGCGAGGAGGTTCAGGCCAGCTTTGACTGGGCATTAGCGCAGCACGCCAGTACCCTGAATCTGAAATCGCGTCCGGTACCGGCCGCCTATCGCGATATCGTTGATAACGCATTATTGCGTATCGGCTATCGCTACCGGGTGAGCCGGCTGGAATTTGATACGCCCGTGCGTAGCGGCACTCCGCTTACGCTGAATGTTACCTGGCGTAACGACGGCGTCGCTCCAGCCTATCTCCCGTGGCTTGTACAGTGGCGAATAGTGAATGATGCGGGTACGACGATGACGCAAGTCCGTACGTCGGACGATATTCGCCAGTGGCTGCCCGGCGACCATCAAAGCAACGTCACGCTGCCGCTGCCTGCGGGCCTGCCTGACGGCCAGTACCGCCTGGAAGCAGCGCTGACCAACCATCAAAATCTACCGCGTATACAACTTGCTAACGAAGGTCAAACCGATGACGGATGGTATTCACTGGCTTCGTTTAACCTTAAGGAATAACCATGTTTGAGGCTATCAGGCTGGTCGGCCGGGAAATCAAATCCTGCGGCGGCATTAAAGCGAAAATCGCGCTTCTGCTCTATCGTCTGGCAACGCTCTACCGCAGTCGTAACCCGCTGTGGAAGATCTGCGCAATTCCGTTCGTTATTCTCAATATCGTGATTAACGAGTGTTTATTTTGCATTGAGCTGCCGTGGCGAGCGCGCATTGGATATGGGCTGAAGCTGTTTCATCCGCACTGCATCGTTATTAATCGGGGAACGATCATCGGCCAAAATTGTACTCTGCGCCAGGGGGTCACTATTGGCAGCGTGACCGATAGCCAGGGTCAGGAAGGCAACAGCCCGCGAATCGGCGATAACGTAGAATTTGGCGCCCACGCCGTGGTGATCGGCGCGGTCACGCTAGGCGATAACGTCAAAGTCGGGGCAGGCACAGTAGTGACCAAAGATCTGGCCGCAGGCATGATTGCCGTCGGTCAACCCTATCGGGTATTAAACGGCAATTAGTGTGGGTTTGCCTGGGGACAAAACCCACGCTGGTAGAAACGCGGGTTTTATTGTTAGCCGGATGGCAACAGAAGGTTGACTCTTAGGCTCTCAGCTTAACCGGCTCGCTAAAATCATCAGCAGGTTCCAGCTTAAGGTTAAACGTTGCCAATAGCGCTTCGGCTCGTTGGTGAAAATCGCGCAGCGTCTTTTCGAGCTTTTCGGTGACTTCAGGATCGTCAATCGCGACCGGACGCCAGTCGCCTTCTTTATCGAATAATCCAAACTGGTAGCTATAGGTGAAGCGCGATGCCTGCGCTTCCATCTCCATCCACCATCCCCAGAACTCGCGTTTTTCAGGCGCCGGTTTTACGTTGACGCAAACTGCCAGGCAATCGAAAAAGAAGCGGTTGTCTTCACATTGCTCCTCACGGATGTAAGGGCCTAGCGCCGTGAATTTCTTAATCAGCTTACTCTTTAGGTGTCCACTCGGTAACGTCATTGCAATCTCCTTTGGTGATGCCATGACGTTACCAAATCGATAGAATTTAGCAATATATTAACTAAATCTATGGCTAATCCAGCGGGCGATCTGCCGCAGGGCGTGATCGAAATTGCGATAAACCGGATTGAACGGGATCTCCAGCAGCTTGCCGTCGGATGAGGATGAAGTGATCAATCGCGACTCCTCTTCCGGGCTGAACGGATCGTCTTTCCAGAAGCCCGAAAGCATCGGCGTAGGGCAGCGGCGCCCCAGCAGTCCCTGAACCTTCAGGGAGTAGCGGTTAAGCTCCACGCGCAGCGCTTCGTCGGAAGCATCGTGCATTCCCAGACGCGAAGCCAGAACGTCAAGATACATTTCCGGCACCCGTCCCTGATGCAGCGGATCCACCAGCAGGCCGTGCACCACCGGGCCCAGGCAGGCAACCGCCTTCAGGCGCTGGGATTCCAGATAACCCAGCCGTACGGCAATGTTGGCGCCAAAACGGAAACCAAAGGCGGCCACGCGGGTATGATCGACCCATGGCACATTGGCCAGATGCTGCAGCACATACTGGTGCAGCATACTGGTATCCTGGGTCAGCTTGCATTTTGACGAGAAACCAATTGAAGGCATATCCACGGTCAGCATAGCGATGCCCAATGGCGCAAAATAGTTCTCATACAGGTTGTAATAATCGGTCTGGAGCGCGTCAAGGCCGCCGCACATCAGCACCGTCGGGAACGGCCCCTCGCCTGGCGGCATATGCAGGAACCCGGTGATCGGCGCCGCGCCAGGGATGGAAAACTCCAGCTCGCGCAGCTTGCCGGGCAGCCGCTGAGCCGCCTCTTCGTAAGCCCGGTATGCCAGCACCTGCGCCTGTTCCGCCAGCTCATCGCCTTTAATGTGCGGATAGGCGGCAATGCTGTACAGGTTTGCCGCATGCAGCCAGTGGCGGCCGCTGATGAGCAGATCCTCTTCCTGGCCGGCCTTTTGCTGCCAGTCCATCGCCTGTTTCGCCCATTCAAAGATCCAGTTGCCACCGCGATAGCCGACAACCGTATCGTAAAGCTCCGGATCGGTTCGCTCCGCATCGCTCATGACGATGCGCGCCTGCACGTCGAGGATTTCCTGCGGCGTCACGCCACGCCAGATCCACATCAGGCGATTAATCAATCGATACCAGTGATCAACGTTATTGCCGCTGAGCGCGGACTGGATCGGTTGCTGCGCTCCGGTATTGAACCGGCGCACCAGCGTAGAGGTTTCCGGATGTTTGAATCGGGGTTTAAACAGCGTTTCGCTAAGGTTAGCCTGGGACATGTGCAGCCTCCATCATGTTGCCACTGAAGCTATTGTAACCTGCGCAAGGGTAAAAAAAACCACGCCCGGCAAAACCGGGCGTGGTAATTAGCATTTATGCGGGAAATTAACGGCCTGCGATAGGCGGTACGAACACCACGCCCATATCCCACGGCTGTTCAATCCAGGTATCCTGCGGAATATCAATAACATAATCGTCAACCAGCGGACGACCGGCCGGTTTTGCGAAAATAGTGACAAAATGCGCTTTAGGATACATTTCGCGGATAGCAACTGCGGTACCGCCGGTATCGACCAGGTCATCGATAACGATGAAGCCTTCGCCGTCGCCTTCTGCACGTTTCAGAACCGTCAGCTCACGCTGGTTATCGTGGTCGTAGCTTGAGATGCAAACGGTGTCAACATGACGAATACCCAGTTCACGCGCCAGTAGTGCTCCCGGTACCAGACCGCCGCGGCTAACGGCAATAATGCCTTTCCACTGTTCAACCGGCAGCAGGCGGGTTGCCAGCTTGCGGGCGTGAATCTGCAACATGTCCCAGGTGACGACGTATTTTTCGCTCATGTGAAGTGTCCCAGCCTGTGTAATACGGCTTAAATAATGTTCGAGGGGGAAAATGGTTGCGCGAGATTATAGAGATCTGACGCGCTAAAAACCAGCGTTAAGCGGCCACGACGACTCTTTTTACGTGGTTTACACTACCAGAGTACGCGGAAAGTGGTATTCTCAACCCCATCGCGCAAGCCCGGGCTTGTAGTGTATTTGATTGCTAACCCTCGATCTGCAAACGACTTTTGCAGATGATTGTAAGGAGACTCATCGTGTCTGAACTGTCTCAATTATCCCCTCAGCCGCTGTGGGATATTTTTGCCAAAATCTGCTCTATTCCCCACCCGTCCTATCACGAAGAACAGCTCGCTGAGCACATTATGGGCTGGGCAAAAGAAAAAGGCTTACACGCGGAACGCGACCAGGTTGGCAACATTCTGATTCGTAAAGGCGCCACTGCCGGTATGGAAAACCGCAAACCGGTAGTGCTGCAGGCGCACCTCGATATGGTGCCGCAGAAAAACAACGATACCGTTCACGACTTCACTCAGGACCCGATTCAACCTTACATCGACGGCGAGTGGGTCAAAGCGCGCGGCACGACTCTGGGCGCCGATAACGGTATCGGCATGGCTTCCGCGCTGGCGGTGCTGGCTGACGACAACGTTGTTCATGGCCCGCTGGAAGTGCTGCTGACCATGACGGAAGAAGCCGGTATGGACGGCGCCTTTGGCCTGCAGCCCAACTGGCTGCAGGCGGATATCCTGATCAACACCGACTCCGAAGAAGAGGGTGAAATTTACATGGGCTGCGCGGGTGGGATCGACTTCACCTCTGACCTGGCGCTGACCCGTGAAGCCGTTCCGGCCGGTTTCCAGAGCTTTAAACTGACCCTTAAAGGGCTGAAAGGCGGCCACTCCGGCGGCGAGATCCACGTCGGTTTAGGCAATGCGAACAAACTGCTGGCACGCTTCCTGGCGGGCCATGCTGAAGAGCTCGATTTGCGCCTGGTCGATTTCAATGGCGGCACCCTGCGCAACGCCATCCCGCGCGAAGCGTTCGCGACGGTAGCCGTAGCCGCGGACAAAGCGGAAACGCTGAAAGCGCGAGCGAATGAGTACCAGGAGATCCTGAAAAACGAGCTGGCGGCTAAAGAGAAAAATCTCGCTGTGCTGCTGGAGTCGGCGGAAAATGGCCAGCCTGCGCTGACGACTCAATCTCGTGATACCTTTGTGCGCCTGCTTAACGCCACGCCGAACGGCGTCATCCGCAACTCTGACGTGGCAAAAGGGGTGGTGGAAACCTCTCTGAACGTCGGCGTGGTGACCATGACCAGCGACAACGTGCAGATTCACTGCCTGATTCGTTCGCTGATTGACAGCGGTAAAGATTACGTCGTGAGCATGCTGGACTCTCTGGGCAAGCTGGCCGGTGCGAAAACCGAGGCCAAAGGCGCCTATCCAGGCTGGCAGCCGGACGCCAACTCTCCGGTGATGCATCTGGTACGTGAAACCTATCAGCGTCTGTTCAACAAAACGCCGAATATCCAGATTATCCACGCGGGCCTGGAGTGCGGTCTGTTCAAGAAACCGTATCCGGAACTGGATATGGTTTCCATCGGGCCAACCATTACTGGCCCTCACTCTCCGGATGAACAGGTGCATATCGAAAGCGTGGGCCAGTACTGGACGCTGCTGACTGAGCTGCTGAAATCCATTCCGGCGAAGTAAGACAACAAAGGCCCACTCCTCAGGAAGTGGGCCTTTTCTTTATAACGACTCGCTCATTAACGCCCGCTAAACGTTCGCAGCGGATTACCGCGCTCAATCTGATGATGGAACATTCTCCGCTCAGACTTCAACGCCGCACTCTCATTCTGCCGCTGCTGTTCTAGCTTCCAGGCAATCAGCAGACGCGCCAGCCGTTTGTTCGCATGCTGACTCCGCTCCGACTGCACCTTTACGCTGATGCCGCTTGCCGTATGAATGGCGCGCACCGCGGAATCGGTCTTGTTCACGTGCTGCCCGCCAGGTCCGGAAGAGCGCAGCGTTTCAAAGCGGATCTCGCTGGAGAGCATCTGTTCATCGCAGGAAAAGCGCCCTACGCCAACATACCAGTTTTTGCGCCCGTGATGCGGCCTGAACGGACTGGAAAAGACCCATTGTAAAGTGCCGCACCAGCTTTCGCTGAAAGCAAACGCGCCGTCACCATCCAGCGAAAGCAGAACAGAACGCAGGGTGCCGGCATGACGTCCTGGCTCACTTTCCAACAGCGTCAGGGAAAGCCGCCGCTCTGCGGCTTCCTTTATGAGCCGCTCCAACGTCAGTTTCACCGCCAGACAGCATTCATCCGGCCCCTGAGCGGAAGAGAGTTGCAATAAAATCATGCGCTTTTCCCTCCGCTGGTTTTCAGCGTCAGCAGTGGACGCAGACGGGCGATCGGTTCGACCAGTCCGGCCTGCACCAGACAGTTAAGTACGCTTTCAACGGATTTATACGCCTGCGGCGCTTCTTCATAGATCAGCTGACGATCGCGGCAGATCACCCTGCTTCCCAGCTCGGTGCGCGCCAGCTGAGCCGGCGTATATTTGCCGGACAGGCGCCCTTTGCATTCGGTTCGCATCCATTTCCGCCCGGCGCCATGCGCCAGCGAATGCAGGGTCTCCTCGCGGGTAACAGGCTGCACCAGCCAGCTGTGGTCGCCGCGAGATCCCGGGATTATCACCAGGCCCCGGTCGTCCGGCGTAGCCCCTTTGCGATGCAGCCAACCCTGCAGCCCGTCAACAGAACAGGACTCGACAAAGTTATGCGCGATATCCAGTACGCTCCGTCCGTCGGCCCGTATCTGTTGCAGGATGCGGGTGGCAATCAGATAACGATTCACGCGTGCAAAAGCCAGCGCATCATCATGTTCTGCCAGATAATCCCGAGCCGTAGCGCTACCTTCCGCCAGGCCATCGTGCGAAAAAGCCGCAATATGGCGCTGCAGTATGGATTGCCCGAGGCCGCGCGATCCGCTGTGCGCCAGCAGCAGCAGGCGCTGAGCATCAAGGCCGGCCTGCTGGAAACGGTCGTTATCCACAACCTGCTCCACCTGCTGCAGTTCAGCGAAATGGTTACCGCCGCCAATCGATCCCAGGGCGCTGCGCCAGGGATGGGTCAACAAATTTTCCGGCAGATGCTCGTCCAGCCAGCTTGCTTGCGCAACGTCCCCCATAGCGGACAGTTTCTTCTCAAACTTATCCGCATTGTATTTTCGCGCGAGGATATCCGTTTGCCACAGCGCCATGCCGCAGCCGATATCGTTACCCACCAGTGCCGGGTAGAGATGGCCCAGCGAGAAGAAGGCTGCGCCGATGGGATAGCCACGCCCGGGATGTAAGTCTGGCATTCCCACCACGCGCTGCATGTGGGGTAAATTTGCCGTCGTGTGTAATTGTTGGATCGCTAAACCTTCGATCCACAGATCGTCTGAACGAATATAAGAAATAGATTCAGACGTATAATGAACATTATTGCCCATATACCAATCCATATTAAAAAATAAATAAAGGATGTGGCAGACGTTACCAGGGCAAAAAAGAGAGTTATTCCTGGGAAGGCCTGCAAAGTGCGTTCTGGAAATCTGTATTCATGGTGAACCTCCTTTGCAGTTAATAAATAGGTGAAAGTGCGCGTATAGTAATCAGGCGTTAAATCTATTGCAAGCCGATTTGCCGCCGCATCAAATAATTAAGAAAACGTTCACCCCGCGCCTCCACTTCCTGTGGCTGAATAACCGTGAAGCCATGACGCGCAAAAAAGGGCTTTGCCGTAATACTGGCCTCTACCGTATAAATGCGCTCAGGAAGCTGCCTCAATAGCGTATTGAGCAGCGCGCTGGCGACGCCCTGGCGGCTATAGTCGGGAGAAACGAAGAGTAAATCGATATAGTCATCTACGGCGGTAATAAACCCGACCGGCGAGGCATCATTTATTGCCACCAGTACGCGTGACGCCGCGAGTTTTTGTCGCCAGCGTTCTTCATCAACCTGTGCCCAGGCGGCAATTTGCCGCGGGGAATAATCGGCGCTGGCGGTCTCTTTAACGGCGCGTAAAAAGAGTGAGCATAGCGCTGGAAAATCCCCCTCTTCGTACATTCTTATTGTTAACATTGTTACAGTCCCAAAACGAGTTGCCGCTCCAGCTGCGGATCAAGCAGCGTCACATGTAGCCCCACCAGCCTGACTCCCCGACCTCCGCGCCGCTCGTGCCAGGCTTTATGCGCGGTGGAAATCAAATCATCTTTATTCAGCCGGGGCCAGACATGCTCCTGGGTCGTGAGCTGGAAATCATTAAACTTCAGCTTGACCCCCTGGCGAGCAATCCGCAAATCCGGTTTAACTTTCGCCAGGCGCCTTTCAAGTTCTGGATAGAGGTTCTCAATAATCGACTCACACTCCGCCCATTCGTGGATATCCTCTATCAGGGTTCGCTCAACCCCCACCGATTTGCGCTGGCGCTCGCTGCTGATTTCTCGTTCATCAATGCCGTGGCTGCGTTCCCACAATATTCGCCCGAATTTACCAAAGCGCTTGAGCAACATTGCCAGATCGCTGTTCTGTACATCTTCGCAGGTTCTCAGGCCCATGCTTTCCAGCTTCGCGGCGGAGACTTTGCCGACGCCCGGGATCTTCGACAGCGACAGCGTTTTGACAAACTCCGCTACCTGGTGCGGCGCAATGACAAACTGGCCGTCAGGTTTATTCAGATCCGAGGCGATTTTTGCCAAAAATTTTACCGGCGCAATGCCGGCAGAAGCAGTCAGATTGAGCTCGCGATGGATGGTCTCACGGATCTCCTGCGCCATCAGCGTTGCTGACCCCTGACAATGGACGCTGTCGCTGACGTCAAGATAGGCTTCATCCAGCGATAGGGGTTCGATTAACGAGGTATAGCGGGAAAAAATCTCCCGGATATGGTTCGAGGCCTCTTTGTAAGCGTCGAAACGGCCGGGAAGGAGCGTCAGGTGTGGGCAAAGTTTCAGGGCGGTGGCGGTAGGCATAGCGCTGCGCACGCCGAACTTACGCGCCGGATAGTTAGCCGTACTGATAACGCCGCGCTGTACCCGACTGCCGCCAATGGCGATAGGGATATCGCGCAGCGCCGGGTTATCACGCATTTCAACCGCTGCGAAGAAGCAGTCCATATCTACATGGATGATTTTACGCATAGCCAAACCTTAGACTGTACATGCATACAGTATAGCAAACTATGGCGAAATTTAATCTTTTTAAATCCACAACCTTAAAAAACGTGCTACAACATAAAAATGCAACAAATATGATTTATTTTTCATATAGTTATATTAATAAATAAGGTAAAACCCAATCATGAAATCAATAGTAACTGCGCTCGGTTTACTTATTACCAGCAGCGCCTGCGCAGCACCTCAGCTTATTGCTCATCGCGGAGGTACCGGCGATGCCCCGGAAAATACGCTTCCAGCAATAAAACTCGCCCTGGAAAATAAGGCCGAGGCGATCTGGATAACGGTGCAATTAAGCCAGGATGGCGTCCCGGTTTTATATCGTCCTGGCGATCTTTCCGCGCTGACTAATCATACAGGGAAAATCTCAAGCTATAGCGCAGCCGAACTGGCACGCATGGACGCGGGGTGGAAATGGGGCGATGAAACTCACCCCTGGCGCGGTAAAAATGCAACGATTCCCACGCTACAATCGGTGCTGGAACAGTGGCCGGAGACCTTCTTTTATATCGATATCAAATCGCCTGATGCCGACCCTGCGATAATGGCGGCTCGGCTTGGCGATGTGTTAAATAAAACCCATAGCCTCGCCCGCGTACGCGTGTATTCAACGGACGCTCGCTATATCGCAGCGCTACCAGAGTCAATTCCCCATTTCGTCAGCCGGGACGAAACGCGAACAAAGCTGGCGACCATTTCTCTTAGCCACCAGTGTCAGCCCACCAACTCACCAGGGGACGAGCACTGGTACGGCCTTGAGCTGAAACGCAAAGTAGAAGTCATCGAGAAGTTCACCCTGGGCGAAGGCGTATCGCCGGCCACACTCACCTGGGATAAAGAAGCGATGGACTGTTTCCGCTCACAGGGCAAAGCCCATATCATATTCTTCGGCATTAATAATGCTGATGATTTTCGTACGGCAAGCGAGCTTGGCGCCGACGGCGTAATGGTTGACTCACCGGCAAAAGCGAAAACGTGGTAAATCAAAAAAGGCCGCACGGTGCGGCCTGCTAGTTAAATGATGCGATCCTGATTGCGCTGCGCTTCGCGTGCCATGCGTTTTTTACGCGCATCGCAGGGCTCAGGGCAGTCGCAGACCTTTTCCAGACCCAGCGATGAGATCCCCC
This sequence comes from Klebsiella sp. S69, assembly GCF_016516145.1. Lineage (NCBI taxonomy): Bacteria > Pseudomonadati > Pseudomonadota > Gammaproteobacteria > Enterobacterales > Enterobacteriaceae > Klebsiella > Klebsiella sp. S69. The sequence goes on along the minus strand of NZ_JACVUU010000034.1, from coordinate 31,903 downwards.
CGCAGCTGCCCTGGATAGTTTTTCGCTTGATCAGATACCCGAGCGACATTCCCAGAATAACCAGCGCGAAAATCACAAAGGTCGCGACAAATACCGTCAGCATCATTAGCCTCCAAAATCGTCGAGCATGATGTTTTCATCCTCAACGCCGAGATCTTTCAGCATTTTGATGACCGCGGCGTTCATCACCGGCGGCCCGCACATATAGAATTCACAATCTTCCGGCGCCGGGTGATCGCGCAGATAGTTTTCATACAGGACGTTGTGAATAAAGCCGGTATGACCGGTCCAGTTATCTTCAGGCTGCGGATCGGAGAGCGCCACGTGGAAGGTAAAGTTCGGATTTTCACGTGCCAGCTGCTCGAATTCGTCATCATAGAACATTTCTCGCAGAGAGCGCGCGCCGTACCAGAAGCTGATTTTACGCTTACTGTGCAGGCGCTTAAGCTGATCGAAAATATGCGAGCGCATCGGCGCCATCCCGGCACCGCCGCCGATAAAGACCATTTCAGCGTCCGTTTCTTTGGCAAAAAATTCCCCAAACGGCCCGGAAATCGTCACTTTATCACCCGGCTTCAACGACCAGATATAGGAAGACATAATTCCCGGAGGCGCATCAGGTACCTGCGGCGGCGGGGTTGCGATACGCACGTTGAGCATGATGATGCCCCTCTCTTCCGGATAGTTAGCCATGGAGTAGGCGCGTAACGTAGGCTCTTTTACATCCGAGACATAGCGGAAGAGATTAAATTTATCCCAATCGCCGCGATACTCATCCGGAACGTCAAAGTCAGCATAAGCGACCTTGTGCGATGGACATTCGATCTGAATATACCCGCCTGCGCGGAACGGAACCGCGTCGCCGTCCGGCACGCGCAGCTTCAGCTCTTTGATAAAAGTGGATTTGTTATCGTTCGAGATAACTTCACATTCCCACTTCTTAACGCCAAAAATCTCCTCCGGCAGCTCAATTTTCATGTTCTGCTTCACCGCGACCTGGCAGGCCAGGCGGCATCCCTCTCTCGCCTCACGCTTGGTGATATGAGAAAGTTCGGTAGGCAGGATATCACCGCCGCCCTCTTTCACCGTCACCCGGCATTGGCCGCAGGAGCCGCCCCCGCCGCAGGCCGACGAGACGAAGATTCCGTTGCTGGAGAGCGTATTCAGCAGCTTGTCGCCCGCCGGAGTACGGATCTGTTTATCCGCTTCGTTATTGATTTCAATGACCACATCGCCCGCATTCACCAGCTTCGAACGCGCGGCCAATATCAGCCCGGATAGCACCAGGACGATCAGCGTGAACATCACTACGCCAAGAATTATTTCCATACTTTCCGCCCTTATAGCTGCACACCGGAGAATGACATAAAGCCCAGCGCCATCAGACCCGTGGTAATAAAGGTGATCCCTAACCCGCGCAGACCCGCAGGCACGTTTGCGTATTTCATTTTTTCGCGAATACCCGCCATCGCCACAATCGCCAGCAGCCAGCCGACGCCGGAACCAAAGCCGTAAACGATGGATTCGGTGAAGTTATAGTCGCGCTGTACCATGAAGGAGACGCCGCCAAAAATCGCACAGTTAACGGCAATCAGCGGCAGAAAGATCCCCAGCGCGTTATAAAGCGTCGGGAAGTACTTATCGAGGATCATCTCCAGAATTTGTACCAGCGCGGCAATCACGCCAATAAAGGTGATGAAGTTCAGAAAGCTTAAGTCAACGCCTTCCACCAGCGCGCCGTCACGCAGCACCAGGTTATACACGAGGTTATTGATCGGTACCGCCAGTCCGAGTACGACCGTTACCGCAACGCCGAGACCGAAAGCGGTTGAGACCTTTTTCGACACGGCGAGGAAGGTACACATTCCCAGGAAGAAGGCCAGCGCCATGTTTTCAACAAACACGGCGCGGACAAACAGGCTAATGTAGTGAGCCATGGTCGGTTACTCCTTTTCCTGCTGTTCAGGCTTCCAGCTGCGCACCGCCCAAATCAACAAACCGATAATGAAGAACGCACTGGGTGCCAGAAGAAACAGACCATTTGGCTGATACCAGCCGCCGTTCTGCACCGTTTCCAGCACGGTAATACCGAATAGCTTACCACTGCCGATCAGCTCTCTCAGGAAACCGACGATGATAAGGATCGCCCCGTATCCCAGACCGTTGCCAATACCGTCCATAAAGCTCGCCAACGGCGGCGACTTCATGGCATAGGCTTCGGCGCGCCCCATCACAATACAGTTAGTGATGATCAAACCGACGAAAACCGAAAGCTGTTTCGAGATCTCATAGGCAAACGCGCGTAGCACCTGATCGACGACGATAACCAGCGAAGCGATAATCGCCATCTGTACAATGATGCGCACGCTATTCGGAATGTGGTGGCGAATCATGGAGATAAACATGCTGGAGAATGCCGTAACCAGCGTCACCGCAATGGTCATTACAAAAGCGGTCTCCAGCTTGGTGGTCACCGCCAGCGCGGAGCAGACGCCCAGTACCTGCAGAGTGATAGGGTTATTAGCGATAAGCGGCCCCACCAGCACGCGCTTCATTTCTTTCATGTCGCCCAAATCAGCCATTATTCAGCTCCCCTTCTCGCACCTTTTGCAGGAATGGGCCAAAGCCCAGTTTGCCCATCCAGAAATCAAAGCTATGCTGCACGCCGTTTGACGTCAGCGTTGCGCCCGACAGGCCATCAACGGCGTGCAGGTCGCCAGGACGCGCGCCGCCTTTGACGATTCTCAGCGCAGGCATCCCTTTATCATCAAGCACCTGTTTACCGACGAACTGCTGGCGCCAGTTGGGGTTTTCAATTTCCCCGCCCAGCCCCGGCGTTTCGCCATGATCGTAATAAGTGATCCCTTTTACCGTACGGCCATCGGTTTCCAGCGCCACAAACGCGTACATCACCGACCACAGACCGTTGCCGTAAATAGGGAGTACGACTTCCTGAATCTGCTGTTTTTCATCACGCACCAGATATATTTCGGCGATATTACTGCGGCGTTTAATACCCGCCGGATCCTGGCTGGCTTCCAGCTGCAAGCTCTGCTGCGGCTCTTTCAGGGCCTGGGCCTGATTAAATTTGCTCGGGTCTTTATCCAGCAGCTCCCCGCTAGCGAGATCGACTAATCGTGGAGAGATGCGGGCCTTAAAAATATCGGCCACTTCATCTGCGCTCATTCCCTGCTTCATCAGACCAGCAACCGCCAGGATATTGCGCTGTTTATCAAGCGCGCGCTGCTCCTGCTGGCGTGATTTTAGCCCCACGGCAGAACCGGCGACCACGATTGAGCAGACCAGACAAAGCACCAGCACCACCAGCAGCGTTTTGCCGATGCTATCGTTACTTTTATTCTCAGCCACGCGACTTCCTCCGCTTAATATTGGCCCGCACCACCAGGTAATCGAACAGCGGCGCAAAGAGGTTGGCGAAGAGGATCGCCAGCATCATCCCTTCCGGATAGGCCGGGTTGACGACGCGAATCAGGACGCACATCACGCCGATCAGCAGGCCGTAGCTCCATTTACCCTTATCCGTAAACGACGCGGACACCGGATCCGTCGCCATAAACATCATGCCGAAAGCAAAACCGCCGAGAACCAGATGCCAGTACCACGGCATGGCAAACATCGGGTTGGTATCAGAGCCAATGAAGTTAAACAGCGTCGCGGTAGCCACCATGCCGAGGAATACCCCAGCGACAATGCGCCAGGAAGCCACGCGACCGAAAATGATGATGGCGCCGCCGATCAGAATCATCAGCGTCGAAACCTCGCCAATCGAGCCCGGAATATTGCCGAGGAAGGCATCCATCCAGCTTACCGGCTGTCCGCTTGTGACATTAATCAGCGATTCACCGCCGCCGCTAGCCCACTGGGACAGCGGCGTCGCGCCGGAAAAACCATCCGCTGCGGTCCACACCAGATCGCCGGAAATTTGCGCCGGCCAGGCAAAGAACAGAAAGGCCCGCCCCGCCAGCGCCGGGTTGAGAAAGTTACGCCCGGTTCCGCCAAAGATCTCCTTGGCCATGACGACGCCAAACGTGATCCCGAGCGCAGCCTGCCATAGCGGCAGCGATGGCGGTACAATCAGCGCGAACAGGATTGAGGTCACGAAGAAGCCTTCGTTTATTTCGTGCTTACGCACGATAGCAAACAGGACTTCCCAGAACCCACCGACAAGAAACACGGTGATGTAGATAGGCAGGAAAAATACCGCACCCAGCGTCATCATACTGAGCCAGCCGGCATCTGCGGTGAAGTTTACCCCCAGCCACTGGGCAATGCTGTAGTGCCAGTTCCCGGCGATGACCTGCTGCAGCTGTTCAGCGCTATATAATTTAGCCAGCGCCGGTATGGTCTGCAGACCAACGTTATACATTCCCCAGAACATCGCCGGGAAAACGGCGAACCACACCAGTATCATCATCCGCTTAAGGTCGATGGCGTCTCTGACGTGCGCCGCTCCGCGCGTCACCTGACCGGGTGTATAGAACAGGGTCGCCGTCGCTTCGAACAACGGGTAGTATTTTTCCAGCTTGCCGCCGTGCGTAAAGTGCGGCTCAAGTTTGTCAAACAGTTGCTTTAAGCCCATCACTTATCCTTCCTGCTCAATCTGGGTTAACACGCTGCGCAATGCCGGACCATATTCATACTTGCCGGGACAAACGTAGGTGCAAAGCGCCAGGTCTTCTTCATCCAGTTCCAGACAGCCCAGCGCCTGCGCGCTGTCGGTATCTCCCGCCAGCAAATCGCGCAGCAGTATGGTGGGCAGAATATCCAGCGGCATCACTCGCTCATAGTTGCCAATCGGTACCATAGCCCGCTCGCCGCCGTTGGTATCCGTCGAGAAATTAAATAGCTTACGCTTCAGAAAGTGGCCGACGGTGGTACGGGTAATGGAGAATTTATCTTTCCCCGGCATCACCCAGCCGAATAGCTCTTTCTCGCGCCCCTCTTTCACAACGCTTATCTGTAAATGAAAGCGCCCAAGGAAAGCATGAGGCCCGCGCGCATGGGTTCCGCTGAGGACTGAACCAGAGATAATGCGGTTTTCATCGTCCAGCAGCTCATCTTCAAGCAGTTCATCAAGGCTGGCGCCTAAGCAGGTCTTTAACAAACGAGGCTCTTTGACCTGCGGGCCGCCAAGAGCAACGATGCGTTCGTTGTACAACTCCCCTTCAAGGAACACTTTGCCGACGGCGATAACATCCTGATAGTTAAGATGCCAGACCTGCTTTTTCAGGCTGACCGGCTCAAGAAAATGAATGTGAGTCCCCGCCAGCCCGGCCGGATGCGGACCGGCAAACTGATTAAAGGTCACCTGGCCGACAGGATGCCCGCCAAGCTTGCCGCCGCCAGCCTGACACACGTGAACTTTACCGTCGGTCAACCGCGTCAACAGCGTCAAACCGGCGTCAAACGCTTCGCGCTGGGCCAGAATGATTGGCTGAGGATCGGCCGCCAGCGGATTCGTGTCTATCGCGGTGACAAAAATGGCCGCAGGAACGCTGCCCGGCGCAGGTATTTTACTGAAAGGGCGGGTGCGAAATGCCGTCCACAGCCCGGACTCCAGCAGCTGCTGCTGAACGCTCTCGCGCGTCAATCCGGCAAGTTCGGCTAATTCATAGCGGGGAAAATGAACGGACTCTTCGCCATCCACATCAATAACGACCGACTGCAGAACCCGGCGCTCGCCGCGATGAATGGCGCTGACGGTTCCACTCGCAGGTGCAGTAAAACGCACGCCAGGATTTTTTTTATCTTCGAACAGAAGTTGACCTTTTTGCACCCGGTCCCCTTCACGCACCGCCATTGATGGGCGCATACCGATGTACTCTTCACCCAACAGCGCAACGCGCTTGACCGCAGTCTTCGAAGAAATCTGCTGTGATGGCATGCCAGCTATGGGCAAATTCAGCCCTTTCGTGATTTTAATCATATCGTTAGCAGGTATCCGTTACTTAAACCCCGGTTTCGGGCCGAGGCCAGCATAATTAATGGAATATATGAGGAAGAAAGGAACATCATAGTCCTGGTGATTCACAAGACGGGAGAGAAGCATCCTTTCTTACCCTGAACAGTTAGCGGGCCAAGTGTAACATTTCGTGAGCGGCGCCTGTAGACAAACCGCCACTAAGTGGTTCTAAAATGCGAGCTATTACGCAAAGTTCTGACTGCACTTTGCCCCAGGATTCGCTATAACGGAAAACTCAGACGTAAACGCAGCACGTCGTGCTTGCGAAAAAATGCCGTGATGCTAATGTGAGCGCTCTAAAACCAGAATACTCTGATTTCGGGTCTCTCTTGCCGTCCTGGCAATGTGGTTATTTGTTTTATCAAGGAACAAGTAGTATGCGCAAAATCGCATTATTTATTGCGATGCTTCTGTTGCCATGCGTTTCATTCGCAGGGCTACTTAGCAGTAACAGCTCGACAACGCCGATGAGCAAAGAGTATAAGCAGCAGCTCATGGGCTCGCCGGTCTACATTGAGATCTTTAAAGAAGAGCGCATGCTCGATCTTTACGTCAAGATGGGCGAAACCTGGCAGCTTCTCGACAGCTACCGCATTTGTAACTACTCCGGCGGTCTCGGGCCAAAGCAGCGTCAGGGCGACTTCAAAAGCCCGGAAGGTTTTTACAATGTTTCCCGTAACCAGTTAAAACCCGATAGTCGTTTCTATAAAGCGATCAATATCGGCTTTCCGAACGCCTACGATCGCGCGCATGGTTACGAAGGCAAATATCTGATGATTCACGGAGCCTGCGTATCGGTCGGCTGCTACGCCATGACCGATACCGGCATTGACGAGATTTTCCAGTTCGTCACCGGCGCCTTAGTTTTTGGTCAGCCCAACGTTCAGGTGAGTATTTATCCTTTCCGCATGACCGATGCCAACATGGCGCGCCACAAGTTTTCCTACTTCGCGGATTTTTGGAAGCAGCTGAAACCCGGGTATGATTACTTCCGCCTGACGCACAAGCCGCCAGTGGTTTCCGTAGTCGATGGCCGCTACGTAGTGAGCAAACCGCTCAGCCACGAAGTCGTTCAGCCACAGCTTGCTTCAAACTACACGGTCCCCGAGGCAAAATAGCGCCCACTCGCCTGGCATGATTTTATGCCAGGTTTCGTTACCGGTCAGCGGCTGGGTGGCGATAACGGTGACCACATCATTCGGTGTGGTCTCGCGTTGAAAGTCAATCTCGACATCCTGATCCAGCAGCGTCGCTACGCCAAACGGCGCCCGTCGCGTAATCCAGTATAAATTCGTTGAGCAAAACGCCATGACGTAGCGCCCATCGGAGAGCAGCATGTTAAACACGCCTTTTTCACGCAGCTCCCCGGCGAGCGTGGCGATAAACCGGAAAACCTCAACCATGTCTCCCGGCATTTCCGGATAGCGTTCGGTGATGCTATGTAGCAGCCAGCAGAACGCCTTTTCGCTATCGGTTTCCCCGACAGGATACAGATTTCCCGTCTCGAGAGACTCATAACCCTCCAGCTGACCGTTGTGCGCATAGGTCCAGTTACGTCCCCAGAGTTCGCGGGTAAAGGGATGAGTATTTTCCAGCGCGACAATACCGCGGTTGGCCTGACGAATATGGGCGATAACCGAGCAGGATTTAATGGGGTATTCCTGCACCAGCTTAGCGATGGGCGATTGAAAGCTAGGCTGCGGATCTTTAAATGTGCGACAGCCTTTACCTTCATAAAAGGTAATTCCCCAGCCGTCCTTATGCGGCCCGGTTCCGCCACCGCGCTGAACCAGCCCGGTAAAGCTGAAACAAATATCAGTTGGCACATTCGCGCTCATCCCGAGCAGTTCGCACATAGATCACCTCATACCACTTACTGAAACATAAAAGGCGTTATTGGTGCTGTCAGTTTGGACACGGCCAGCGCACAGAAACCGGAGCGTACATCATGTACGTGAGGATGATTCGCTACGCTCACCCTCCGGGCCGCCCTGAAGGGCGTTCAAAACTCGGTGAGTTTTGTCTGAGCACTGACCGGGGTCAAAATGGCTAACAAAATAGCCTCTTAAGCTTTAACCATCTCTTTTTCGATCAGCATAATCAGGATATGAATCACTTTAATATGGATTTCCTGAATGCGGTCGGCATAACCAAAATGCGGTACGCGGATTTCAACGTCCGCAGAGCCTGCCATTTTACCGCCGTCTTTACCGGTCAGGGTAATAACTTTCATGCCCTGAGCGCGGGCAGCTTCGATCGCTTTGATGACGTTACCAGAATTTCCGGAAGTGGAGATCCCCAGCAGTACGTCCCCTGCACGCCCCACAGATTCCACATAGCGAGAGAAAACATATTCATAGCCAAAATCATTACTCACGCAAGAAAGGTGGCTCACATCTGAAATCGCAATGGCCGGATAGCCGGGGCGATTTTCCCGATAGCGCCCGGTCAGCTCTTCCGCAAAGTGCATCGCATCGCAGTGCGAACCGCCATTACCGCAGGAGAGCACCTTACCGCCGGCCTTAAAGCTATCCGCCAGCAGCACCGCTGCGCGCTGAATCGCATGGATATTGGCTTCGTCCTGCAGAAAATTGGCCAGCGTTTCGGCGGCTTCGTTCAGTTCGTTACGAATAAGATCCTGGTACATGAGGATAATCCTTCAGTATGGGTGGGATAACCCAGGCAGTTTACCGGATAGCCGGCGAAGCGAGAAGCCGCAGGCGCGGTTATCCTCTGGCGTTTTGCTTTTATGTGCCGCAATTCCGTACAACAATGTGAGCAAGGTTGTAATTATTTTGTAAACACATTGCTAAAACAAATTACATCCACTACAACCATATCATCACAAGTGGTCAGACCTCCTACAAGACAGGGAGCATTTCTCTATGATGATTTTGAGTATTGTTGCAACCGTTGTTTTACTCGGTGCGCTCTTCTATCACCGAATCAGTCTGCTGCTCAGCAGCGCGATTTTGCTGCTCTGGACCGCCGCGCTAGGCGTTGCAGGGCTGTGGAATATCTGGCTGCTGGTCCCGCTGGCCATCTTTTTACTGCCGTTCAATTTTGCGCCGATGCGCAAATCTATGATTTCAGTGCCAGCCTTCCGCGCTTTCCGTAAGGTCATGCCGCCGATGTCGCGTACCGAGAAAGAAGCAATTGATGCCGGGACAACATGGTGGGAAGGCGATCTGTTCCGCGGCAATCCCGACTGGCAGAAACTGCACAACTACCCGCAGCCGCGCCTGACTGCCGAAGAACAAGCCTTTATTGACGGCCCGGTTGAAGAAGCCTGCCGAATGGCGAACGACTTTGAAATCACTCACGAAATGGCGGATCTGCCGCCGGAGCTGTGGGCTTATCTGAAAGAGCATCGCTTCTTTGCGATGATCATTAAGAAAGAGTACGGCGGGCTGGAGTTCTCCGCTTATGCACAGGCTCGCGTTCTGCAAAAGTTGTCGGGTGTCTCCGGTATTCTGGCGATTACCGTCGGCGTGCCTAACTCATTAGGCCCGGGCGAGCTGCTGCAGCATTACGGTACGGAAGAACAGAAAAATCACTATCTGCCACGCCTGGCTCGCGGCCAGGAAATTCCCTGCTTCGCGCTGACCAGCCCGGAAGCGGGTTCAGATGCCGGCGCGATTCCGGATACCGGCGTGGTCTGCATGGGCGAATGGCAAGGCCAGCAGGTGCTGGGTATGCGTCTGACCTGGAACAAACGCTATATTACGCTTGCTCCTATCGCCACCGTGCTGGGGCTGGCATTTAAACTCTCCGACCCCGACCGTCTGCTGGGAGGTGAAGAAGAGCTGGGTATTACCTGCGCCCTCATCCCGACAACCACGCCGGGCGTTGAGATCGGTCGTCGTCATTTCCCGCTGAACGTTCCATTCCAGAATGGTCCGACCCAGGGAAAAGATATTTTCGTTCCTATCGACTACATTATCGGTGGCCCGACCATGGCCGGCCAGGGCTGGCGGATGCTCGTTGAGTGCTTATCCGTAGGTCGCGGTATCACCCTGCCATCGAACGCCACCGGGGGCCTGAAGTCTGTCGCCATGGCCACCGGCGCCTATGCGCACATTCGCCGCCAGTTCAAAATCTCCATCGGTAAAATGGAAGGAATCGAAGAACCGCTGGCGCGTATTGCAGGCAACGCCTACGTAATGGATGCTGCCGCCTCGTTGATTACCTACGGCATTATGCTTGGCGAAAAACCCGCGGTACTGTCGGCAATCGTGAAGTACCACTGTACCCACCGCGGCCAGCGCTCGATCATCGATGCAATGGATATTACCGGTGGTAAAGGCATTATGCTCGGCAGCGGAAACTTCCTGGCGCGGGCTTATCAGGGCGCGCCTATCGCCATCACCGTTGAAGGCGCGAATATTCTTACCCGCAGCATGATGATCTTCGGCCAGGGGGCGATTCGTTGCCATCCATACGTGCTTGATGAAATGGCGGCGGCGCAGAATAACGACGTTAACGCTTTCGATAAGCTGCTGTTTAAACACATCGGCCACGTAGGAAGCAACAAGGTACGCAGTTTCTGGCTGGGCCTGACTCGCGGCCTTACCAGCAGCTCGCCGACCCGCGATGCCACTCGTCGCTACTATCAGCATATGAACCGCCTGAGCGCCAACCTGGCTCTGCTGTCCGATGTCTCAATGGCGGTACTGGGCGGTAGTCTGAAGCGTCGTGAAAGAATTTCTGCGCGTCTGGGCGATGTGCTGAGCCAGCTCTACCTGGCGTCGGCGGTCCTGAAACGCTATGACGATGAGGGGCGTAACGAAGCGGACTTACCGCTGGTGCACTGGGGGGTACAGGATGCGCTGTATCAGGCCGAGCAGGCGATTGACGATCTATTGGTGAACTTCCCGAATCGTCTGGTAGCGGGCGCGCTTCGCGTGGCTATCTTCCCGACCGGACGTCATTACCTGGCGCCTTCAGACAAGCTGGATCATAAAGTCGCGAAAATCCTGCAGGTTCCGAGCGCGACGCGTTCTCGTATCGGCCGCGGTCAGTATCTGACGCCGAGCGAGCATAACCCGGTCGGTCTGCTGGAGGAAGCGCTGCTTGATGTGATGGCGGCAGATCCTATCCACCAGCGTATCTGTAAAGAGCTGGGCAAGAATCTGTCCTTTACCCGACTTGATGAACTGGCCCGTAACGCGCTGGCAAAAGGGTTAATCAATCAGGACGAGGCGGACATCCTGGTCCGTGCTGAAACCAGCCGTCTGCGCAGCATTAACGTCGACGACTTCGCCCCGGATGAACTGGCGACCCGACCGGTAAAGCTGCCGGAGAAGGTTCGCAAGATTGAAGCGGCCTAAAACTAAAAAATAATCACATCACGATCGAGGCGGGCCTCCCGCCTCTCTTTTTTCTGGCAGTTCTCCATAAGCGATATCCCGTCCTGTCATTTCTTTGACAAACTATTCCGTGAGCCCTCCGCCTGCTGATATGGTGTTAAAGTATTTATCATTCCTTTCACAACGCTGGAGTTACCACCGTGCCCGGACTGAAAATTACCCTTTTACAACAACCGCTGGTGTGGATGGACGGTCCCGCCAACCTGCGTCATTTCGATCGTCAACTGGAAGGGATTACCGGGCGGGACCTCATTGTTTTACCCGAAATGTTCACCACCGGTTTCGCGATGGAGGCGGCAAAACAGTCGCTATCGCAAGAGGAAGTGGTTGCCTGGATGGGAGCTAAAGCCGCGCAAACCAATGCGCTGATTGCCGGCAGCGCGGCGCTGCAAACGGAACGCGGGCCCGTTAACCGTTTTTTGCTGGTGGAGCCCGAGGGTAAAATCCATTTCTATGATAAACGACATCTGTTCCGCATGGCGGATGAACATCACCATTACCAGGCGGGTAACGAACGGGTCATTTTTGCATGGCGCGGCTGGAGGATCCTGCCGCTGGTGTGCTACGACCTGCGCTTCCCGGTCTGGTCGCGCAATCATAACGACTACGATTTAGCGCTGTATGTTGCCAACTGGCCCGCACCACGCTCAACGCACTGGCAGTCGCTACTGGTGGCCAGGGCTATCGAAAATCAGGCTTATGTTGCCGGATGCAATCGCGTCGGTACCGACGGCAATGGCCACCATTACCGGGGCGACAGTCGGATAATTACGCCGCAGGGCGAAATTATCGCCACCGCCGAGCCGCATCAGGCCACTCGCCTTGACGCAGAGCTTTCATTGACGGCGCTGAACGAGTATCGCGAGAAGTTTCCAGCCTGGCAGGATGCCGACCCCTTCACGCTCAATTAAAGACCGCATATCAGGGAGCCTGTGCTCCCTTTCTTTATGCCTTAAACCCCCGCGATAACGCGCCCCTGAGACCCCAGAGAAAACTCACGCTGCTCAGAGCAAAAGCGTTAATGCGGCATACCGCTCGCTGGCAAAAAGAGGGAAGAGTAATGATTCAGCAGGCTAAAACGACGAAAGCCTGAATCATTTCTGATTCAGGCTTTCTGAATAGTGGCGGAACGGACGGGACTCGAACCCGCGACCCCCTGCGTGACAGGCAGGTATTCTAACCGACTGAACTACCGCTCCACATACTGTTCCGTTGGGAACGAGGCGAATATTACGGTTTCCCCTCTACTCCGTCAACGCTTTTTCTTCATTTTTGAATCGCTTGCTGCAAAAATCACCCATCAGATTATTTTTAACGCGTTTACTGCCCAATCATGCCCGCCACAGGCAGCTTCCGCCTTTCTTTTGTACCAGATCGAGGCGGGATTCATGGTTCACCAGCTCTTCATCAGTGGCATAAACTACGCGTAGCTTACTGGCTGCCCGGACAACGCGCTGTATTCCCGTATCTCCGGCCTGCCGCTGCCCTTCCCCTTCCATAGAGAAAGCCATCGTCGTCTGGCCGCCGGTCATCATCAGATAAACATCGGCCAGAATCTGGGCATCGAGCAGAGCCCCGTGGAGCGTTCGCTTGCTGTTATCTATTTCATAACGCGAGCAAAGAGCATCAAGGCTATTGCGCTTGCCCGGGAACATTTTACGCGCCAGGGCCAGGCTGTCGGTCACCTTGCAAAAAGTATCGGTCTTCGGAATACCGCGATTCAGCTTGCTAAATTCATAGTCCATAAAGCCGATATCGAACGATGCGTTATGGATGACCAGCTCCGCGCCGCGGATGTAATCGAGAAACTCATCGACAACATCGCCAAACACGGGCTTATCCATGAGGAATTCGTCCGCAATACCGTGGACGCCAAAAGCTTCAGGGTCCACCAGGCGGTCCGGCTTAAGATAGACGTGGAAGTTGTTCCCGGTCAGGCGGCGGTTGATCACCTCTACCGCGCCGATCTCGATTATCTTGTGCCCCTCATAGTGCGCACCAATCTGATTCATACCGGTGGTTTCGGTATCGAGAACGATCTGTCGTGTAATTGCAGTGCTCATAGCGGTCATTTATGTCAGACTTACCGTTTTACGTATCGATTTCAATTACAGGAAGTCTACCAGAGATGCTCAAACAGGTAGAAATTTTCACCGATGGTTCCTGCCTGGGCAATCCAGGCCCCGGCGGCTACGGTGCAATTTTACGCTATCGCGGAAAAGAAAAAACCTTTAGCGAAGGCTTTAACCTCACGACGAATAACCGCATGGAGATGATGGCCGCCATCGTCGCCCTCGAAGCGCTGAAAGAACATTGCGAAGTGATCCTCAGTACCGACAGCCAGTACGTGCGTCAGGGTATTACTCAGTGGATCCACAACTGGAAAAAGCGCGGCTGGAAAACGGCGGACAAAAAACCGGTTAAAAATGTCGATCTCTGGCAGCGCCTGGACGCTGCGCTGGGTCAACACAAAATAAAATGGGAGTGGGTCAAAGGCCACGCGGGTCATCCGGAAAACGAACGCTGCGACGAACTGGCGCGCGCGGCCGCCTCTCATCCCACCCGGGATGATACCGGTTATCTGGCAGAGCGCTAATTTTGCCCCTTGCGCCACTGACGTGTGGCGCCCACCGCCTGCGGTATCCGTTTTTTTGCTTTGCCCGATTTCATCGGGTTTAGCGTCAAGGGGATCGTACGTTTACGGGCAATAATGAGCTGTAAACATCCTAAAGCAGGTAAATGGGTGCTGAGCATTTTCCCCCCGTGACGAGACCAGGGAAGGACCTGGTAGCAACCGTGATGCATCACTTCAAAATTCAGCAGCGCCAGCCAGTCCATCTGACGCGTTAAAGTAAACATGCGGCTGTTATAGGGGGGCTTATTGCGCAAGACCGGCACCAGCTTGCGCACCCCCATCAGGCTCATGGGGTTAAAACTGGTCAAAATGATCCAGCCATCGTCAATCAGCACTCTGTCTGCTTCCCGCAGTAGTCGATGCGGATCGCTACACCAGGGTAAGGTATGCGCCAGCAGGCAGGCATCAACCGACTTCTCGGCAAAAGGCAAATGCAGCGGATCGGCCTTTACCTGCACGGGATTACCCTGTAAAGAGACATTCACCTGATGGGAAATCGCACAGGACTCCGTATTGATTTCCGCGCTCAGATTGCCAATCTTAAGTAAATGAAAGCCATATAATTTAGCCAGCCACGGTTTCATCTGCCGTTCCAGCGATTCGCGGTAGTATTCGCCCCAGGGCATGCTGGACCAGTGCTCTGGCGCTGTAACTGTCTGAGGTATCCTTGCCGGCTTCATCGCAACCTTCCGCTACGCTTTAGAGGTAATTTATGAATCTTATCAGTATTCCCGCATTTCAGGACAACTACATCTGGGTTCTCAGTGAAGATAGCGGCCGCTGTCTGATAGTCGACCCGGGAGAAGCCGCGCCGGTGCTCGCCGCGATAGAACAAAACCGCTGGCAGCCAGAAGCCATCTTCTTAACGCATCACCATCACGACCACGTTGGCGGCGTAAAACAACTACGTGAAAAATTCCCGGCAATAGCGGTTTACGGACCGGCAGAAACCCAGGATAAGGGAGCAACCTGCATCGTAAAGGACGGAGAAAGCCTGTCCGTTTTGGGCCGCGAATTTTCTATTTTTGCTACGCCAGGTCACACTTTAGGACACATCTGTTTCTACAGTAAACCTTATCTATTTTGTGGCGATACAATGTTTTCCGGCGGCTGCGGCAGACTCTTTGAAGGCACCCCAGACCAGATGTATCAATCATTTAACAAGATTAACGCCCTTCCTGATGAAACGTTAATATGTTGCGCACATGAGTACACTTTAGCAAATATGAAGTTTGCAATGAGCATCTTGCCCCATGATAAGGATATAAATGATTACTATCGCAAAGTTAATGAGTTACGCGCAAAAAAACAAAAGACACTACCCGTAACTCTGAAAAATGAACGTCGTATAAATTTATTTTTACGTACAGATGATTATGATTTAATTGAAGAAATAAACAAAGAAACAAATTTGCAACACTCTGTTCAGAGATTTGCGTGGTTAAGGTCAAAGAAAGACGACTTCTGAGATTTAATTCTTGTCTTCGGGGGACTTCACCGTTATCCTTGCTCGTCTTTTAAGCAACTATTGACACACACATGAAGGCACGAGCGATTTTACTCGCCTCTGTCCTGCTGGTGGGGTGCCAGGCGTCTAAGAACGATGGCACCGTACAACAGCACGCACAGAGCCTTTCTGCAGCGAGTCAAGGGGAAGCAAGCAAGTTCACAAGTCGAGCGCGCTGGTTAGATGATGGAACCTTCTACGCGCAAGACCAGGATCTGTGGACTTCGATAGGCGACGAGCTAAAGATGGGAATTCCGGAAAACGTCCGGATTCGCGAACAAAAACAGAAGTATTTAAGAAATAAGAGCTATCTCCACGATGTAACTTTACGGGCAGAGCCGTATATGTACTGGATAGCCGGGCAAGTTAAGAAACGTAACATGCCGATGGAACTGGTATTACTACCCATAGTGGAGAGCGCTTTTGACCCGCACGCAACGTCTGGCGCCAATGCCGCAGGCATCTGGCAGATCATTCCGAGCACCGGGCGCAATTATGGTTTGAAACAGACCCGCAGTTACGATGCGCGTCGTGACATCGTTGCCTCAACCACGGCAGCGTTAAACATGATGCAACGTCTGAACAAAATGTTCGACGGCGACTGGTTGTTAACCGTTGCGGCGTATAACAGCGGCGAAGGCCGGGTCATGAAGGCGATCAAAGCGAACAAAGCGCGTGGTAAACCCACCGATTTCTGGTCGCTGTCTTTGCCGCATGAAACCAAAATATACGTACCGAAAATGCTGGCCCTGAGCGATATCCTCAAGAACAGCAAGCGCTACGGCGTGAGGCTGCCGACGGCAGACGAAAGCCGGGCTCTGGCGCGCGTACGTCTCGACAGCCCGGTTGAGATTTCACAGTTAGCCGATATGGCAGGAATGCCGGTCAGCAAACTGAAGACCTTCAATGCTGGCGTCAAAGGATCAACCCTGGGCGCGAATGGGCCAAACTACGTGCTGGTGCCGCAGAAGCACGCCGCACAGCTGCGCGAATCGTTGGCTTCCGGCGATATTGCAGCCGTGCAGCCGACGCTGCTGGCTGATAACAAGCCGTTAACCAGCCGTAGCTACAAGGTGCGTTCCGGCGATACGATTTCCGGCATTGCGTCGCGTCTCGGCGTATCAACCAAAGATCTGCAGCAGTGGAACGGTATTCGCGGTTCTAACCTGAAGGTTGGTCAGAATCTGGTGATTGGCGCAGGCAGCAGCGCCGAGCGTCTGGCTAACAACAGCGATAGCATCACTTATCGCGTGCGCAAAGGCGACTCCCTGTCGAGCATTGCGAAACGCCATGGCGTCAACATTCGTGATGTCATGCGCTGGAATAGCGATACCGGCAACCTGAAGCCCGGCGATCAGCTGACGCTGTTCGTGAAAAACAGCGACAGACCAGAATCCTGATGATTCATCAGGCATGATAAAGGCCCCCATGTGGTGCCTTTTTTTATCCCGGCGTCAGGCCGCCTTGTGGGCCTCAAACATAATCGTATCGCTGGTGAACGAACCATCGTGCTGCAGGGCAAAATAGGCCTTAACCTCAGCCGATGCGCTCTCCTGATATAAGCGAATCGCTTCCGCCAGCGCCGCTGGCGTTCGCATGCGCGCAATCCATGAGCCAAACTCCAGCGGCAAGCGGTCGGTCAGCAGATGATTAATCACCAGACCCGCCTCGCTCGTCATTGCCAGCCATTCGCCGCTGGAATAGTTGCGGACATGGGAAGTATCGCGCAGGGCCTCAACGGTCTGCAGCCAGACGTCGCGAACCGGATGACCGGGCGACATCACATCCATAATAATCATTACTCCGCCCGGCTTCAGCACTCGCTTCACTTCACGCAGCGCCAGACCGACATCGTGCCAGTGATGCGCAGAATAACGACTGATCGCTACATCAAAGCTGGCGTCAGCGAAAGGCAAAGACTCGGCATATCCCTGCTGAGTGGTAATATTAGCAAAACCTTTATCACGTGCGGCCTGAGCCACAACGTCCAGCATCTGGCTGGATAAATCATACGCCGTCACCTGTGCAACCTGCCCTGCCGCCGCAAAGCTGGCGTGGCCGGCGCCGCATCCCATATCCAGCACGTGCGCCTGAGGAAAATCCGCCAGCCTTTCGGCCAGACGTTGCAGATCGCGCCCGGAGGCGTGTACGGCGCTGGTCAGGTAGGCGCTGGCCTGTGAGCCAAACTGCATTTCTACATGGTCATGATGAGAGCGTGTTGTCATTGCATTGTCCTTCGGTTTTTTTGAGTAATAAAGGCAGCACCATGCATACGCAGGCCTGCCCCGTGGCAGGCCTGACATACCTTAATTAATCAGGCTTGCCGGGACTGAATTCGACTAGTAGAGGGTTGTGGTCGGAGGCACGCGTCACCAGTACGGAAGCATCGTGTACGCTTAACCCACGATAGAAGACAAAATCAAGCGGGCGGCCAAACGTACGGCGGCGCTGATCGTCAGAGAAACGAACTTCGCGCAGCGACATTTCGCGCGCAAAGCGGTACAGGGCATTCATTCGCGGGCGGCTCCAGGCATTAAAGTCGCCTGCCATAATCACCGGCCCGCTGTGATGGGCGATCTGATCGCCAATCGGCAGCAGCTGCTTGCTGTAGACATCGACGCCAAGGCTGAAGTTAACCGCATGAATATTGACCACCATCAGCAGGCGGGAATCCGGTAACGGATACACCGTCACTAATGCCGACTTCGCCAACCGCAGGATAGGCTCGCGTTCACGCAGAGGACAACAGTAGATAGGATGCGCAGAGGCTAACGTCATCACGCCGGAAGGATGCTGGGGCAGCACCAGCGCCGGAACCTGATCCGCTGCAAGGTAGTTGGACGTGGCAAACTTCACTAATTCAGGTGTAGTTTGCGCTTCCTGTAACAACACCAGGTGCGCATCTTTACCAAAGTTGTTAAGAACTGATTTCCACTCGGCGCGCTGCTGCTTGAAGATGTTCCACACCAGTACGCGGATTTTTTCATCCGAACTTAACGGTACTCCCGCCGGAAAAGCCGGAGTCATGCCTGCAAACGACCCCGGAGGTAAAATTCTCTCCGCAGGCTGTCCGGCGACATAGCGCATGGCATAGGTATTCTTTCGCAATTTAGGCATCAAACCTCGATAACAGGAAACCAGCCCGACTGCGGCTGGTTCTTCTGTTATAGGGATTTTTGTAGACACTTTCAATGCAATTTGCCAGAAACCTTTAGCCTTCTACGCCAGGGCCGTTAGCGCGAAGCCCTGGCTTATCAAGCCGGCCGCTAATTCCGACCAGTAAGAGCGCCACCAGCACAATCAGAGCGCCGATCCAAGGCGTCTGGGCCAGACCATAATGCGCTACGATCTGCCCGCCAATCACCGAACCTAATGCAATGCCAATGTTAAATGCTGCAATATTCAGGCCAGAGGCAACGTCAACCGCGCCAGGAGTGTATTGCTCCGCGTTCTGCACCACGTACACCTGCAGTCCCGGAACGTTACCAAAAGCAAAGATCCCCATCACCAAAACCGTCGCCAGAGCAGCATAATGCACACTGGCCGTAAATTGAAAGATCGCCAGTAGCGCAGCCAGGGCGGCAAAAATCAGCTTCAGCGCGGGCACGGCGCCATGTTTATCCGCCAGCCTTCCGCCCCATACGTTACCTATCGCCACTGAAACACCGTAGCCCAGAAGGATCCAGCTGACGGCCGATGGGCTAAATCCGGCAAGATCCTGCATCATCGGCGCCAGGAAGGTAAATGCCGTAAATACGCCGCCATACCCCAGAGCAGTGATCGCGTAGATAATCAGTAAACGCGGATGGGTCAGAACCTTAAGCTGAGCGCGCAGACCCGCGCTGACGCGGCCCGGAATGTTACCAGGCACCAGAATAAGGCTGCTCATTAACGCGATTACGCCAAGAATAGACACGGCCAGGAATGTTTCACGCCAGCCAAAGTGTTGGCCAATGAAGGTGCCTAGCGGCACGCCGGTCACCAGCGCAACGGTTAACCCGCCGAACATCATCGCAATCGCCGAGGCCGCTTTCTCCTTCGCGACCAGGCTGGTCGCAATTGTCGAACCGATCGAAAAGAATACCCCATGCGCCAGCCCGGTCAGCAGGCGCGCCAGAACCAGAGTCTCGTAACCCGGCGCCTGCCATGCCAGCAGATTGCCAGCGGTAAACAGCGCCATTAACGCCAGCAGTAGCTGCTTACGCGGCATACGCCCGGTCAGCGCGGTGAGCACAGGAGCACCTATCGCTACACCCAACGCATAGATAGAAACCAGCAGCCCTGCAGAGGGTAGCGAAATAGCTAGTTGCTCAGCAATGTCAGGCACCAGGCCCACAATGACAAATTCAGTCGTGCCAATCGCAAAGGCACCGATAGTTAAGGCAAGTAGCGCCAGCGGCATAATGTACTCCGTATCAACAGGATTAAGATGACACGTAGTATGAAGAGATGTTTTAATAACAAAAATAGCCAAAGTATCAATAGAATTTTGCCACAGGTGCAACAATGAGAGCTACCTCAGAAGAAATCGCCATTTTTGTCGCCGTGGTAGAGAGCGGCAGTTTTAGTCGCGCTGCTGAACAGCTTGGTCAGGCTAATTCCGCCGTCAGCCGGGCGGTAAAAAAGCTGGAGTCAAAGCTCGGCGTCAGCCTGCTTAACCGTACTACTCGCCAGCTAAGCCTGACCGAAGAGGGCGAGCGTTATTTCCGCCGAGTGCAGGTTGTGCTTCAGGAGATGGCCGCCGCCGAAAATGAGCTTCTGGAGAGCCGAACGACGCCAAGAGGATTACTTCGCGTTGATGCCGCGACGCCGGTGATATTGCATTTTCTGATGCCTTTGATCAGGCCCTTCCGTGAGCGCTACCCGGAAATGAGCCTTTCGCTGGTCTCGTCAGAGACCTTTATCAATCTGATTGAGCGGAAAGTGGACGTCGCGATCCGCGCCGGCACGCTAACCGATTCCAGCCTGCGCGCCCGGCCGCTGTTCAATAGCTACCGCAAAATTATCGCCTCGCCGGACTATCTTGCCCGGCACGGAACGCCGCAAAGCGTCGCCGAGCTAAAACATCATCAGTGCCTCGGCTTTAGCGAGCCCGTATCCCTGAATACCTGGCCAGTTTCCTGCTGCGATGGCCAACTGCTGGAAATCGAAAGCGAGATATCTTCCAATAGCGGGGAAACGCTCAAGCAGCTGTGTCTGGCCGGTAACGGTATAGCCTGTCTGTCGGACTATATGGTGGATAAAGAAATTGCTGAAGGGGCGTTTGTCGAACTGCTGGCTGACAAACGGCTGCCGATTGAAATGCCGTTTAGCGCGGTGTACTACAGCGACAGGGCGGTAAGCACGCGGATCAGGGCTTTTATCGACTTTCTTAGTGAGCATGTAAAACAGCTCCCGCAGGAGCTGTAAGAGGGTTGTAGAGTACAGAGGGGGTTAGCTTAATCCCATTCAGGCGCCAGACCTTCCGGGCTAACCAGACGATCGTGACAGTCCAGCGCGGCGATCGCCAGGCGATCGTCTTCATCAAGCTGCAGCTCCTGAGCTTTCAGGTTGCTTGCCAGGTTTTCGCGCCTGGTCGAAGATGGGATCACCGCATAGCCTTCACCCATTGCCCACGCGAGGATAACCTGCGCCGGAGTGGCATTGTGTTTCGCCGCAATCCGGGCAATGGCTTCATCTTTTAACGCTTTACCATAAGCCAGAGTCATATAAGAGGTAATGTGGATGCCATGCTCAGAGGCCCAATCGACGACCTTACGATTTTGCAAATAAGGTGACAGTTCAATCTGGTTGGTCGCGATATTCTCTACCCCAACGGCAGCAATGGCGCGCTCCATCAGCGGAATAGTGAAGTTAGAGATACCAATCTGGCGAGTCAATCCCTGGCGTTTCGCCTCCAGCAGAGCAGCCATATACTCTTCCACGGCAACCGCATCGTTTGGCGACGGCCAGTGGATCAGCGTGAGATCGACATATTCGGTACGCAGCTTCTGCAGACTCTCTTTCAGGCTTGCGATGAGCTTATCTTTGCTTAAATTTTCAATCCAGATCTTGGTGGTGATGAACAGTTCATCGCGCGCGACGCCGCTTTCTGCGATAGCCTGGCCCACGGCCGCTTCATTGTCATAGATTTGCGCGGTATCAATGGCGCGATAGCCCAGCTCAAGCGCTGTTTTTACAGATGCGATCACTACGTCATCTTTCAGACGGAAGGTCCCAAGACCAAATGCAGGGATTGTCATGATTTTCCTCATTATTTATCAATAGCGGTTAATGAGAAACATTATGACCAACGAGAGGAGCGAGAAAAAGATCGTTTAACGCAGAGGATTTTTGCTAAAAAAGCAATAATCAAATGGCGGGCTGAAAAAATCCTGGGCCAACTTTTCCAGTCTGTTTTTACTCTACCGCAGCCGACATCCTACTACTGAGGGTTCGGTTTCACTTCTGTGCTATCCAGCAAAATAGCGTAGCGGCTTAGCAACTGCTTAAAATGAAAATCAATCTGCATTTGCAGCACCGGTGAGAGACTTCCGGCTCGTACCTGAGCCTCCAGTTGCCTGAGCTGTTCTTCCAGCGGCGGCGTCTGTAACAGCTGCCGGATGCTGAAAATTGCCGATTTCAACTCAGAAGCAGTCATATACCGCCCCTTGCGTTCATCCAGCGCATCCAGCCTTAGTGAAAGCTGCCGTAGCTTCGCCTGCGCCTGGGCATAGCGCTGTAATTCAGGCACCGCCAGCGCGCTGGCTTCCCGCTGCTTGCGCCACTCGGCCCTCATCGCCTTAATTTGCGAATTATTCGGCCAGCGGCTTTCAAGGGCCAGGAGCAGCGCCTCTTCCTGGCGCAGGGGCCACAGCGGCGGCAGGTCATTCAGCCTCTTCAGCTGCGCGCGGGTCGTCGCCATTCCCTGCGCCCAGCTCAGCATCTTGTTGCCATCCCTCCCCGGCGCTGAGGGCAACGCCAACGCCAACACCGACGTCGCGGTCTGTGCCTCCCGTAGGCCCATTTCTGGCGGGTTCAGCCATGACCAACCCCAGAAACCGCAACCTCCCAGGCAAACCATCGTCAGCATCCCGGCGATAAAGCCGGGCCATACCCGCCGCTGGCGAGGACTCTCCGTAGTTTTCTTCAATAACAAGCTTTCGTCATGCTTTCGCAATGCCTGCGCTTCAGCGGTTTTTTTGGCCCCATTTTTTACATCTCTCGGCCAGGGGCGCTCCCTGGCGATTTTCTTCGCCGCCGTTTTTTCACCCTGCGGCGCCAGTCGCTCCAGGCGCATCGCCGCATTTCGTAACTGAACGGCCAGTTGCTCCAGTTTTGACATATGCCAGACCTCGCACCGCCGCAGCACGTTCTCTATTTCCGTCAGGTGCTGGCTGCAGTGGTTAATCTGCGCCAGATCCTGATACTGAAGATCCTGCGTGCGCAGCGCCTGCTTCATCTTCTCGGCAAGCCACGCCAGCAGCGCGATCCTTGAATGGACCTGCAGCGGCCAGAAATCTCCCCAGCGCTGGTTTATCAATGCCGCGAGGGCATCCAGAGCGTCCACCATTCCTGCTATCCCATACTGCCGGGTCCTCGCCAGCGCGTAACAGACCAGCGTTTGCAACTCCACGCCGTTTTGCCGAAACAGAGCCAGACTCAGGCTCTCTACCCTGCCCCAGTCCACATCCGGCCGCGCCGGATGCGTAAGTTTGCCTATTTCGGCCTGCAGTTCGCCGGCCTCCCGAAAGGTACAGGGATCGCCGCCCGTGCGGAACGGGCTGATAAATGAAGAGTGCGGCGTCTTCATATACGCTCCTGTTGCTGCAAATAATGCATAATAGCCCGGCAATAGTGAGTACATTGCATATTATGACTCCCTGAAAGAAGCCGCCGATCCTTTTCACTGCCCTGAGCTCGCGGCCATTCATGATTGAAATTAAACGTCGGCATTGGGTATAACGAAGCGATTTCCATACTATTTTTATCCTTTAGCGGAAACAGCCGCTGCTTGCTATTTATCTTCTCAATGGCGCGCGGTCAGGGTAAGCCGGGCAAAGTCTCTGTCGGCTTCTTATCGGTAGCGTATTTCGGCTTTGCAATAACGTCAGGATTGGCGCCTTTAATCTCAATACCGGGTGAGTTCTCAGTCTTTATATTGCGTATCACACAGTACTGCCGCCCGCGCAGGATCCATCGCCACCAGCGCCGCCAGCAGATTTTCCATTTTCCGCGCCAGATGGGCTTTATCTACATAGCGGTGCGCCCGCAGGCGCAGCAGCTTCAGCTGTCGTGCCGTGACTTCGAAAATTAACTCCGGCTCCCATTGTGTCAACGTCAGCCCCTGCGCAGCGCCATGCAGCTCTTCCAGCAGCAGCAGCGCCATTTCGCTTTTACCGTACTGCTCCGCTATGCGAGCCATCAACAGACGCAACAGCAGACGCTGGCGTGCCGTGACAATCCCCGCACGGGACTGGAGCCAGCCCAGCGCAGCATCAACGCCCTCGCGGTCCGCCAGCGCCAGCGCCTCCGGTTCCAGCGCCAGCACATCGTTGCCCGGCTCTTCCGCCGGGGCCGTTGGCGTCCTGCTAAGCCAGTTCCCCTCCTCTTGCGGCAGCACCTGCCGGGTAATCCAACTGCGGGTCACCTCATCGGCAAACGGCGTGCCGTCGTTCCACGCCAGGCTCTCCAGCCCAGGTAAACGCTCAAGTAACAGCATCAGGTCCTGGCGGATAATTGCCGTCCACTTGTCCCACGGCGCGCCCGCTTTGCCCAGCGCCTGATACAAATACCATTGAATATCGAACCAGAAATGATTGACCCCGGCGCTGAACATCTGGTCGGCCTGTTCCAGCAGCTCGGTCCAGTTCTGTTGCGAGTACAACCGTTTAAGCTGAGTACGTGACTCGGTACGCGGCGGAGCCAGCCGGGTTCTGCCGTCCACATCAGGCGGCAGTTCATGCACGGTGTCCCAGCGCAGAGTTTTCATCAACCGATGCGCCGCCAGCCAGCCCTGCGGCTGCGCGTTCAGGTAGCGGGCCAGCGCTTTTGCCTGATCCAGCAGCTCGCGCCCGGAACTGATGGAGTGTATCTGTAGCGAATTTGTCGGAGGTGAAGCGGTTGCCGCGCTGTTCTGCGGCACCACCGCGTTCATCCCGCCCGACTGCGCCAGCCGCGACTCCAGCGCCTGGATCAGCGGTATCAGGGACGGCGGCTGTTGTTCTTCCGGCCATGTAGAAAAAGAAGCGACCAGCAGATTGAGAGCCGCGACAATATTGGCAAAGTCTTCTTTTGCCACTTCCGGATAACGCGCCAGGCTGTCGAGTATCTTTTCGCCAGTTAACCATTCCAGCGCCATTTTCCGGCCCGCCGGACGAGAAGGAAGCAGTTGCGTACCGAAGCGCTGCACCAGCCCGGCCAGTAGGGCGAGACCTTCCGCTAATCCGCGTTCGCCGTCGCGGTGCAATCGCGCCCAGATATAGCAGGTGGCGATGCGTACATCTTTTGCCTGAGTGAGCAGCAGGGATTCCGCAAGCTGACAAATCAGAGCGGTATCCGCGCCGGAAAGCTTATTCAGCTCGTCGCGCATCAGCTGGAAATCGTCGTGGTAGACGGGGTCTCTCCCGACCGGAGACTCCGTCGTCACTGGCAGCAGCCACGTCTGCCACAGCGCCGCCTGTTGTTGCCCTGCCTCAAGCGCATTCCGTTCGGGAAAACAGCTGCGGGTTAACTGCTGCAGTAATTCACTCATTCGCATCGCCCCCTCACTTAGGCTATCGGTGATGATTTTTCCGGTCCGGAATATTTTCCCGGCAAGGGGAAGGCTTGCAGCACTATCGGCCATGACGGGTTTCGGGATGAATGGGGAACGGCAGTCGTAACACCCAGCGCACAGCGCATTCATCGCCGTCCCCGTTATTCCGTATCTAATTCCAGCACGATGCCGTCCTCTTGACTCCAGCCGAGCGCCAGCAGCCTGGGTTGCCGTCGCGCCGCCTGATTCGCCAGCAGCTGCTGGCTCAGTACAGGCAGAATCTGCTGGTTCAGTAAGCTGTCGATATTACGCGCCCCGGTATCCGGCAGCAGACAGGAGGAGGCCAGTTGATCGTAAAGACTGGCCCCGATCACCGTCTCCATACCGTAGTGTTCGTGCAGGCGGCGGCTCACTGCCGCCAGCTTCATTTCCACAATGAACCGCA
The DNA here is from genome assembly GCF_016516145.1 of Klebsiella sp. S69. NCBI lineage: Bacteria > Pseudomonadati > Pseudomonadota > Gammaproteobacteria > Enterobacterales > Enterobacteriaceae > Klebsiella > Klebsiella sp. S69. The sequence goes on along the minus strand of NZ_JACVUU010000034.1, from coordinate 6,228 downwards.
TCGCCTCCCACCCGAGAGGGCGATAAATTACCGTTTGGAAACGCGCCAGCAGCGCAGGCTGGAAGTGCTCCCGCAACAGCGGATACAGCAGTTCCTGCAGATCCAGATCCGTGGCCGCCGGCCTCTTTTCCAGCAGTTGTATAATGTGATCGCTTCCGAGATTAGCGGTCATCAGGATAATGGTGTTGCGAAAGTCGATTTCCCTGCCTTCCCCATCGCGCATAAAACCGCGATCGAACACCTGGTAAAAAAGGTTCATAACGTCGCGGTGCGCTTTTTCTACCTCGTCGAGCAGAACCAGACTATACGGACGTTTTCTGACGGCTTCCGTCAATACGCCGCCCTGGCCGAAGCCGACATAACCCGGCGGCGCCCCCTTAAGCTGAGAAACCGTATGCGGTTCCTGATACTCTGAGAGATTGATGGTAATAAGCGACTTTTCGCCGCCGAACAGCGCATCCGCCATCGCCAGCGCAGTTTCGGTCTTACCTGTGCCGCCAGGACCGGTCAGCAGAAATACGCCCTGCGGGCCATTTTCCGGCGTGAGTCCGGTTTTTGCTGCTCGCAACCGCTGCGCAATAGCCTTTAGCGCACCATCCTGGCCTACCACCCGCCTGGCGAGCATCTGTTCCATATTCAGCAGCTCGCTCTGCTCATCTTTCAGCAGCGAAGAGAGCGGTACGCCGGTCCAGTCAGCTACGACGGTAGCGACGGCCCGGGCATCCACATCCAGCGCCAGCAATGGCGTTAATCCCTGTTGCGATAGCAGCTGCTGTTGCAGTTGAGGTAGCCGTTCACTGTTCGGACTTTCCCGGCGTAGCGCTATAATCTGCTGCACCAGCGCTTTTTCTTGTTGGTACTGATACTCCAGATGATCCGCCTTTTGCTGGAGTTGATCCCGCAGGTCGGCTAGCTCTGCCAGTCGAGCCTGCGCGGATGCAGGATAAAACGTGCGATCCTTTTCAAGCGCCTTCTGCTCAATATCCAGCGCGGCCAGATGTCCCTGAAGCTGAGTTAACGGCTCCGGCAGGGTATCAAGACTCATCCGGACACGCGCCCCGGCAGTGTCCAGCAGATCTACCGCCTTGTCAGGCAGCTGGCGTCCGGACAGATAACGCCGCGACAGACGTACCGCGGCCTGAATGGCGCTATCCTGGATGTGTACCCCATGGTGCTCCGCGTAGCGGGTCTTCAGCCCGCGCAGCATCAGGCAGGCCGTGTCGTCATCAGGCTCGTCCACTTTGACCAATTGAAAACGGCGGTCCAGAGCGGCATCGCGCTCAAAATATTGTTTGTACTCGCTCCAGGTCGTCGCTGCGATAGTGCGTAGCTCACCGCGGGCCAAAGCAGGTTTCAGTAAATTAGCCGCATCTGCGCCGCCCGCAGGATTTCCCGCGCCGATGATAGTATGGGCTTCATCAATAAACAGCAGCACCGGCTCCGGCGATGCCTGCACCGCGTCGATGACGTTTTTTAGCCGCTGCTCGAATTCCCCCTTTACGCCAGCCCCTGCCTGTAGCAGTCCCAGATCCAGCGAGTGAATATGCACGGTTTTCAGGCTATCCGGCACGTTGCCATCTACAATACGCAGCGCCAGCCCTTCCACCAGCGCGGTTTTGCCGACGCCAGGCTCGCCCACAAGCAGCGGATTGTTCTTGCGACGGCGCGACAGAATATCCACCATCTGGCGGATCTCAACATCGCGGCCAAACACCGGGTCGATCTGGCCCATCCGGGCCTTTTCTGTAATATTCGAAGTGAAACGTTTAAGGACCGCTCGATGCGCATCATCTTGTCTATCATCCGCCGCAAGCGCAGAAGAATTTGTACTTATATCTTCCACCAGCGGTTCGCCAACCTGCCTTTGCCGCACCGGACACTCTTCCGACTGCTCGTCCAGTAGCGCGCGCAGCCGCCCTAACTGGACGCGACCCACGCTCAACAACACCCACAGATCGTCGCAAGCCAGCAGTTCGGACTTCTCCGTCAGCGCCATCAGCAAGTGCTGACTACGGATCTGCGGCTCGTTGCTCTCCAGCGAAGCGAACAACCATGCCTGCGTCATCAGCGCCGTCAGGCGTTTAGAAAGCTGCGGACGCTCACGTACCGAGCGTGGAAGCGTTTCAAGATGCCCCAGCAACGCTTGCCAGAGAATCTCCATATCCCACTCATAGCGCCGGGCAATGACGGTGATATCCCCTTCTCCCTGTTCCAGCAGCTTCAATAACCAGTGCTCAATAGTAATCTCGGCGTGAGCGCGGGTCTGGCACAGCGATGCGGCGGAGTCCAGCGCGCGGGCGCAGAACGGGTTGAGGCGGCGTAGCAGTGCAGCTGGCTGGTTTACGGTCATAGATATCCCTTCTTCAATGTAGTGATTTTTCCTTTACTGAATCCTGTTCAGGCACGCTACCGCCCGTAGCCGTAACCCTGTGCCTGGCAGGTTTCTGTCAGAATGTGATAGGGTTTGCCTCACCGGAAGGACCGGCTTATCAGCAAATACGCATAAAAAAGCAGACAGTTGCCTGTCTGCCGCGGTTATCAGGCCGAAGGACGTTCATTCCATGCATCGGAATGAATGATGTTTCCGTCCTTGTAGGTCCAGGTAATCTTTTCGTAACGGAATTCGATACGCTCCAGATGATTGTGCCTCTCGCGCGCAGGATCCTTAATGTCGTGCATCAGCGGAGCCACTCTGACCAGCTTGACGTTATCCAGCGTAATGTTGAAATACTCAACTTCCTGACCGGCGTCATTTATCCGGTAAAACTTGAACTCTGCCGTTTTCAGAGTCTGACCCGTCGTGACGGCCTTGTAGAGATACGGGCTGGATACGTCGATTTCCTTAGTGAAGGTAAATGGCTTATGGGTACGGGTGCCGGTCAGTTTGCCGGTATTGTTATCCGTCGGGATATACACATCGTGGTCCAGCGCCACGACCTCGATGCTGCCCTCACGTCCCTGTACGTCTACGGAACCTTTGATATCCGCGCCACCGTCATCTTTCAGCCAAAGGTAAGCAGGAATTGCCATGAGAATTACTCTCCTTGTTAGTGTGATTGAGGTACCGCCGCCTCCGACGGTATGTTCTGCTCCGCGTCCACCGTATTCTCTTCCGCACGCGTATTCAGGTCGCAAGCAGAAGAGAGCCCATCTGATACTTCCGTACCATCAACGTATCGTTGGGGAAACACAGGCGCAGGAATGGCATCTTTAGTTTTTTCAACGCCAGCACCGCGCTATCTAACGCCACAGCAGCCACTCCGATGGAGGGCAGATGGCGAGTTGAGCAAAGCCATTATTACTGAAGGTTTCCCAACGAAACTGCCGCTGAGAGGAAGGTCGATCTCCTCAGCCCGCAGCAGACGAGAGATTTTCATCGCGCCTGCGGCTTACGATTTAGCCTTTGGCATTTGCGATACCAGCGACAGGCTGATATCCATTCCTTCAATCTGAAAATGCGGCACGGCATAAAGCCTGATACGGAAGAAGCCCGGATTGTCCTCAATATCTTCCACAACCACTTTTCCATCGCGCAGCGGATGCGATGCCTGAAGCGCATCACCAGGATCGGTCATTTCCGTCACCAGGTTACGCAGCCAGGTATTAAGCTCCAGTTCCAGCAAACGTCGGTCTTTGGTGGTACCAATATTCTCGCGCTGAATAATCTTCAGATAGTGCGCAATTCGCGACAGCAGGAAGACATACGGCAGGCGGGCATTAATGCGGCTGTTAGCAGTGGCATCCGCCGTCTCATACAGCGCCGGTTTCTGTGCCGAGTTAGCCGAAAAGAAGCATGCGTAATCACGATTTTTGTAATAAGAGAGTGGAATAAATCCAAGGTTGGCAAATTCGAATTCACGGGTCTCCGGGATCATCACCTCCGAGGGGATCTTGATCTGATTGCCGGTACCGAGGTCGTAAAGATGGATCGGTAAATCGGTGACCGCTCCCCCCGCCTGCGGTCCGCGAATTTGTACGCACCAGCCGTTGTTAACAAAGCTTTTCACCATATTCGCCGCAAAGGCGAATGACGCGTTGGTCCAGAGATATTTTTCGTGATCGGGCCCTTTCACCTCTTCCACATAGTTGAAACTGCGGACGGGAATCGTATCCGGGCCATACGGCAGACGGCCAAGTACACGGGGCATTACAAGACCGATATAGCGGGAATCATCAGTGTCGCGAAAACTTTTCCATTTGATATATTCGGCACGATCGAAATAACTACCGATATCTTTTATGGCAGCCACCTCTTCCATTGAGTTTTTAAGGAAGAATTCAGGTCCGACAGAACCAATAAACGGCATATGCGAAGCCGCGGCCACACGAGAGATATTACGCAGCAACGCGATGTCCTGCGGGCTGTTATCAAACTCATAGCTGGAAATCACTGAGGCTATTGGCTCGCCGCCGGGAGTGTCATATTCCTGCACATAAGTGTGGTGATAAAGCCCGCTCTGGACAATTTCCGGCGCATCATCAAAGTCCTGACGTAAGTCTTCCTTGCTGACATCCAGAAGCTCAATTTTGGTATTCTTTCGAGGGTCGGTTCGCTGGACGAGAAACCACAGGCCGCGCCAGAGCGATTCGAGCGCCTGAAAGTCCGGGTGGTGCATCACGGTATCCAGCTGCTGGCTGATTTTTCGATCCAGCTCGCTGATATGGAAATCCAGCAGTGATTTATCTAACTTTTCAACATTTTTTCCGGATTTCGCCACGCAGGAAAGCAATACCTGGATGGCTGCAGAGACCCTCTCCTCCGTTGATGCTTCCGCCATTGCTTCACTATCTTGCCACTCTCCGAGTTGTTTCAGAGAAGAAACCGGCGTCAGGTGAATTTTTTTAAACAGAGACTGATAAACATTTTCTCTGGTCACAGCCTGCGCCTGCGCTACCGGTGCGTCATGTTCTTGTACAGACATCAGCATGCCCTCCTCTTCATTTCCTTGATGAACCGTATTTATTCCGGTCGTTGTCCATTACTTTTTTACGGTGCGAGTGCCGTTAGCTCTGCGCGTAGTTCACTACTCATCGCAGGATCTTTCATAATCTTTTCCAGTTCACGACGGAACTCGACGTTATCCAGCAAGTTGGATTTGAGATCGCGTAGTAAATTACGCATAGAAATCAATGCACGAAGCGATGGGATATTGCGAGCAACCTGTTCTGGTTCAAAATCTTTGACGCTACCAAAGTTAAGTTTGATATTTTCTACCCGGGCTTCTCCTGACAGAGTGCTTTCGACCAGCAAATCGACCGCAGGTAAGAGTTCAGCCATTACGCTATCAAAATTGTTTTTATTGATATTTATTTTATTTCTTTCAGATAAAGATCGTTGCTCTTTTCCGTTACTAAAATCGCCTACCGCAAGTAACTTTAACGGTAACTCGCTTTTCTTTCCCGCCCCGCCAGTGTGAAGATCCAATTGAAGATTAACTCGAGATTTTGGCACCTCATTTTGAAAACTATTACCCATATTACTCCTCCTCAGGATATATACCCACCAGACGGTAAGCAAAAACAAAATATCACCTCACTAATACAAATTGCAATAATTGAAGATAGACGCACTACGGTCTCGATTAATATTATACTTACAAAGAAGTCTTTATATCTCACAAAAAGCTCTCAACTAAAACAAACTTCAAAAACCTTCACAATTAAAAAATACCACTTAAAAAACAAAGGGATTAACTATGATTCATATGAATTTATAGTACTCCATCTCATTCTTAAAGTTCTTAACATGAAATTCAATGCTAGCTGACCACTCTGAAAAATATATTTTCACTCCATTAAATAATAACCATAAACGCTAATAAATGATAAAAATCACATTAATGAATCAGTTCATCATCGTAATATAATAAACATTTAAGCGAAATATATTCCCGGGATAGATATATCAAACGTTATTAAAATTTGAAAAGATAGTTTCATTTTAAATCATTCTGTATTAAATGAATAAAATGATGCAGCCTGATACCAAATAACAGCTTCGAGGACCGCGAATGTTCCGCCGGAAAGAGCTCCTGAAGCGGCGACAAAAAGTAAAAAGGCCGGAGAACATATCTGTGTTCTCCGGCCTTGCAAGCGGCGATCGTTGTACGATGACAGACACATTATGATTGGCTATCCGTCTGCCTGACAGACTGCCGGGTCTGTAATTTTTCAGCCAGCGTTAAGCGTTAAGCGTTAAGCGTTAAGCGTTAAGCGTTAAGCGTTAAG
>NZ_JACVUU010000033.1:0-76828 GCF_016516145.1 Klebsiella sp. S69 | reverse complement strand
CATCGCGTGGAAATACGGCGTAGAGCGTCAGGACGGCCCGACCGCGCTGATTCTGTCGCGTCAGAACCTGGCGCAGCAGGAGCGCACCGAAGAGCAACTGGCGAACGTCGCCCGCGGCGGCTACGTGCTGAAAGATTGCGCCGGTCAGCCGGAGCTGATCTTCATCGCCACCGGCTCTGAAGTGGAGCTGGCGGTTGCCGCTTACGAAAAACTGACTGCCGAAGGCGTGAAGGCGCGCGTGGTTTCCATGCCGTCCACCGACGCGTTCGACAAGCAGGATGCGGCTTACCGTGAAGCGGTGCTGCCGAAAGCGGTCTCTGCGCGCGTGGCCATCGAAGCGGGTATCGCCGACTACTGGTTCAAATACGTGGGCCTGAACGGCGCGATCGTTGGCATGACCACCTTCGGTGAGTCAGCGCCGGCGGAGCAGCTGTTTGAAGAGTTTGGCTTCACCGTGGACAACGTTGTCGCGAAAGCGAAAGCGCTGCTGTAGTCCTTTCCCCCTTCCCGGGGGGCGGCGCGGTAAAGCCGCGCCTTGCCCGGGCTACAGGGCCAGCGCGGTCGGGTAGTCCGGACCGGTGCGCGGCACCGCCAGCGGGAAAAGAATCTGGCTTCACCGTAGACAACGCGGTTGCCAGAGCAAAAGCACTGTTGTTATTTTCGACCGTTAAAATCCGGCCCCTCATCGCTGTCTGGTGGGAGGGCCGTTATAATGTTGATTGTCTATTTCACATATATGTAACGTTGTGATTAACAAAACAGTATCAGACAGACATTTGTGGCATGTTTCTTAACTCGGACAACAGAGAAGGAATAACACCATGGCCACTGAGTATGTTGACTACCTGATCCTCGGCGACGAGCATCACGGCGAAATCCATCGGGATATTAAAAGCCACTCTCTGCGGGTCCGTTCGAAATACGCCGCCGGTTCCGGCAGGGGGGACGCTTCTGCTGCGCAGCCGAAAATGGCGAACTACAAAGTACATGAATATCCGGCGCAGGATGGACGATTTTATCTGGTGGCGACCAACTATTCGCTGGCCGATTTTGACGTTGAGGAAGCGCTAATAAAGTCGAGAATACATCCGCTGAGAAGCTAGCGGCGGTCCTCCCGAAGAGGCCGGGTAATGCTACCCGGCCTGTGAGATGATTAACGACCCGCTTTTAGCTTCTGATAATACTCTTCATAAAGCGTGCTGGCGCTGCCGACATCGTTCTGCCATTCGCCTTTCTGAATCGTCGCGGCGTCCGGATAGAGTGATTTATCATTGGCGACCTCCGGGCTCAGCATTTTACGCGCGGCCAGGTTTGGCGTCGGGTAACCGATAGTTTCTGCAACCTGTTTGGCCACTTTCGGGCGCAGCAGGAAGTTGATCAGCTTCAGCGCGCCGTCGACGTTTTTGGCATTGGCCGGAATCGACAGGCTATCCATCCAGAAGATGCCGCCTTCTTTTGGCCACACGACTTCCAGCGGCGTACCGGCCTGACGCGCAACCCACGCGGAGCCATTCCACACCATGCCGAGATTTACCTCGCCTTCCATATACGGGTTCGCCGGGTTATCGGAGTTGAACGCCGCGACGTTCGGCATTAGTTTTTTCAGCTCGTTATAGGCCGCTTCAATCTCTTTCGGATCGGTAGTATTGCCGGAGTAGCCCAGTTTACGCAGCGCGACCTGGAACACTTCGCGCGCGTCGTCGGTCAGCAGCAGGCTGCTCTTATACTCTGGCTTCCATAGATCCGCCCAGCTGGTAACGGTTTTCGGATCGATCTCATCGCTATTGATTCCGATGGCCGTCGCGCCCCAGATGTACGGAATAGAGTAATCGTTATTCGGGTCGAACGGTTTATTGAGCATTTCAGGATCGAGATTGCCGAAGTTGCTCAGCTTACTCTTATCGATCTTCTGCAGCATGCCCTCTTTACGCATTTTGTCGACGAAGTAGGTGGAAGGTACCACCAGGTCATAAGCGCCGTCTTTATAGGTTTTGAGCTTGGCATACATGGTTTCGTTCGACTCGTAGGTCGAATAGATCACCTTGATGCCGGTCTCTTTGGTGAATTGCTCCAGCAGCCCCGGCGGGACATATTCGGTCCAGTTGTAGAAATAGAGCGTTTTGCTATCGTCCGCGTGCGCGGCGCTCATCCCGATTGCCAGAGCGCCCGCAGCGAGCAGGTGGCGTGACCATTTTTTCATTTTAACGTCCCCTGAGTTTTATCACGTGCAATTATCTGGCTGGCAATGACCATCACCAGCGACAGAACCAACAGAATCGTCGCCAACGCATTGACCTCTGGCGATACCCCAACTTTGACCATCGAATAGATCTTCAGCGGCAGGATCTCATAGCCCGGCCCGGTTACAAACGAAGAGACCACCACATCATCCATCGACAGGGTGAAGCTCAGCAGCCACCCTGCAGCCACCGCGGGCAGCGCCAGCGGCAAAATGATCTTTCGCAGAATCGTCATTTCGCTGGCGCCGAGATCTTTCGCTGCTTCCAGCATCCGCACGTCAAAACCTTTCAGGCGCGAAAACACCGTGACCACCACGAAGGGCAGGCAAAAGGTGATGTGGGAAAACAGCAGCGACCAGAATCCCAGCTGAATACCGATCAGCATAAACAGCACCAGCAGCGAAATCGCCATCACGATATCCGGGGACATCATCACTACAAACAGCATCCCGCTGACGAACGGCTTGCCGCGAAAGCGATAGCGGTACAGCGCGACGGCGGTCAGCGATCCGATAAGCGTAGCGAAAGTCGCCGACAGCACCGCCATGGTCAGCGAGTGCTGCGCTGCCTGCAGCAGACTGTCGTTATTCATCAGCAGGCTATACCAGTTGGTGGTAAAACCCTGCCAGTTAATGCCGAAGCGCGAACTGTTAAACGAGTTAACGATCAGGATAATAATGGGAATGTAGAGATACGCGTAAATAGCGGTCATAAAGCCGCCGCGCAGCAGTCGACCGATCATTCCAGCTCCACCTTTTTATTCAGTAAACGCGCTGCGCGCCAGTAAATCAGCAGCATCAGGCCCATCACCAGCGTTAGCGTAATGCTGGTCGCCGCACCGAACGGCCAGTCGCGGATGTTGAGGAACTGGCTCTTAATGACGTTACCAATCAGTAGGTTTTTCGCGCCGCCCATCAGGTCAGACACGTAGAACAGCCCCATTGCCGGAAGCATCACCAGCAGGCAGCCGGCAATAATGCCCGGCATGGTCAGCGGAATGATGATGCGGATAAAGGTTTGTAGTTTATTGGCGCCGAGATCTTTCGCCGCTTCCAGCAGCGGACAATCGAGCTTTTCGATGCTGGAGTAGAGCGGCATCACCATAAACGGCAGCAGAATATAGACCAGGCCGATAATGACCGCCGATGGCGTATACATGATGCGCAGCGGCGTATCAATGACGCCCAGCCATAATAAAAATTCGTTCAGATAGCCCTTGGTGCTGAGGAAAATTTTCAGTCCGTAGATACGAATCAGCGAATTGGTCCAGAACGGCACAATCAGCAGAAACAGCATCAGCGGGCGTACCTTCTCCGGCAGCCTTGCCAGAAACCAGGCGAAAGGGTAGCCAAGCGCCAGACAGGCCAGGGTCGCCATGAACGCCATATTCAACGAATGCAGCAGCACGTCGTAGTAGAGCGGATCGAGCAGGCGCGCGTAGTTATCCAGCGTAAAGACCTGCTTGACGAAGTTGGTATCGTCGCGGGTCAGAAAGCTGGTGGCGATAATCATCAGGTTGGGCAGAAAGACAAACAGCACAAGCCAACCCACGATGGTGGCAATCACCACATTCTGGAATTTACTGGTGTTCTTCATCGGCCAGCACAACCTCCCAGCTTTCTACCCAGTTAATGGCCATTTTCTGGTCGAGAGAGTGGTCAAAATCAGGGTCGTCTTCATTGAAGAATTCGCTGACCATGACCATTTTGCCGTTTTCCAGTTCGACCACCGATTCCAGCGTCATTCCTTTATAGTTGCGTTCGCGGATATAGCCTATCAGGCCATCGGCTTCATTACTGTGGTGGATCTCATCAACGCGCAGGTCTTCCGGGCGCAGCAGCACGTTGAGCCGCTGGCCTTTTTCAACGGCGAAGTTGACGTAGATATTGCATTCGCGGCCTTCTACGCTGGCACGCACCCGCTGCTCGTCAATCCGCTCGATGACCGTGGCGTTGAAGATGTTGATTTCGCCAATAAAGCTGGCGACAAACAGGTTTTTCGGCTCTTCATAGATTTCGCGCGGCGTGCCGTCCTGCTCGATTTTGCCATCGCGCATCACCACGATACGGTCGGACATGGTCAGCGCCTCTTCCTGATCGTGGGTGACGAAGACGAAGGTGATGCCGAGTTTACGCTGCAGCGCCTTCAGCTCGTTCTGCATCTGTTTACGCAGTTTATAATCAAGCGCTGAGAGGGATTCATCCAGCAGCAGCAGGCGCGGTTTGTTAACCACCGCGCGGGCAATCGCCACGCGCTGCTGCTGTCCGCCGGAAAGCTGATGCGGTTTGCGCTGGGCGAACTCTTCAAGCTGCACCATTCGCAGGGCGTCGTGGACGCGGGGAGCGATTTCCGCCGGCGGGGTTTTCTGCATCCGCAGGCCGAAGGCGACGTTCTCAAACACCGTCATGTGCGGAAAGAGCGCATAGCTTTGAAAGACGGTGTTCACGTGGCGGTTTTCCGCCGGGATATGGGTGATATCTTGATCTTCGAGATGGATTCGGCCGCTATCGACGGTTTCCAGTCCGGCGATAAGACGAAGAACGGTTGTTTTACCGCAGCCAGAGGGGCCAAGCAGGGTGAGAAACTCACCGTTGTTGATGGTCAGATTGAGGCCGGAGATTACCGTTTTACCATCAAAGCTTTTGCGAATTTCCGTCAGCTGAACCAGCGGAGAACGCGAACGCGGTTGTATATTCAATTTTTGACTCTGTCCCATGTAGACGCAGCGGAAAGCTTACCGATGCGGGGTTTGTGGTTAACCACCTTTGGGTTTGCACATAAAATAATAAGGCCGAGCATTCTACGGCAAACGCCTGTAATCGCCAATGATTGATGCGCCATGATGAGCTACCTTTACAACATTATCGTTCGAAATGTATTAAATTCTCATTTGCCGGGCTAAAAATGACCTGACGCAATATTTGTCTTTTCCGGCTTATCAATAATGTTGTCACAAAAGAAGAGGGTGGCTACATGGATAAATTGCTTGAGCGTTTTTTGCAGTACGTTTCTTTGGACACGCAGTCGAAGCCTGGCGTGCGGCAGGTACCGAGCACGGAAGGACAGTGGAAGCTGTTACGGCTGCTTCAGGCGCAGCTTGAAGAAATGGGACTCGTGAACGTGACGCTGAGTGAAAAAGGGACGGTCATGGGCACCCTGCCAGCTAACGTTGCGGGCGATATTCCGGCGATTGGCTTTATTTCCCACGTCGACACGTCGCCTGACTTCAGCGGCAAGAACGTCAATCCGCAGATCGTAGAAAACTATCGCGGCGGTGATATCGCACTCGGTATTGGCGATGAGGTGCTTTCGCCGGTGATGTTCCCGGTACTGCACCAGCTGCTGGGGCAGACGCTGATTACCACCGATGGTAAAACGCTGCTCGGCGCCGATGATAAAGCCGGTATCGCGGAGATAATGACCGCGCTGGCGACGTTGAAGGCGAAGGAGATTCCCCACGGCGATATCCGCGTGGCCTTTACGCCAGACGAAGAGGTGGGCAAAGGGGCGAAGCATTTCGATGTCGCCGCGTTTGATGCCCGCTGGGCCTATACCGTCGACGGCGGCGGCGTGGGCGAACTGGAGTTTGAGAATTTTAACGCCGCGTCGGTTACGATTAAGATCGTGGGCAATAATGTGCATCCTGGCACCGCGAAAGGAGTGATGGTCAACGCCCTGTCGCTGGCGGCGCGTATCCATGCCGAGGTGCCTGCTGACGAAGCGCCGGAAGCCACCGAAGGCTATGAGGGCTTCTATCATCTGGCCAGTATCAAAGGCACGGTGGATCGCGCCGACATGCACTACATCATCCGCGACTTTGACCGTAAGCAGTTTGAAGCCCGCAAGCGCAAAATGATGGAGATCGCCAAAAAGGTCGGCAAAGGGCTGCATCCGGATTGTTATATTGAGCTGGTCATCGAAGACAGCTATTACAATATGCATGAGAAGGTGATGGCGCATCCGCACGTGGTGGAGATTGCCCGTCAGGCGATGGTGGATTGCCAAATCGATCCGCAGATGAAGCCGATTCGCGGCGGTACCGACGGCGCCCAGCTCTCCTTTATGGGGCTGCCGTGCCCGAACCTGTTTACCGGCGGCTATAACTACCACGGCAAGCATGAGTTTGTGACGCTCGAAGGCATGGAGAAGGCGGTGCAGGTGATTGTGCGCATCGCCGAGCTAACGGCAAAACGAGGCGCGTAACGTACAGGCCCGGTAAGGCGTTAGCCGCTACCGGGCGAACCAAAGACTTAGTCCTCAAAGAACCAGTAGCCGCTGTTGACCAGCGCGGCCAGCAGGGCGAGGAAGGAGGGATCTTCCAGCGCATCGCCAAGATGCTCTGCATTGAGCGTCAGGTGGGTTGCCAGCGCGTCCAGCGCCGGGCGGTGCGGAGAGTTAATTTTCTCGCCATTGACGAACACCTCACCATCAATTCGCAGCACGCGCAGGCCGCCGAGACGTGTCAGCTTATCCCCCTGCTGCAGGGCATCGTAAATCTCATCCGGCTGGTACGGCGGCTCCGGCGGCGCCACGTCCAGCTCGTGGCGGGACTGAGTAATAAATTCGCCAAACCACTGCTTAAAGTGCTCTGGCTGATTAATTAAACCCAGCATCATATCGCGCAGGCGGTCCAGCTCGATGGGCAGAATATCCGCAGGATGCTCGCGCGACGGCACGTCCGGGTCGGCGTAGCGCTGGCTACCCAGTTCACGCTGCAGAATATAATCGGCAAAGCCGCTGAACAGCTCGCGGGCGTTAGGCGCGCGATAGCCGACCGAATAGTTGAGCGAGTTTTCCAGCGAGTAGCCTTCGTGCGGGAACCCCGGTGGGATATAGAGAATATCGCCGGGCTCCATCTCTTCATCGATAATGGCTTCAAACGGGTCGACCTGCAGCAGGTCCGGGTGCGGACAATGTTGCTTCATCGGCACCTTTTCGCCCACGCGCCAGCGGCGGCGACCGGTACCCTGAATGATAAACACGTCGTATTGGTCGAGATGCGGGCCGACGCCGCCTCCCGGAACGGAAAACGAGATCATCAGATCGTCAATGCGCCAGTCGGGAAGGGCGCGGAACGGGTGCATCAGCGCCGCCGTCGGCTGGTGCCAGTTATTGACCGCCTGTACCAGCAGCGACCAGTTATTTTCGCTCAGATGGTCGTAGCTCTCAAACGGACCGTGGCTGACCTGCCATTTACCGTCCTGATGACTGACCAGGCGACTGTCGACTTCGCTCTCCATCGCCAGTCCGGCCAGCTCGTCCGGGCTTAACGGATCGACGAAATTAGCAAAGCCCCGTTTCAGCACTACCGGGCGTTTTTGCCAGTAGCGTTCGATAAAGTCGGGCCAGTTAAGCGTTAATTGATAATCCATATTTATATTCCACAGCAGGTGTCTGTCAGGGATTATAACGGATGCGGCACCAGCATGATGCAGGCGCCGTTAAAAAACCGACTGTTTTAGCTCTCTTTATCTTCCAGGGCCTGGCGGCCAAAAATAACTTCCATGCAGGCGCCGCCGAGCAGGCTCTCTTCGGCGAGAATTCGACCATCGTACTGGGCAACGATATCGCGCGCGACGGAGAGCCCCACGCCCTGGCCGGGACGCAGCGTGTCGGCGCGCTGGCCGCGATCGAATACCGCGCTGCGCATCGTGTGGGGGATCCCGGGACCATCATCCTCTACGAGGATGTGTAAATGGTTGTCGTTGGTCTGACGGACGGAGACTTCGACAAACTCCAGACAGTATTTGCAGGCGTTATCAAGCACGTTGCCCATCACTTCCATAAAATCATTCTTTTCGCCGACAAAACTGATTTCCGGCGAAATATCCAGGCTAATATTCACGCCTTTGCGCTGGTAAACTTTATTCAGCGCCGAGGTCAGGCTATCGAGCAGCGGAGCGATGGGATGCAGCTCGCGACTCAGCAGCGACCCGCCGCTGCGCATGCTGGCACGGTGCAGGTAGTAGCCGATCTGCTGCGAGATACGGCTAATCTGCTCCAGCATTACCGGCTCTGCTTCGTTGACGCTGAGCTTCTCGCCGCGCATGGAGCGTAAGGTGCTCTGCATCACTGCGAGAGGCGTTTTCAGGCTATGGGTCAGGTCGGTCAGGGTAGTGCGGTATTTGTCATAACGCTCGCGTTCGCTTTTCAGCAAGCGGTTGAGATTGCTGACCAGCCGCGTAAGCTCCCGGGTGGTGTTGGGATTGAGCAGTTCACGGTGATGCTCCTCCAGTTCGCGCACCTCTTTGGCCAGCGATTCAATAGGGCGCAAGCTCCACCATGCCGCCACCCATAATAACGGGATCACCAGCAGCAGGTTGGCCGCCAGTACGTAGATAAACCAGCTCCATACCATGTACGAGCGCTTGAGCTCCACCGGTATGGTGTCGACAACCACGATGCTGAGCTGCGGCATGGTGCTGGTGGCCGGATAGATATTGATCGCCACCGAGTGGGTCATTTCGGAGCTGTCGTCCTCTTCCCGAATGGCATTCAGCTGCTGTTGGATCTCATGATTGTTGTGCTGCAGCATGCTGCTGCTGTCCACGTCGGCCTCAATTTCATGAAAGCCGTTGTTTTTGAGCCATTCCGGTTGGATACGCTTCACCAGCCAGGGAACATCGCGCTGCGCCCATAATAACCGACCGTGAGCGTCGTAAATCAGCGTCACCGTCGGACTTTGCATATTGAGGTTGTCGGGAATATCAACGTCGATGGCGTTGTTTTCCCACTTCGCCAGCATATAGAACAGGTTGCTCTCGCCGCGCAGCAGGCGGAAGGTGGTTTTATCAAAGCTTACGCTATAGCCGACCAGCGCGACCATGCCATAAGACAGCGACAGGATCAGCACCACGGCGGCCGTCGCCAGCAGAAAGCGGACGCGTAACGATAGCGGTAAAATATGCCGCAACAGCCCTTTCATCCGCGCAGTTCGAACAGATAGCCCTGGCCGCGCACGGTGGTAATCACATCCTGCGGATACTCAGCCTGGATTTTTTTACGCAATCGTCCCATCAGCACATCGATAGTATGGCTTTCGCGCAGCTCGGCGTCGGGATAGAGCTGCAGCATCAATGAATCTTTGCTGACTACTTTGCCCCGGTTACGGATCAGGGTTTCCATAATGGTGTATTCAAACGCCGTCAGCTTGATGGGCTGGTCATTAACCGACAGCTCGCGACGCGATAAATCTACCTGGAATGGCGGTATTGAGATCACCTGCGATGCGAGGCCGCTGTTGCGCCGCAGAAGCGCCTGCATACGCGCGGCGACCTCTTCGATGTGAAACGGCTTGGTGACGTAGTCATCCGCTCCGGCGCTCAGAACCTCGACTTTATCTTGCCAGCCTTCGCGCGCGGTGAGGACCAGAACCGGTACCGATACGTCGTGGCTGCGCCAGCGGCGAATCAGCGAGAGGCCGTCTTCATCCGGCAGGCCAAGATCGACAATGGCGATGTCCGGAACGTGTTCACCCAGATAGTAATCCGCTTCCTTTGCGTCTTCCGCCGCATCTACCTGATGGCCAAGCTCCTGTAGCTGAACTTTCAGGTGATGGCGCAGCAGAGCGTTATCCTCAACCACGAGTACGCGCATGCCCGTTCTCCATTTTATTTATGATTTGAATAGTTTAGCGCTAATTATACACCTTTAATATAAACAGCTGTTAAATAAAGAATTTTATTTAATTTTTTGTACCTTAGCCTCATGAAAATTCAACGGTAATCCGTCCTCGGCCATCGGCGTCATCACGGGAACCGGGCGCTGCGTACGTTTATCGATCAGTACCGAGTGGCGTTCGCCATCGGCAAAGAGATGCTGCTCTCCCCACTGGCGTAGCGCAACGACGACAGGGAACAAGCGCTGGCCTTTTTCCGTCAGTACGTATTCCTGATAGGCCGTGCCGTCTGAGGCGGATTGGGTAGTGAGAATACCCGAGTTTAGCAATTTGTGCAGACGGTCGGAGAGAATATTACGCGCTATACCAAGGCTTCGCTGGAAATCGCTGAAGCGACTCATGCCATCAAAGGCATCGCGCACAATCAACAGCGACCAGCGGTCGCCGATAATATCCACACTTCGGGCGACGGGGCAGGTTGTGTTTTCCCTGTTTTCTGATGAGGACACAGGCGCTCCTGAGGAAGTGGCAAACTAGTTGCATTTTAAAACTTCATGCTCCAGACTGCAATGAGTTTTGTTTTGAAACCAGAATGCTCCAGGGGGGAAGGATGAAAGCGACATTATTATCGCCATCGCCAGAGGGGCCGCCAACGGTCATGCCGCGTAGTCTGGTGCTGCTGTTTGCTATCGCCAGCGGCCTGAGCGTGGCAAATGTTTATTACGCACAACCGCTCCTTGATGCCCTGGCGCGCGATTTTGCGATCGGCCACGCCGCGATCGGTGGCGCGATCGCGGCAACTCAGCTTGGCTGCGCGCTGGCTTTGTTATTGCTGGTACCGCTGGGAGACAGGCTGAATCGCCGCCGACTGATGGCGACGCAGGTGATATTACTGATCGCTGCGCTATTTGCCGTCAGTCTGGCAACATCGACAGTAATGCTGATAGCCAGCATGCTTGCCGTTGGTCTGCTGGGTACCGCCATGACGCAGGGGTTGATTGCTTATGCCGCAAGCGCGGCCGCCCCCTCTGAACAGGGCAGGGTAGTGGGCGCAGCGCAAAGCGGGGTCTTTATTGGATTGCTGCTGGCGCGGGTATTTTCGGGAAGCATCAGCGATCTATTCGGCTGGCGTGGGGTATATATCTTTGCCGCTTTGCTGATGTTAGGCATCGCGCTTCCCCTGTGGCGTCGTCTGCCGGTACTGGCGGTTGCATCGCGCCCACTGAGCTATCCTCAGCTTCTGATATCCATGCTGGCGCTGCTGCGTCAGGAGAAAAACCTGCAGGTGCGAGGCATGCTGGCATTACTGATGTTTGCCGCGTTCAATATCTTCTGGAGCGCGTTAGTTTTGCCGTTAAGCGCGCCACCCTTTAGCTTTTCTCATACCGAGATTGGCGCCCTGGGCCTGGTGGGCGCGATCGGCGCCCTGGCGGCAGGTCGCGCTGGTCAATGGGCCGACCGCGGATATGCCCAGCGCACCAGCGCCGCGGCCCTGGTGATATTGCTGATGGCGTGGTGGCCTTTATCACTGATGACATGGTCGCCAGCGGCGCTGCTGATTGGCATTGTCATGCTGGATCTCGGCGGCCAGGCGCTGCACGTCACTAATCAGAGCATGATTTTCCGTAGCCGTCCTGAGGCGCACAGCAGACTGGTCGGTTTGTATATGCTGTTTTATGCTCTCGGCAGCGCGCTGGGAGCGATAAGTACGACTGCGGTATATGCCAGCGCAGGATGGCAAGGCGTCTGCCTGCTGGGAGCATCAGTTAGCCTGCTGGCGCTGCTATTCTGGTTAATAACCCGGGGGATGACGACGAGCAGATGAGAGGGAGGAAAAATAACCCTCTTTCCCGGCGGAAAGAGGGTCGAAAGGCTTACTTCAGTTCGTCAACCATCGTGGTCGCGCGGCCGATGTAGTTAGCCGGGGTCATGGCTTTGAGGCGAACTTTTTCATCTTCCGGCAGCGCCAGGCTGTCAATAAACTGCTGCATGCCTTCGGCATCGACGCGCTTGCCGCGGGTCAGCTCTTTCAGCTTCTCGTACGGCTTCTCGATGCCGTAGCGACGCATGACGGTCTGGATCGGCTCGGCCAGAACTTCCCAGTTGTGGTCCAGCTCATCCAGCAGACGGTCTTGATTCAGCTCCAGCTTGCTCACGCCTTTCAGGGTTGACTGATAGGCGATCAGCGCGTAGCCGATGCCCACGCCGAGGTTGCGCAGCACGGTGGAGTCGGTCAGATCACGCTGCCAGCGGGAAACCGGCAGTTTACTTGCCAGATGCTGCATAACCGCGTTGGCCAGACCGAGGTTGCCTTCGGAGTTCTCGAAGTCGATCGGGTTGACTTTATGCGGCATGGTTGAGGAGCCGATTTCGCCAGCAATGGTTTTCTGCTTGAAATGGTTGAGCGCGATGTAGCCCCACACGTCACGGTCGAAATCAATCAGGATGGTATTGAAGCGGGCGACGCAGTCGAACAGCTCGGCGATATAGTCGTGCGGCTCAATCTGGGTGGTGTACGGGTTCCACTGGATGCCCAGAGAAGTCACGAACTCTTCGCTAAACTGATGCCAGTCAACTTCCGGATAGGCAGCGATATGGGCGTTATAGTTACCTACCGCGCCGTTGATTTTGCCAAGGATTTCGATCTGGTTCAGCTGACGATACTGACGCTCCATACGGTAAGCGACGTTGGCCATCTCTTTACCCATGGTGGACGGCGTAGCCGGCTGACCGTGAGTACGGGAAAGCAGTGGGATATCGCGATACTGTACCGCCAGCTCTTTCACCGCGTCGATGAGCTTGCGCCAGTATGGCAGGATCACTTCGTCGCGAGCGGTTTTCAGCATCAGCGCGTGGGACAGATTGTTGATGTCCTCGGAGGTGCAGGCAAAGTGGATAAACTCGGAGACCGCGTGCAGTTCAGCCACGTCGGCGACTTTTTCCTTGAGGAAATACTCAACCGCTTTGACGTCGTGGTTGGTGGTGCGCTCGATAGTTTTGATGCGCTCTGCATCTTCTACGCTAAAATCGGCGACGATTTTATCAAGGTAACCGTTTGCGTGGGCAGCAAAAGCAGGAACTTCCTTGATCGCTGCGTGCGCGGCCAGTTTTTGCAACCAACGCACTTCTACCTGAACGCGGAATTTCAGCAAACCGAATTCGCTGAAGATACCGCGCAGCGCGCTGACTTTGTCGCCGTAGCGGCCGTCGACTGGGGAAACGGCGGTCAGTGAGGATAATTCCATAGATCACAACTCCGGGGTTAAATGAGCAAGAATTTGTTTGGCCTGGTTAACCAGACGATTACGAGAAAACATTAGCTGCAGACGGCCGCCGCCGACCTGGTGCCAGAGCACCGCAGAGCGAATACCCGCCAGCAGGGCAGAGCGAACCTTTGCCTGAACCTGAGGGCTTTGCAGCACGGCTGGAGAGCCGGTGACCTGAATACGCGGGCCCAGCGGGCTAATAACATCCACATAGATGCCCGCCATTGCGCTAAGCAGCGTCTCGGATTGCAGATCGAAATGTTCAAGCTGACGGCGCAGACCGCCGATACGGTTGCCGAGGGTATCCATGGCTCCTTTGCTGGCGGCAAGCTTACGTTCCAGCACCATCAGGCTTAAAGTATAGCGGGTGAGTTCGGCGTTCAGCCCCTGGCGACTGCTGGTATTCAGCACGCCGATGAGGGTTTCCAGCCCGAGGCGAAGATTGGCTTCACTACCACCGAACACCGCCAGCGTAGACTCCGGGTCGAGATCGATGATGCTGTTCAGCGACACATGCAGGGCGTCGCTATCGCAGTGCCCCTGGTGCGCCAGTTCCTGAACCAGACGCGCGGCCTGGCAAACGCCGGCCAGCGCCAGCGTAATGTCATAATAATTCTTCGCCACACATTCTCCTTGTAAACCGCCAAATACCCGGCTGGGGCCTTCAGCGGCTGATATGTCTGTCAGGCCTGCAGCGGCAAGCGCTGTTCGATAATCCCGCCGCCGAGGCATACTTCGCCGTTGTAGAAGACCGCAGACTGGCCCGGCGTGACGGCGGCTACAGGCTCATCAAAGATCACTTCAATGCGGTCATCATCCAGCGCTTTCACGGTGCAGGAGATGTCGGTCTGACGGTAACGGGTTTTTACCGTGCAGCGCAGCGTGCCCGTGAGCGGCTCGCGGTCAACCCAGTGCAGCTGTTGAGCAATCAACCCCACGGACATCAGGCGCGGATGGTCATGGCCCTGAGCGACAATCAAAATATTGTTTTCGACATCTTTGTCGACCACATACCACGGGTCTTCGCCGCCGTCTTTGATACCGCCGATGCCCAGACCTTTACGCTGCCCCAGCGTGTGGTACATCAGACCCTGATGCTCGCCAACTTCGTCGCCGTCAACGCTGATAATTTTACCCGGCTGAGCAGGCAGGTAGCGGCCCAGGAATTCGCGGAATTTGCGTTCGCCGATGAAACAGATACCGGTCGAGTCTTTTTTCTTCGCGGTGATGAGATCCAGCTCTTCGGCGATTTTACGCACCTGCGGCTTTTCCAGCTCCCCCACCGGGAACAGGCTTTGCGCGATCTGTTCGTGGCTCAAGGTATAGAGGAAGTAGCTCTGGTCTTTATTACCGTCGAGGCCGCGCAGCAGCTGGCTCTTGCCGTTGACGTCGGCCCGGCGCACGTAGTGGCCGGTGGCGATGTAATCAGCGCCGAGATCTTCTGCGGCAAATTCGAGGAAGGCTTTAAATTTAATTTCTTTATTGCACAGAATATCCGGGTTGGGCGTGCGTCCGGCTTTATACTCTGCAAGGAACAATTCAAACACGTTGTCCCAGTATTCTGCGGCAAAGTTGACGGTGTGAAGTTCAATCCCGAGCTTATCGCAAACGGCCTGCGCGTCGGCAAGATCCGCCGCTGCGGTGCAGTATTCCTCGCCGTCGTCTTCTTCCCAGTTCTTCATGAACAGGCCTTCCACCTTATACCCTTGCTGGAGCAGCAGGTAGGCGGAAACTGAGGAATCAACCCCGCCGGACATGCCGACGATCACTTTTTTCTGGCTTTCTGACATTGGATTACTCACTACATTGAACTTCGAGGCGGCGTATTCTAGCACGCGTCCTCCGTTGAGGCACCCCCTGTAAACGGCCAGTTAAATTCGCCGATGAGCGCCAGCGGGAAGCGCGGATCCTGCTGATAGCTGCGAATGCTCTCGGCAACCAGCTGCGAACGCAGGTTGCTCGCGCTAAGAATTTCCTCAGCGCTGAGCCACAGGCAGCGGTCGATATCGCTATCGTGGGGCTCGGTGGCGCACGTATCGTTAAGCTCGATGGTAAAGAGGAAACGCAAAAATGGCGTGCGATCCGGGGCTATCCACTGATGCAGGCGGAGAAAGTGCTGCGGCGTCGCGCGAATGCCGGTCTCTTCCCAAAGCTCGCGTTCTGCGGCCTGAACCAGGGTTTCATCGGCTTCGAGATGGCCTGCCGGCTGGTTCCATAACGCTTTACCTTTGATCGTCTCTTCAACAACCAGGAATTTGCCTTTAGCGTGAACCACGCAGGCGACGGTGACGTGCGGCTTAAACATAGTGCATCCTTTGATAAGTGCCGATCTTGCATGTATGAAATCAGGCGATGAATTTCGATATGCTCTTCGTTCCACTTTATTATGGTTCAAATCCTTCTGCGACATCCGGCCAGCGAATAACGCCGCTGAGTTTATTAACGCTGATGTAAGCGATGACGGGTGATGTTTCCGGGTCGCCTGCACCGCGACAACGCGGAGATTGATGATCTTCACGCACCATCATTTGTATCTCTTTTTCCGCGTCCCAGCTTTCATAAAATATACAGCTATAGTCGTGACGTAAATTAAGGGTTACCAGCCGCGATGCTTTGTCCGTTGATAGCGGATTGATATCCTCGCGATAGCTATCGCCGTGCTTTGAAGGGATAAGCCGTGTTTTTTTCAGCCAGCCACGCACGATATGGCGATCGGCGGTGTAATAAACGGCCTCAATATAACCATCTTTAGATTGCTCCTGAGCGGAAACGGTATCCCCGGGTAATAAAAAAAAAGGTACGGCTGCGGCATTGTTCATCAGGCATTGTGTAGAACCAGGCCCGTCCGGATCCTTGAACCTGATAGTGATTATGCAGGGCAGGCGCCTCGCTTACGCGCTGCGGCATCGCCTGGTTCGCCCATTGCTGACATTCTTTGCTAACGGGTAGGGGATTCTTCTGTATTGCCAGCCCGGCAGCGTTCACCCAGCCAACGGCAAATTGCCCATTCGAATCGCGAAAACGTATGTATTGATACCGATCGCTAAGAGAGCCACCCGACGCCATGCTGCGAAGCACTTCGACGTTATCCCCGGTAATCAAAAAGGCTGGAAGCTGGCATTTGGCGGCTGGTGCGGAATAGAAATGCAGCCGACCCTTAGTTTTTACCCGCGCTGTATTATAGATGTAAGCAGCCTCACCAGCAGCGATGCCAGCAAGCACCTCACAGCGCTCTTCTGCACAGCTGAATGATGAGATGCAGCACAGGCTCAGCGCGCAAATAAAGCGTAAGCGCATATTTTCTTCCCTGAAACGGCAGTAAAAAGTTAATTTAGTTATTCAGCCTTCCGCCATTCGCCGTTGGCCAGACCATCCAGCGTATAGCCTCCCATCGCATAGCGAATCAGGCGCAGCGTGGGAAAGCCGACGTGGGCGGTCATCCGCCGCACCTGGCGATTGCGCCCTTCATAGAGGGTAATTTTAAGCCAGCTGGTAGGAATGGATTTACGCTCGCGGATGGGGGGATGACGCGGCCAGAGCCACTCTGGCTCCGCTACACGCTCCACTCCCGCTGGCAGAGTGGGGCCGTCATTAAGCGTGACGCCGTCGCGGAGCGCGGTCAGCGCATCCGCCGTGGGTTCACCTTCCACCTGAACGTAATAAACTTTACCGGTGCGCTTACCCGGTTGGGTGAGAGCCGCCTGCAGCGCGCCGTCGTTGGTCAGCACCAGCAGGCCTTCGCTATCGCGGTCCAGTCGACCGGCGGCATAGACGCCGGCAACCGGAATAAAATCTTTTAGCGTGCTGCGCCCGGCTTCATCGGTAAATTGCGGCAATACATCGTATGGTTTATTGAACAAGATCACAGTTTTTGGCTGGCGTTCTTTACGTTGTCTGGTGACTTGTTGCGTGCTGAATCGCTCAACGCGATGTTTTCTAAATGAAGTTTTTTGCATGGTATTTTCAGACTCTGTCAATTGCCGCATTATAGCCTAATTACGAATGCCTTTCATGGACGCAAACATTCAGGTAGTATTGACATGCTCATTACAACTTATTAACAAAAAGGTTGCTCAAACCGATTCGCATTACAGGAAGGCGACACGGACGCGAAATCTCCGGTTAGCGGGATATTCCACTGACGGGAGTGGGCGAATAAAGCCAACGCCCGGCTAGCGTGAAGAGGGAAGAGCAGAACCAGAAGCGCTCGAAGGAGAGGTTAATGGAAAGCAAAGTAGTAGTTCCGGCGGAAGGTCAAAAAATCACCCTGCAAAACGGCAAGCTGAACGTCCCTAATAACCCGATTATCCCGTTCATCGAAGGCGATGGTATCGGCGTTGACGTCACTCCGGCGATGCTGAAAGTGGTTGATGCTGCCGTTGAGAAAGCCTATAAGGGCGAGCGTAAAATTTCCTGGATGGAAGTTTACACCGGTGAAAAATCGACCCAGGTTTATGGCCAGGATGTCTGGCTGCCTGCCGAAACTCTTGATCTGATTCGTGAATATCGTGTTGCTATCAAAGGCCCTCTGACTACGCCAGTCGGCGGCGGCATTCGTTCTCTGAACGTTGCCCTGCGTCAGGAACTGGACCTCTACGTTTGCCTGCGTCCGGTTCGTTACTACCAGGGTACACCGAGCCCGGTTAAGCATCCTGAACTGACCGATATGGTTATCTTCCGCGAAAACTCCGAAGACATCTACGCCGGTATCGAGTGGAAAGCAGACTCTGCTGAAGCGGATAAAGTCATCAAATTCCTGCGTGATGAAATGGGCGTGAAGAAAATTCGCTTCCCGGAACATTGCGGCATCGGCATCAAGCCGTGCTCTGAAGAAGGCACCAAACGCCTGGTTCGCGCCGCCATCGAATACGCTATCACCAACGATCGCGATTCTCTGACCCTGGTGCACAAAGGCAACATCATGAAATTCACCGAAGGCGCGTTTAAAGACTGGGGCTACCAGCTGGCACGCGAAGAGTTCGGCGGTGAGCTGATTGACGGCGGCCCGTGGATGAAGATCAAAAACCCGAACACCGGGAAAGAGATTGTCGTTAAAGACGTTATCGCCGACGCCTTCCTGCAGCAGATCCTGCTGCGTCCGGCGGAGTACGATGTCATCGCCTGTATGAACCTGAACGGTGACTATATTTCTGACGCCCTGGCGGCGCAGGTTGGCGGTATCGGTATTGCCCCGGGTGCAAACATCGGTGACGAGTGCGCGCTGTTTGAAGCGACCCACGGTACTGCGCCGAAATATGCCGGCCAGGATAAAGTGAACCCAGGTTCCATCATCCTGTCCGCCGAAATGATGCTGCGTCACATGCAGTGGTTCGAAGCCGCAGACCTGATTGTTAAAGGCACCGAAGGCGCAATCGCCGCCAAGACCGTGACCTATGACTTTGAACGTCTGATGGAAGGCGCTAAGCTGCTGAAATGTTCAGAGTTTGGCGACGCAATCATCGCGAACATGTAATCCAGTCTCTGGGTTAAACAAAACGGGAGCCGATGGGTTCCCGTTTTTTTTACTCTGCGGACAACGTCCCGGGTTGGATCGCGTCGCTTACGCAGGGTTAAAAGGAAGGGTATAGCGGTCTTTCATCCAATTTTAAACAGCGGTAAAGCTTCTCTTCGCCGCTGTAAAGATAGCTAAATGCATCTGTAGACACCGAGTGGAAGAGAATATCCCCGTTGGCAAAGGGGATCAGTTCCATATCGCCTGAGCGTTTGTGCCCTGCGCCGGTCTCAAAATTATTCTGCCATTTTTCCTGAGTATGATCGTAAACATGCAAAATGACCTCCACGAGGCCTCTCTGCGGGCAATTGAGCCTTAAAAAGGTTGAAGAGTAATTAAGCGCAAAAGTCTGCAAGGGGATAAAAAGTAGGTAGAACAGCGTAAACCTTAAAAGCATGAAAACGACATAGCCTTGTTCAAATCAGGCGATGAATTTTACTCAATGACGGAGTTATGACTTTGCCCTGGATCAAGCGGCTTACTTTTCAAGAGGATAGAAAATCCGGCGCGCCAAAGTTTGCTACGCTGTCCTGATGATTGCACTGGGCAAAAGGAGCGCACGGCTCCTTTTACATAACGGTGCGAATATCGACTCAATCCGCCTTCAACATCCCAAAGCTCACAATTCTTGACCGGCCCAACTCTTTTGCCCGGTAGAGCGCAGCGTCTGCCGCGCGCAGCAGGCTGTCGCTATGCGTATGCTGCGGGTAGCTGGCGATGCCGATGGAGACGTTGATCTGACCAATCTCAGCAAGGCCATAGCGCAAAGTCAGATGCTGAACGCTGTGATAGATCTCGGTCGCGCAGGCCATTGCCGCCTCTTCATGGGTTCCGCCCAGCAGCACCAGGAACTCTTCGCCTCCGTAGCGGAAGGCCATCCCGATATCACGCACCGCACGCTGTATAATTGCGGCGACGTTTTTAATGACCAGATCGCCCGCTTCGTGGCCGTAATTATCGTTAATTGCCTTGAAGTGATCGATATCGATCATCAGGCAGCTCAGTGGCGTACCGTTGCGAACCGCCAGATTCATTTGAGTATGCAGAGCATCATCCAGATGGTGACGATTGCGCAGGCCGGTTAATGAATCGAACAGCGCCTTTTCCAGCAGCGCGTTGCGTAAACGCTGATTCGCCAGAGCCAGACCCAGCGCTTCGGCCATCAGTTCAAGATAGGCGCGGGAAGGCGCGGTTGCGGCGGTGACGTTGCTGAAGGAGAGCAGGCCAATCGCTTCTCCTTGCGCAATCAGCGGCACGCATAGCGACTGATTGGCCTGTGGTTCCGTCAGGTGGTAACAGGCGATATCCGGCTCACCGTTAACCGGAGGATGACTCAGCCCGCGCCGAACGGCCCAGCAGTTATCGGGATGAAATACATCCGTTTCCTGCGGCGGAGAAAGCCACTGCGCAACGCAGCGCATCTGCCAGGGATCGGTGTCGAGGATATAGAGTCGGCCGGGGATCTGCGGGGCGATGCTGGGGGCAAAGCGCTCGGCCACCTTGATCACATCCTCGAATGATTCGCAGCCCTGCAGACGCTGGGTCATCCGCGCCAGCAGCTCGCGGACGGCCCAGTCGGCATCGCGCTCTTGTTCCAGCCGCTGCCGCGCCAGCCCGTTCTCGCGAAAGATACGAATCGCCTGGGCCATATCGCCAATTTCATCTATCTGGGTAAACTGCGGCGTCTCGACCGCATAATCCTGCGATGCCAGCCGCTGCACCACATCGCTCAGACGGACAACGGGATAGAGCACCCGCCGCTTAAGGATAAATCCCAGCACAAACAGAAACATCAGGGCGGTGAGGCCAACCATGACTTCAGAGAGCGTACGCCAGATACGTGATTTCTCCGTGGCCTGAGCGATGATTTTATTCACCCGGCCTTCAAGCAGCAGGCGAAAGTGGTCAAGCTGAGTTTGTACCCGCTCAAGCTCCTGTTCGTAGGCCGCGCCGTAAAGCAGGCTTACCGCCGCTTTTTCTTCCCCCCGGGCAACCTGCGCCAGCGCCGCCTGCTGCTCATCCTGGAGTTCATCGGCAATCTGTAAACCCTCCCGCAGCAGCGCCAGTTCTTCAGCGGTTGCGCCATTATCTTTGAGTTTAACCAGCCGGTGTTCAATGGCGGCAATGGTCTGCGCCTGCTGCCGGTATTCGCGTAGCACATCCTGATTTTTTTGGATGATATAGAGCCGCGCCAGATCGGAAAGCTCCCAGGCGCCGCTTTCGACTTCTTCACTCAACTGGTCGAACACCTGACGTTGTTCGACGGCGCGGCGTTCAGCATTATCCGCACTTGAGGCCATCAGCATTGCCATGCCTGAGGCGAGGGTCAGGGCGACGGTGATCCCGTAGGCCCAATTGGTCATGGTGGCGATTCTCACCGGATATATCCTTGCGTGCAGATGAATTAATTATATTTTTTGTCGCTGCGCTCCGGCTTCACCAGCAGAGAGCCGGCAAATTAAGAGGGCAGCGTGTGAGTAATAATAGCGTGCAGCGCTTCGGCATGCTGATGTAAAACGCGGTAAACGTCTTTATCCAGCGCGCCGTTTGTCACATCACACTCAATCAGCCGTAACGCTTGCTGACGGCTCATGCCGGGGCGATAAGGGCGGTCTTCGGTAAGGGCGGTGAAAATATCCGCGATGGCGATGATGCGATCTGCCAGCTGCAGGTAATCGCCACTCAGATGCAGAGGATAACCGCTGCCATCCAGTTTTTCGTGATGATTGGCCGCCCAGTTCACAATATCGCCGAGTTCGCTAAATGCGCTAAGAATTTCGCCGGTCATATAGCTGTGTTCCCGAACTTGCAGCAGCTCTTCATCATTGAGCTCGCCCTGTTTCTCGAGGATGGCCAGCGGTATGTAGACTTTACCGATATCGTGCAAATAGCCGGCAATTTCAATCTTCCGGCACTCCAGCTCCGGCTGATTCATCCAGGCGGCAAGGGCGCGCGAAATTTGTCCAACCTTCAGGCTATGGCTGGCGGTAAAGCTACTGTAGGTATCGACAATGTTGGCGATTAACAGACAGATATCTTTCAGGCCATCAATACCCATATAGACATCGTTAATTGGGCCGATAATTTCCAGCATTCGCTGAATATGTCCAGGATTAAGATGCAGCCAGAAATGCTCTTTTTGTGCGAGCTGGCACAAGGTCTGACACAGCGACGGGTCGATCGCCTGATAGAGCGTACGAAATTGCGTAATAATAATATCGGGTTGATAAGCCGAACCGCCTTTATTACCGGCCAGCAGGCGCTCAAAAACATCGGCAAAATAGACGATATGCTGTTCGAGGCTGCCCCTGTGGTGCGGGCTAAAATGATGATCGCGAATAATCGGCAGGATTGGGGCCAGGGTGGTTAATCCGGCCAGCATTTCTGCTCCCCGATGTTGATGGGGGTCATTGAGATTATCGATAACGTTCAGCGAGGAGAAGGCCCTTTTGTCACCCAGAACGCCAATATCGTGCAGCAGCGCGGCGCAAAAGACCGTTTGCTGCTGCGGGCGCGAAAGCCCTGATGCCTGCGCCAGCTCCAGTGCGATCAGCGCCGTTCGCTGCATATGCAGCTGCAGTTCAGGATTAATGATTTGTATGACGCGGGTTGTTAGCATCAATGCTGATTTTAAGGCGATACGCATCGTTTTTCTCTCTCGGGTTACCCGCGTCGTTATGGCTTATTTGGTTACTCGCGATGCCATCAAGACAGAACAGATTGCATGAGTTGTTTCTGATTTTGCATTTTATGATGCCCGTTTTTAGCGCATCTGTGCACCAATGTCGCGCTCCTGGCGAAATAAAAATCCTTTTTTGTCCGATAGTTAACCACTTTTGACCGGCAAAATACATTAAATCCTGGCAAGCCCTTTGCATTATCACCGGGCGAATTTGATTAAAATCTATTTGGGGATGGGTAATTATGAATTTTAGAGCATTACTGACCATTGCGTTACTGTCGATAAGTGCTTTCGCGTTCAGCGACACGCGTCTGCCGCATATTGTGATCCTGGCAACCGGAGGCACCATTGCCGGTTCGGCGGCCAGCAACACCCAGACAACCGGGTATAAAGCCGGCGCGATTGGCGTACAGACGCTGATTAACGCCGTACCTGAAATGAGTAAAGTCGCCCGCGTTGACGGTGAGCAGGTTGCCAATATCGGTAGCGAAAATATGACCAGCGATATTATTCTCAAGCTGGCCAAACGCGTCAATGAACTGCTGGCCCGCGAGGATGTCGACGGCGTAGTCATTACCCACGGTACCGATACCCTCGACGAGACGCCTTATTTCCTCAACCTGACGGTAAAAAGCAATAAGCCGGTGGTCTTCACGGCGGCAATGCGCCCGGCAACGGCCATCAGCGCCGACGGCCCGATGAATCTGCTGGAAGCGGTGACCGTGGCGGCTGACCCGGAAGCGAAAGGCCGTGGGGTGATGGTGGTCCTTAACGATCGCATCGGGGCAGCGCGTTTTGTCACTAAAACCAACGCCACGACGCTGGATACCTTCCGGGCGCCGGAAGAGGGCTACCTCGGCGTGATCGTCAGCGGTAAGCCGCAGTTCGAAACCCGCGTGGACAAAATTCACACCGTGCGTTCAGTTTTCGACGTCCGTAACCTGAACGCGCTGCCGAAAGTAGTCATTATTTATGGCTACCAGGATGACCCTGAATATATGTATGACGCGGCGATCGCTCACCATGCTGACGGGATTATTTACGCAGGTACCGGCGCGGGGTCGGTCTCCGTACGCAGTGCGGCAGGAATTGAAAAAGCGGAAAAAGCCGGCATCGTGGTGGTTCGCGCCTCGCGTACCGGCAGCGGCGTGGTGCCGGTAGATGGCGGCCAGCCGGGACTGGTGGCCGATTCTCTCAATCCGGCAAAAGCGCGCATTTTGCTGATGACCGCGCTGACGCAAACGAAAAATCCGCAGGTGATTCAGCAATATTTCCACACTTACTGATTAACGTCGGGTAGGGCGCAGTACGCCTTACCCGAGTTATTTCACCACGCGCATCGGGCGCCGGGACACCGGCTCTGGGTAAATCTCCGCTTCCAGGTGAAAAATCTCCCGCAGCATCTCCGGCGTCAGTACCGTTTCCGCCAGGCCCTGAGCCTGCACCTGACCCCCTTCAAGCACCACCAGATGGTCGCAGTAGCGGCTGGCCTGATTCAGATCGTGCAGTACGGTGACCACGGTTTTGCCCATCGTCTGTAGCTCGCGCATCAGCTTCAACAGCTCCACCTGATGATTAATATCCAGCCAGGTTGTTGGTTCATCAAGTAGCACCAGCGGGTTATCCTGTGCCAGCAGCGGCCATCCCCAGATAAAAAAAACGTGCCGGAACGGTTTCATGGCGTGATATCTACCGCCCGGTGATGGACGATTTTAACCATGTCGCTGGCAATACGCTCGGCGGCGTAGATTCCGGCATGGCGTCTGCTATCGGCGACGATCGGATCGGGATGCAGCGCGCGGATGGCCTCGAGCGAGGGCTGGGCACGGGTGCCCACCGACTGCCAGGGCTTCAGACGTGCGCGTACGTCCGCAAGAATACGCGACGGATCGTTGTCATCGGCCATGCCTGTTGGGCTAACGTCGACCGCCGCCAGCGCGTCAACAAAGGAGAGTTCAAGCACCACGATGCGCTGCGGCGTTTTATCAAGCGTAAAGCGACCGCGCTCATCCTGTACGGTGGCGGCAAACAGCGGGCTAAAATGCACTGACGAACAAGGCTAAACATGATTTTCCTCCAGCTTGCCGGACAGGGCGCGAATAGCGCTGTCCGGCAACGCTCGATCAATCAGAACTTCATTGATCCTTGCAGGTACAGCGTGCGCGGCTGACCGACGTAAAGCCCTTTGTTGTTATCGTCGTATGAGCGGGTGTAATACGCATGGTCGAAGATGTTTTTCACCCCCAGCGCGAGGTTGAGATTGGCCATTTGTGGGCCAAAGTCATAGGCCACGCGGGCGCCCCACAGCATATAGCCGGGAATACGACCGGTGCTGCCATCGGCGCTTTCGGCAACGGTATTGGCGTTATCGGCAAACTGGCTGGACTGGAAGTCGCCGTTAAGGTTAAACGTCCAGCTGCCGGGGCTGTAATCGACGCCAAGGGTGCCTTTGTGCTTCGGCGAGAAGGGAACCTGGTTTCCGTAGGTGTCGCCTTTCTCGCGGATTTCAGCATTAACGTACGCATAGCTGGCGTAGACCGAGAGATTATCAAGCGCGGGTGAGAGTTCGCCGAGGGCGTAACGGGTTTGCGCTTCCAGGCCGCTATGACGCGTTTTACCGCGGGCGGTAACCGTGTCATTGGTCTGGTTGGAATCGTACTGATTGTTGAAGTTAATCAGGAACAGCCCCATTTCGGCGGTCAGCGCGCCGTCGTCATAGCGGGTACCGACTTCCCAGGTACGCGCTTTTTCTGGTTCCACATTGCCGCTTTGTACAGCCTTGCCAATCTGGCTGTACTGTACGGTGCCGAATGAGCCTTCTGTGTTGGCATAAAGATTCCAGCTGTCGGTGAGGTGATAAAGAACATTCAGCGCCGGGAGCGGAGCGTTATAGCTGACCCGTTCGCGGGTGCCCAGCAGATTATTGTCCTGATAAGACTCAATGTGCTCAAAGCGCATTCCTGGCGTAATCGTCCAGTTGCCAATATCCACGCGATCGTCGATATACCAGGCGTGGGCTTCGGTACCGGAACGGGTATCGCGATCGTAGGGGCTGGCGGTGCTGGGCAGCTCGCCGCTGGTGGTTGCGGTGTAGTAACGCATCTCGTGGGTCGATTCGTTGACGTAGCGATAGCCGACGCCGACCTCGTGGGCGGATGGGCCGATCATAAAGCTTTGGCTGTAGCGCGGTTCGATGCCGCGGACCCAATATTCGCGCGGGGAGAGTGTAATGCGCTTACCCTGTTCCAGGTAGCCGCTGCGCAGGGTATGGGTATAGAACCCCTGAATATTAAATTTATGATGCGCATCCGGCTGGTACTGGTAGCCGAGGCTGGCGAGCTGGCGGCGCCCCCAAAAACGGTCATAAGGACGCGTGGACTGCCAGCGGTCGGCGTTGTAGTCGGCGCGGGAGAGGCCGCCGGGCATATCGGCTTCTCCGTCATAGTATTGCAGCAGGCTTTTAAAGGTATGAACTTCGTTAGGCGCGTATTTGCTTTTCAGCATCACATCATCAATCCGCGTGGCGCTGTGTTCGCGCCAGTCGCTGCCCCGGGTGCCTGAGTAAAGCAGGGCGGAGCCGAAACCGTTGTCCGCCGTGCCGCCGATCGCGAGGTTATGCGTCTCTTTCGGGTTGTTTTGTGAAGAGGTGGGGCTGAGCTGCCCTTCCATGCCGCCCTGAATGCCAAAATCCTCGGGGATTGCGCGGGTGACGAAGTTCACCACGCCGCCGACGCTCTGCGGCCCGTAGCGCACCGCGCCGCCGCCGCGCACGACATCGATGGCGTCCATATTGCCGACCGAGACCGGCGCCAGCGAAAGCTGCGGCTGGCCGTAGGGGGCAAAGGGAACCGGGATACCGTCCATCAGCACCGTGGAACGGCTGGCAAGCCGCGGGTTGAGGCCACGAATACCGAAGTTCATTGCCAGATCGTGACTGCCTGTACCGGTATTTTCCGGCGCGTTGACGCCGGGGATCCTGTTCAGCACTTCGCGTATCGTGGCGGCTCCGGTTTTGGCGAAATCCTCCCGACGGATAACGTCGCGGGCGCCGGCGTGTTCAAAGACATCATTCTCGCGCGCGTCGCCAAGCCAGTCCCCGACGACGGTGAGGGTGGAGTCTGAACTGTCAGGAGCGGGCTCCAGGGTCCAGGCATTCTTGCCCAGCGGCTTTAGCCGTAATCCGCTGCCGTTCAGCAGCCTGCGTAACCCCTCTTCGGTTTCGAAGCTGCCGTGCAGGCCCGGGCTATGCTTGCCGCGCGTCAGGCTGGCGTCGGCGGAAAGCGTGATACCGCTGCGGGCGGCATATTGGTTCAGGGCGTTGTCTAATCCCCCGGCGGCGATGTCATACTGCGCGGCGGCGTATATCGGCGCGGCAGCCAGCCCTGCTAGCGGCAGCAGCGTTAAACGGATTGCTATTACCAGAGGCATCGGTGTGCGTAAAACGCGAAAAGGCGTCATCTCTTCTCCACGAACGTTTATGGTTATATTCATCTAATAAGTCGAATGGGCCGGGAAAAGGGACAATAGATAATGAGAATTTTTTCGATTTTTCTTCTCAGGCTGGAACGAGCGTCACCCAGTAGCGAGTGACAAACCGTAATGAAATCGGCAGCGTTTGCGCAATAACCTTCAGGATGGCGTCAGGATCCTCCAGCGGAAAGGTGCCGCTCAGGCGTAATTCGGCCACCGCGGGATCGCAGCGCAACACCCCGGAGCGATAGCGGGCGAGGGTTTCGACCACCTCGCTTAGCGGGGCGTCGCGGAAGGTCAGCACGCCTCTGATCCAGCTATCCTCGCCGTCGTTGAACTTAACCAGGGCGAAGAAGCGATTGCGGGTAAACCACAGGCTTTCCCCGGCGTTGACGATTTGGACGCTGCCGGATGGTAAAACCACCTCCACGGCATGCTGCTGTACCGCCAGCCGGGTGCCGCCGGCAAACTGACGGACGGTGAATTCGGTACCGAGCGCGGTGAGCGTGCCTTCCCGCGTTTGCACGCGGAAAGGACGCTGCAGGCTGTCGTGAGCGGTCCTGATGGCGATTTCGCCGTAGCGTAAATGAACCATGCGCTGTCGTCTGTCAAAACGGACGTCGGCGGCACTTTCGCTATTCAGCGTTAGGAGCGAACCGTCGGCAAGCTGCTGCTGGCGAGGTATTTCTTTCGCCGTACGGTAGTCGGCGCCCAGGCCCTCCGCCAGTTCGGAATCCCAGAGCCGCCAGCTGCCTCCGATGACCAGCAAAAGCATCAGACCCTTCAGTACGTGGCGACGCGCCAGTCGGCTATCGTTAAGGGCACGGCTGGCCAGGCCGCCCGGCAGTTGCCCCATCTGCTGTCGCAGGTTTTCTACCTGCTGCCAGGCCCACTGATTTTCTTTGTTTTGCTCATACCACTGCTGCCAGCGGGCCTCCTGCTGCGGACTCACGCATCCATCGCTGAGCACCGCGTACCAGTGCGAGGCGGAGCGCAGCGCCTGACGACGAGATTCGCTCAGCGTCGGTTTCACAGGCCATTCTCCAGTCGAAACAGTAGACAGTGCTCGGTGGCTTTCGCGATATATTTCTTAACCGAGCTTACGGAAACCGCCAGGCGGCTGGCGATTTCGGCATAGGTCAGCCCTTCAAGCTGCGAGAGCAAAAACGCTTCCCGGACTTTTGCGTTAAGCCCGTCCAACATGGCATCAATCTGCTGTAACAGTTCGAGCTGGCTCTGCCGTAGCTCCGGTGAGGGAGAGAGCTCTGGGGGAAGCTGCGAAAGCATGTCTAACCATGCACGCTCCAGGGCGTTACGGCGGAACAGGTCGATCATCACCCGTTTAGCAATCGTGCAGAGAAAGGATTTTGGATCGCGAATCGTCAGCAGCGACTCGTTGGCCATAATTCGGACAAAGGTATCCTGCGCTACGTCGTCGGCGTCATAAGCGGATTGCAGCTTACAGGTAAGCCATTTTTTCAGCCAACCATGATGATCGCTATAGAGCGAGGCAAGCGTTAGCGGAGAGGCGATGGCGGAAGAAGAGGGCATAGCCAGGTTCAGGAGAGTTGATCAATACGGCACATGCTAATATGAGAATGGTTATCATTTCAATAAGTCGCGCCAGCAATACGGGCCATACAGAACTTTAGTAACGATAAGTAATTGTTAAACATTGAATATATTTTATTCCTCATAGCACGTTTTCTTTAACCTCGTCCTTAATGCAAATAAAATTCATTATCATTATTCCCTCTCTCACTTTAATGTTGTATTTATAATGCATCTTATGAGGTAAGGAGAGTCAGATGAACGCTAGCGAAAAAGCCGGACATACTTTTTTGGCAAGTTTGGGGAAAACCCGCTTACGTCCCGGCGGCATTGAGGCCACTGAGTGGCTATTTAAGCAGGCAGGGTTTAGCGCCGACAATAAAGTCCTGGAGGTGGCCTGTAATATGGGGACAACCTCTATTGAGCTGGCGCAGCGTTTTCACTGTACCGTTTACGCCATCGATATGGATAAAGGCGCTCTGGCGAAAGCCCGGCAAAATATCGTTCGCGAAGGTGTGGATCATCGGGTGATAGTGATGGAGGCGAATGCGGGTCGGCTGCCATTTGCCGACGAGACGTTTGATGTGGTGATAAATGAAGCGATGCTCACCATGTATGCGGATAAAGCCAAAGAAAAACTGGTGGCAGAATATTTTCGCGTTCTCAAGCCCGGTGGCCGTTTGCTGACGCACGATATCATGTATACGCATGATACGCTGGGAGAGGACGCCCGGCGACAGCTGCAGGGGGTCGTGAAATCCAACGTCAGCCCGCTGAGCGCTGCCGCCTGGCGGACCCTTTTCCAACGGAGCGGCTTTGATGCCGTAAGCATTCATCATGGACCGATGTCGCTGATGTCGCCGCGAGGGTTAATGAAAGATGAAGGTTTTATACAGGCGCTAAAAATTGTCTGCAATGGCTTGCTAAAGCGCGAGAATCGTCCGAGATTTTTATCAATGCTGCGCTTTTTTCAACGTCATAAAAAGCATTTAAACTTTATTGCCTGCTGCTCGGTTAAAGCAATTCAGGTAAAAAGTCCGAAATAACGGTGGCGAAATGGATAATTGTCGATAATTATTAATTATTGTCAGGAAAGTAAAATAAGGTGATTCTTATTTCAACTTTGGCTTCGGGAAGCTCTCTTATATTCTTCTGTTAAATCAAAAAGCGTTAAGAGAGATAAATGGGTAGCGTAAGTGCTGACGCGGTTAAAGGGATAACGGAAAACCAAAATTATCCCGGTACCATTGCTGCGCAGCCCTGTCCTGACGCGGCCTCCGCCGTTGCCTGCAGGGAGCGCAGCGTTCTCCTGCTTCGAGAACAGCCTGCCTTATGATGAATGATTAGCGTGTTAATCATTCTTGTGGCGGATATTTGTAATGATTTATTCATTTTTTGTTTTACATTTTGTTACAGGTGTGCGGGTAATGTGTTTTTTTCTGTTGGCGTAGTTTTTTACTTGCCGCAGTGAATTTAACAGGATTATTATTGTCTGAACTGCTACACGTACCGCCTAATGACAGATGAAGGGACTCGTTTTTTCCTTAAGCGTTACCTCATGTTCTAATGTTTACAGGAAAAAACATGTCTTACGCTTTTAATAAAAGTCTTCTTCACCCTCGTAATTGGGGTACCTGGTTTGGCCTGGGCGTACTCTGGCTGATTGTCCAGCTTCCTTATCCCGTTTTGCATCTTATCGGCACCAGCGCGGGACGCGCCTCCCGGCGCTTCCTTAAACGTCGTGAGCATATCGCCAGACGTAATCTCGAACTCTGCTTCCCCACAATGTCGCCAGCGGCGCGCGAAAAGCTGATCGAGCAAAATTTCATGTCTCTGGGAATGGGGCTGATTGAAACCGGTATGGCGTGGTTCTGGAGCGATGAGCGAGTGAAAAAATGGTTTGACGTCGAGGGGATGGTCAACCTCAACAATGCGCTGAGCGAAGGGAAAGGCGTGATGGTTGTCGGCGTCCACTTTATGTCTCTTGAACTGGGTGGCCGCACGATGGGGCTGTGTCGCCCCATGATGGCAACCTACCGTCCGCATAACAGTCCGTTGATGGAGTGGGTGCAGACGCGCGGTCGCCTGCGCTCGAACAAGGCGATGATCGACCGCCGAAATTTATCCGGACTGGTGCATGCGTTAAAGTCGGGCGAAGCGGTGTGGTTCGCGCCGGATCAGGACTACGGCCCGAAGGGGAGCGTATTTGCCCCGTTCTTCTCGGTCCAGCAAGCGGCGACGACCAACGGCACCTACGTGCTTTCTCGTTTGTCGGGCGCAAAAATGCTGACGATCAGCATGGTGCGTAAAGCGGACCGCAAAGGTTATAGCCTGCATATCAGCGATGTGATGCGCGACTATCCTGGAGAAGATAAACAGGATGCGGCGAGCTATATCAACAAGATTATCGAGAAAGAGATCCTGCGCGCCCCTGAACAATATCTGTGGGTTCATCGCCGTTTTAAAACCCGTCCGCTGGGCGAAACTTCGCTCTATTAAGCCCTCCGCACTCGCGGCGCTTTCAAAATGGTCCCGGTTGCGTTAACGTGCGCGGGATCATATTTTTGTTGTAAGCGAAGGAGTGCGT
Source organism: Klebsiella sp. S69 (assembly GCF_016516145.1). Classification (NCBI taxonomy): domain Bacteria; kingdom Pseudomonadati; phylum Pseudomonadota; class Gammaproteobacteria; order Enterobacterales; family Enterobacteriaceae; genus Klebsiella; species Klebsiella sp. S69. The sequence goes on along the minus strand of NZ_JACVUU010000033.1, from coordinate 45,902 downwards.
TGTGTTCGCTGAGTTTGGTGTACTGAATTACCTGACCTATCTGGTTGGGGCTATCTTTATCATTCTGGTGCCCGGTCCCAATACCTTTTTTGTCCTCAAGACGGGCGTCGCTCACGGCGTGAAAAAAGGCTATCTGGCGGCAGCGGGCGTGTTTATCGGTGATGCCATTCTGATGTTTCTGGCGTTTGCCGGGGTCGCGACCCTCATCAAGACCACGCCGGTATTATTCAATATCGTCCGCTACCTGGGGGCGATTTATCTACTGTGGATGGGCGGGAAGATGCTCTACGCGGTGTTGACGCAGCGCGATGGGCATTCGTCTTCTGATTCCGAGCCGGGGAGCGCGATTCTTAAGCGTTCGCTGACCCTCAGCCTGACGAATCCGAAAGCGATTCTTTTTTATGTCTCATTCTTCGTGCAGTTTATTGACGTCAATGCCAGAACGCCCGGGCTGGCGTTCTTTATTCTGGCGCTGACCCTGGAGATAATTAGCTTTATTTACATGAGCTTCCTTATCGTCTCCGGCTCTTTTGTCACGCGCTACGTAAAAACGAAAAAGAAACTGGCGAAAATCGGTAATAGCCTGATTGGCCTCGTGTTTGTCGGTTTTGCCGCTCGTCTGGCAACGCTACAGTCGTAATCGTTGGGGCCGGTATATGCCACCGGCCCGCCGCTGACTCTCTGTGCTTTGTAACAAATTCCCTTCAATTTTGATTGCATTGGTGTTACATATACAGCCGATTATCGCTCAGAAAAAAGGGAACCCGGATGATTCTGCAGAAACTCACCAGCAATAAAAACAGCAAGAAGTTCTTTATGTCGATAGCGGCGATATTTGCCATCGCGCTTATCGTGGTAGGACGTGCAACCTTTGGCGGCGTGGTGAGCGAGTACAATATGCCGTACTCAGAGTGGACGACTTCAATGTTTTTTCTGCAAGGGGCGATGGTGACGGTTTATAGCATCGTGTTTACGCTGCTGTTCTCCATTCCGCTGGGATTCCTTTTTTTGGGCTCCGACCGCCGGGACTAATCGTATGCGACAAGGCGAACCGAAGTTCGCCTTGTGATGTTTTGCGCTTTATCGCCAGCCTCTGTCGTCGTGATGATGATGACGGTGCCCGTGGTGATAGCCTCTGTCGACGATACATCCCGATAATAGCGTGCAAAGCGCGAGCACTAACGGCAACACGATCGATTTTTTCATTTCTCACTTCTCTAGTTAAATCTGTCCGCGAACGGCGACAAGCGCAAACGGCTGATGAAGTGAGTCTATTCTTTTAAGTTATTGAGTAGATAAGAAAATTCCGCAATGTTTGCCAGTCTGAAGGGCGAATATTCCTGGTTTTACCACCAGCCCAGCTGCGTACCCGCCACGGCCACAATTGCGACAATAAGCATAATAATGGTGCTTTTCTTCATTACGCCCCGCCCGGTGCCGCATAGCCGCCGACAAAAAACCAGCCCAGAAAAACAACGGCGACGATAAAAATAGCCACCGGAAATAGAATACCCAGTCTCATTATTGAGCCCCTGTAGGTGCGAATCGTGCTTAATATGATACGGGATTTCACCGTATATTAGTCAATATGAAAAAATGTTCCCTGGCGACGTGACTTTTTATCCTGATACATCGCGTCGTCGGCGCTTCGTAGCGCTTGCTCAACGTCCATTGCCTGTGGGTCGGCTTCAATCACGCCAAAGCTGGCGCCGGGATAGTTAATTCGGTGCGCGCCAAGGAAATAGATCCCCGTTAGCTCTTTACGTAAAGCGGCAATATACTCCTGTTGTTCCTCCGCTTCGGAACATAGGCCAACCAGCAAAAATTCATCGCCGCCCAGGCGGCCAATAATATCGCCGCGGCGGGCGCGGGCCAACAGGCGTTCTCCAACCTGAATCAGAAAGCTGTCACCGCAGGGGTGACCGAATCGGTCGTTGATTGCCTTGAAATCATCGAGATCGATAAAAATGAGCAGTACGCTGCGCTGGCGTTCTCTGGCCTGCGCAAACTGTGCGGCAAGATGCTTGAACAACGAGCGGCGATTCGGCAAACCGGTGAGCTCATCGGTGTACGAGTGCATCTCCAGCGCGACGTTTGCTGCCCGAAGCTGCTGCACCAGGGTCTCTTTCTCAACATAGTGCGAAATGAGGTTGGCAAACAGATTCATCACCTGCTCACCCTCAATGTTATAGGGCTGTCTTTCCCGGCTGGTGGCGCAGAGCGTGCCGAATAATGAGCCATCGGTCAGGCGCACGGGGATGCTGAAAAAGGTTGCGATACCCAAATCCTGGGCGGCGATACACGAACGCCAGCGCTCGGCGACATCGTTGCTGAATATGCAGCGGTCGTCCAGCGCACGTTTACACAGGGAGTCATTCCAGGGAACGGAGAAACCTTCAGGGATCTGCATTTCGCTGCTATTGTGCGCGTACATAATCTGCTGGCGCTGCGCCTCGAAGTCAATACGAGTCAGGTAGGTAGATTCCATTCGGGTAACAAGCTCCAGCATCTCAAGCAGCTGTCGAACCAATGTTTCCAGGGTGTGTTCATTGGCGAGCGTTTGTGAAACGCGAGCGAGGAGAAAATCGGACATGAGGAATACGGCTCCCGAACGCTAATCGTAACTACCGGCAAGCTATGCAAAACGACAATTAGCGCAGAATTAACAGAGATACACAAAATTTAACACATCTGTCGGGAGAATACCTGCATCGAGGGTGGGAAAAAAGCCCCGTCGGGGGCGACGGGGAAAAACTCATTGATTATGGAATGATCTGTTCTCTGGTCAGTTCGAGAACAGGGCTACTCTACGATGCAAAAGTGCAGCTAAAATGGAGAAAAGGTGGAGATTCAGGGCGAAAGTCCGTTTTGATCAATTAAGGAGTAGAAATGAAGTGGATGATAGCTATGTTGCCTCTGGCGATGGCCGGATGTGCGCAGACTCAGCCGACGCAACCTGCGCATCCGGTGGGGATGGCTAACCCGGCTTCGGTTTACTGTCAGCAGCTCGGCGGCACGCAGGTTCCCATCCAAAGCCCGCAGGGCGTACGCACTGAATGTAAGCTGCCCAGCGGGGAAACGTTAGATGAATGGGCGCTCTGGCGGCGCGATCACCCGAATAAGCCGTAGCGTTTATTGTAGCGATTTTAGCCAGTCAGCCAGCACCTGCGCATGGTTTTGCCGGGTGTTTTTCGCCGCATAGAGTAACGTCAGCGGCTGTTGACTGGCCAGGGCAGCCAGGCGTTTGCCTTCCTCCCGTTGAGCCTCAAGCTCCTGGCGATAGAGTTGGCTAAAGTGGGCGAAATCGATGGTCTCGCTGTGAAAAGCCTTGCGTAAATCTGCTGATGGCGTCAGCGTTTTACACCACTCATCGTAGTTCAGCGCTTCTTTTTTTATCCCGCGCGGCCACAGACGGTCTACCAGTATCCGGTAGCCGTCGCTCGTTTCCTGCGGGTCATAAACGCGTTTACACTGAATCATCATTGCCCTCCCTTTGTTCCATCCACGCCAGCAGCTGCGGGAGCTGCTGCTCAGAAAATACCTTAATGCCGTGCTCACGAAGCAGAGCGGCTGCAACACCAGCACCGGGTTTGCGCTGGCCTTTAAAGGTACCATCATAGATAAACTGGCTGCCGCAGGTGGGGCTACCATCGGTAAGCAGAGCCGCAGCGCACCCTTCTTCTTGCGCCGCTTTTAGCGCCAGCCAGGCGGCCAACTGGTAATGAGCAGTGACATCCTTGCCGTCGCTTTCAACAATTTGCCCGCGATTTTGCATCACCTCTGCGCCCTGGACGTTGAGGATCTCAGCCGGTAGTCGCGGTACAGGCAATCCGGCCGCCAGCTCTGGGCAGTGGGTGACCAGCCGTCCCTCACGCTGCCAGCGAGTCAATGCGTCAGTCAAGCGGGCCTTGTGGCTGCCGTTATAGCGAACCTGAAAGCCCATCAGGCAGGCGCTAACCAGAATTTTGCTCTTCATCGTGTATCCATAGCCATTCTTCTGTCCTATACCATACCGCCAGTCGGCGCAAAATGCCCGTCTTCAGGCGCAGAGAAAATAAGGATTGTTTTCTGCATGTAAGATCGCTAATCTGAGGCTCCTTGTGTTGCCTGATAATCGCTCTGACATAAGGATCCTGCTATGAACTCCCCCCTGCGCATTGCCCTGGTTGGTGATTACAACCCCGATGTTGTCGCCCACAAAGCGATTCCCCTGGCAATAGATGATGCTGCAGCCGTCCTCGAGCTTTCGTTGCGCTATGACTGGTTGGCAACCAGTGAGATAAACTCTACTGAGGATCTTGCTGACTACGATGCTATTTGGGTGGTACCCGCCAGCCCCTATAAAAACGCCGCAGGCGCATTTATCGCCATTCGCCACGCCCGTGAAAACAGCATACCGTTCCTCGGTACCTGCGGTGGGTTTCAGCACGCCATTATTGAGTATGCGCGCAACGTTATGGGCTGGCAGGATGCCGCGCATGCGGAAACCGATACCGAAGGCCGGATGGTGATCGCGCCGCTAAGCTGCTCGCTGGTTGAAAAGACGGATAATATTGAGCTGCGCGCCAATACGCTTATCGCGCGCGCTTACGGTCGCGATAGCATTCAGGAGGGATACCACTGTAATTATGGGATTGCCGACGATTTTGCTCGCGAACTGGAGCAGGGCGATCTGCGGGTGACCGGCTGGGACGATGACGGCGAGATTCGTGCGGTCGAGCTGGTTACGCATCCATTCTTTGTCGCCACGCTGTTCCAGCACGAGCGCAATGCGCTGGAGGGGCGGCCCGCGCCGCTGGTTCACGCGTTTTTACACGCCGCGAGCCGTTAAATAAACGCCCGGCAGCGTTTGCCGGGCGAGAGTGCCGCTAGCCGTGAATTTCTCGATCGCGGCCAGCCAGCGCGCCGAAGACCGCCATCACGACAGAAATTAGCGCCACGGCGATCAGCGGAATATGCCAGTCGCCCGAGGCGTCATGAATTTTACCCATCACCGGCGGCCCGCAGGCGGCCAGCAGATAGCCCACCGCCTGCGCCATTCCCGACAGCGCAGCGGCCTGATGGGCTGAGCTGGCGCGCAGTCCGATAAAGGTCAGCCCCAGAATCATGGTCGCGCCGGAGCCAAAGCCGAAGATAAGCGTCCACATTACCGCCTGACCCGGGAGAAACCATAATCCGAGCGCGCTGACCGCGCACATCATAGCGACCAGCACCGCAATACCGCGCTGATCTTTTAACCGATGAAGGATTAAGGGAATCGCCAGTCCCGGCGCGGCTGTCGCCAGCTGCAGCAACCCGTGCAGGGAACCCGCCTGCGCTTCGCTGTAGCCAATACTTTGCAAAATGGCCGGCAGCCAGCCGATGATAACGTAATAGACCAGCGAGTTAATGCCAAGAAACAGCGTCACCTGCCAGGCTAACGCAGAACGCCAGATACCGCGGTTATGGATGGCTCCCGAACCGGTCAGCGGCGCGGTAGCCTGCCTGCGCGACTGCGGCAGCCAGACAAACAGCGCCAGCAGTGGAAAAACCATCAGCGTCAATAGCGCGCCGCGCCAGCCAAGTCCGGCAAGCGCCAGCGGTACCACCATGGCCGAGCCCAATGCCGCCGCGCCACCCATGGTGAGAGAGTAAGCGCCGGTCATTTTGGCGACGTGCTGCGAAAAGTCGCGTTTGATTAACCCCGGCAGCAGTACGTTCCCCAGCGCGATACCGCAGCCGATCACCGCGGTGCCGATAAACAGTAGCGAGACGAAGGGCAGGGAGCGCAGACCAATTCCGAGGCAAATCAGTATCATCGCCAGCAGCAGGCTGCGTTCAATGCCGAAGCGGCGAGCGACTCCCGCAGCCAGCGGTGACACCAGGCCGAAGGCCAGCAGCGGCAGCGTCGTTAACAGCCCGGTTTGTGCGGTAGTGAGGCCATATTCGCTGCGAATGGCGTCGAGCAGCGGCGCGGCGCCGGTAAATGCCACGCGTAAGGTCGTGGCGATAAGCAGAATACCGGCAATCAACAAAAGAGGACGGCGGCCGGCAGAAGGTAAAACAGAATTCATGGCGATCTCAAACAAGAATACGAGGCGTTCACAATAGCCTGTTTGTGGGATGTTTAAATCAAGCTAAAATGACAGATTATCGCTAAAATCGGACAATTTTATGATCGGACTCGGCCTGGACGGCTACGACCCGGACAGCGGCCACGAGGCGGCGCTGGCTTTTCGTATTCAGGTTGTCGCGGATGAACAGTACATTCCGCGCCATCAGCATCGTAAAGGGCAACTCATACTTGCCCTTCACGGGGCGCTAACCTGTGAAGTCGAGAACGCCATGTGGATGGTGCCGCCGCAGTACGCGGTGTGGGTGCCCGGGCAGGTACCGCACAGTAATCGCGCGACGCCGGAGGCGCAAATCTGCTTCTTATTTATCGAACCCGATGCTGCGCCGATGCCGGATTTCTGCTGTACGTTAAAGATTTCGCCGCTGGTGCGCGAGCTGATCCTCGCGATGGCCCAGCGCGGCAGGGCCTGGCTCGGTAAACCGGAGATGGACCGGCTGGTGCAGGTGCTGTTTGATGAGCTACCGCAGCAGCCGCAGGAGCATCTGCAGCTACCGGTCTCCGGACATGCCAAAATTCGTCAAATGGCGGAAATGATGGCCGTCGACCCGGCCCGCTGGCAAACCCTGGCGCAGTGGGCGGCGGAGTTTGCCATGAGTGAACGCAATCTGGCGCGGCTGGTGGTGCGCGAGACGGGGCTGAGCTTTCGGCGCTGGCGGCATCAGCTGCAGCTTATTCTCTCCCTGCAGATGCTGATTCGCGGGCAAACGGTACAGCAGACGGCGCAGAGCCTGGGCTACGACTCCACCACCGCTTTTATTACTATGTTTAAAAAGGGCCTTGGGCAGACGCCGGGACGCTATCTTGCCAGCCTGGCTACGACTTCCCGATAAACAGCGAAATTATCCCGGCGGCGATCAACGGGCCGACCGGTACGCCGCGGAAGAGGGCGACGCCGAGCACGGTGCCGACCAGCAGCCCGGCAACCAGCTGCGGCTGCGAGCCCATCAGCGCTACGCCGCGCCCGCCAAGCCAGGAAACAAAAACGCCTACCGCGATGGCCAGCAGCGATTTCCAGTTAACGAAGGAATGCAGCAGCGTTGAAGGCGGGAGCGTACCGCTGGCGATTGGCGCCATCACGCCAATGGTGAGAATAATTATACCGATGGTCAGCCCCTGCTTTTCTATCCACGGAAAGAAAGCGTTAAGCGGGGTGACGCGAACGATAATTAACACCAGGATAGAAATAGCCACGGTTGTGTTATGGCTAACAAAGCCGAGCGCCGCCAGGCCCAGCAGTATTAACAGGGTGGTGTCGAGCATGTGCAGAGGTCCTTGCCAGAAAACAAAAAAGAGAAGCCCGTTTACTCTACGCATAATTGCGTGACTAAACAGGCTTTTTTTATCTCAGAATGATGTTTTCAGGCATCTGCCCGATGGCGATCTTTCCGCCGCGAAGCTCGCAAAAAAGCGGAAACGTGCTGCAGACGGCGGGAGCAGACTCAGGGCTGGCGATGAAAAGCCGCCAATTCCGGCCGAGCAATGCGCAGATAGTCGGCGGTATCCAGGATGATCGATTTATCAAGCTGCCCGGCGTTAAAGGCGATTTCCGGGAAACGCTCGAACAGGACCGGATCGGCAACCAGCCGCAACGCCGGGTGGAAACTAAAGGGGGGAATCGCGCCAAACACGCAGGCGGTCAGGGAGTCCACTTCCGCCGGGCTGGCGAGGGAGGCTTTACTGCCGCCGATATACTCGGCCAGACGGGCTAAGTCCGCCTGCAGGTCGGCGGCAAGAATCGCCAGAACGTGCTGATTTACGCCATGACCTTTAATTTTGCATACCAGCGCTTTGGCTCCCTGACCCAGCGCGGTACCGCGGATCTTCGACACCGCTTCACATTTCCCGACGGCTTCATGTTCCACAACCCGGTAGCGGGCATGGGAGCGGTTAAGCAGCGCGATCAGCTGCTGATGAATGTTGAGTCCTGCAGACGCGTTCATGCTGATGGTTCCTTAAAAATTTAAAGCTAAAGATTAATCCTCTCGCCCTGGATGGACGTGCTTTTTTTGTTTTTTATTTTCGTACAGCCGGGCATCGGCGATTTGCATGGTATCGGCCAGGCTATCTCCCGGCGCCATGCTACAGGCGCCCCATGAGAAGTTAACGCGCTTGTTGACGTCAATCGTTCGCAGATGCTGGCGGATACGCTCGGTAATATTTTTGGCGTCTTCTTCGGCGTAATCAATCAGTATCAGAAAGAACTCATCGCCACCCAACCGGATACCGTAATCGCTTTTGCGTATGGCGGCGGATATGGACTGAGCAAGCATCACAATTGCGCGGTCGCCTTCGTTATGCCCAAAGGTATCATTAATGTATTTAAGCCGGTCGCAGTCCAGCGCCATAAACACAATATTCACCCCCTGTTCCGTCAGCTTTTGCATGCGCGATTCCAGCAACGAGGAGAGAATTTTACGGTTGTAAAGACCGGTTAATGAATCACTAATATTTTCTTTAAAAACATCGATATACAAACGAAAATGCATGCGAACAAGATGAAGCAGCACGCCGGTAGAAATCAGGTAAAACAGGAAGAGCTTCCAGGAGCTGAGCAGGAAATACATCACGTCCAGCGACAGCGAGATCTGCAGGTTTGTGGCTACCGCATGTTGATAATGGGCATAGCTAAAAAGATGCGTTTTGCTGCGGTGAACAATGATTTCTGAGGTTGAGTCCGAATCCGTTAATGTGATGTCGAGATAACGCCACACCAGCGGGCGGTCAGCGGTATACAGGAGCTCTTCGATATCTTTACGGCTGACATCGACCATGACGACCCCTTTAAGCCCTTCGTGGTGATACACCGGGGACAAAAACGAGAGAATATTTTGCCCGGTTACCGCGTCCACGTAGATGCTGGACATCAGCGTGCGGCCGCGCAGTAAGCTGTTCAGGTTAGTCTGGGTAATACCTAATTTGCCGTCGTGGAGAAAGTTCCAGTTGTCCAGTGCGCGGTTTTTAATCTCGACTTGAGTATGGAAATACACATATTTATTTTTAAAATCAATGAAGTAACGTAATTTGTTGTCGGATTTATAAGGACCGGTTTCCTGGCCATGGTGGGTTCTGTTATGGTCGATAATGGTATCAAAGGCCTGCAGCGCGGGCAGATCGTTAACCCACGCCAGGCAGGAAGACTGATTCGCACTGAGCGTGCCGCTAAGCAGGGGAAAGGTGTACTCCGTAATATTCAGACCGCTAACGCTGCCTTTTGTTTGTACGCTGTCGCATGCCTGTTGAGCAACTTCAGCAGAAGGTAGGGTATCTAACTTGCGGGCGATCTGGGAGATAACCAGCTGATTTTGATATTTATCGTAGAGAAAAGCGTACTCGCCTTTTTCGACAATATAGTGCATATATTCCGACATATCCCGATGGCTGACGACTAACTCATAGACCAGGAATGAAGAGGTCAGGACCACTACCCCAGCCGAAATCAAATGACGAAGTAATTTATTCTTTAATTTCATTACGTTAGTTCACCAGATCGTTAAGGTCAGTTTACCTGCGCACGGTCTATTCATGTCATGAAGGGGAAAAATCAGGATACGCTGTGATAAAACTTAAGCAGTTGTCACCGGTAGATTCTAGCAAAAGCGTGTGCATGTTTAGCCACATTACGTGTTGAATGGAGAAAGAGTTCACTTTGTGTATGGCGATCCCGATAGCGATATGAAAACTGAAACCAGAATTCATGCAAACTATAAGCAAGCTAATTGTAGGCTTTCATACCCCTTTTATCCACATTAACTTCACTTTTCCCTCATTTTGCATGCAATAAGATATGCTGCAATAACGAAACGTATTACTATTCGCCCTGCGCCAAAAACGGGATAATTTTATATAACAAGAGAACTTTTCTTATTTTCATTAGTCATTAGGATGACTAGCAGAGGTGTTGTTGATTGTGGTGACGAGGTTATGATGATGGAAAACGCAGCGGTGCAGGTAGCTCCCCGGAAGTTTAAAAAAATAAGAGAGCTCAACCGGCGCCGCAATTATTTTTTTAAGAAATTACGCAATATTCTGCGGGTTTATATCGCAAAAGCGTTATGGGATAGTCGCGCGCGTCGCGAAGCAGATTTAACGTCCGCCAAAACGGTACTGCTTATGCGCAATGAAGGCGCGATAGGCGACGTTGTCGTTGATTCTGCGCTGGTTAAATGCCTCCACAAGGCAGGTATGACCGTTGATTTTCTGTTAACGAAATCGAACAGCCAGGTCATGCGTGATAATCCACATATTCGCCATATTTATGAAGCTGAGAATGTCGACTCGGCGGCTTATCTGCGTAAGTTTACCCATAACGTTCCTCAGTCCGTTATTAATGAGCTTGCGAATAATAAGTATGATATTGTTATTGATCCCTCGCTGTTTGATATTCCGGTGCACCGGATGCTGCTGTTACGGCAGATAAAAGCGCGCTCGGTGCTGGGGTTTAATAAATGGCCTTCTATTAATCACTATACCCGCTCTTTTGATTTTGACTGTGCAAACTGGCACGTCAGCAAGACCTTTACGCTCATTGCCGATTATCTCCAGCTGGACAAAAAATATCTGCAGTCTTATGACTTGCATATTCCCGAGAATGTCGAGCACGAGGTGCGTGATTATCTGGCGGCTAAAAGTGGACGAAATGTGGTCATAAATATTTTTGCCGGCCATCAGGACCGCAGCATGTCGCAGGAGCAGCTGGCCACGCTTCTCACCCGACTACGCGAAGAGTATCCCGCTATCAATATAATATTGCTCGACCACCGCAATGAAATTCGTCTTTCTCTGCCGGAGAAGGTCAGCGTGAATCCGTTTAAAACGCTGCACCACTGCATGGCGCTGATTGAGCAGGCCGATTTGGTTATCTCGCCGGATACCTCGGTGGTTCATATGGCGGCTGCGTGGAAAAAACCGCTGGTTGCAGTGTATAAGGATGTGCGCATGAATAATCGGCTGTGGGCGCCGGGATATGATAGGGCCCGGCAGATCATCGTTAAGTGCGGCAAGGTGCACCAGCTGGAGAGCTTGCCCGACCTGATAATGGCGGAGATTGACCCTGGCACTCTACAGCAGACCCGGGCCGGATAAAGAGGAAAAAACAGCCAGCTGTGAAGGCTGGCTGTCCGGAAGAGATTAACCGTCCGCTTTTGAGGTTTGCTTGTGAAACAGTTCCCGGAACACCGGATAAATATCTTCCGGGTCGCGAATATGCTGCATGGCAAAGTTTTCAAAGGTCGACTGCAGGTGTTCATACTCCCGCCACAGCGTCTGGTGCGCACGACGGGTTATCTCGATATAGCTGTAGTAGCGGACCACGGGCAGGATTTTCTTCGCCAGCAGCTCGTGACACAGCGGTGAATCGTCCGCCCAGTTATCGCCGTCCGATGCCTGAGCGGCGTAGATATTCCACTGCGCCGGGTCATAGCGCTCTTTAACGACTTCATCCATTAGCTTCAGAGCGCTGGAGACAATGGTGCCGCCGGTCTCCTGCGAATAAAAGAATTCGTGTTCGTCGACCTCTTTTGCCTGCGTATGGTGGCGGATATAAACCACATCAACGTTTTTATAGGTCCGGCTGAGGAACAGATACAGCAGGATGTAAAAACGTTTTGCCATATCCTTTGTCGCCTGATCCATCGAGCCGGAGACGTCCATCAGGCAAAACATTACCGCCTGACTTGAGGGCTCTGGCCGCTTTTCGTAGTTCTTGTAGCGCAGATCGAAAGTATCGATAAACGGCACGCGGTCGATTTTCGCCCGTAGCTCGGCAATCTCTTTGCGCAGCCGCTCCTCCTCCAGCAGCTGCGCCGGTTCGCTTTTGCTAATACTCTCCAGATCTTCTTCCAGAGCATGCAGCTCCCGGCGCTTACCGGCGGTCATCGCCGTGCGACGCGCCAGCGAGTTTTGCAGCGAGCGAACGACGCTGATGTTGGCGGGAACCCCGTTAGCGGTGTAGCCTGCGCGATGGGTTTTGAATTCCGTCAGCTGCCGATGCTGATTTCTCTTCAGATTCGGCAGGGCAAGATCTTCAAATAACAAATCCAGATACTCATCTTTCGAGATCTGAAAAACAAACTCATCCTGGCCTTCGCCATCGGCGCTGGCTTGCCCCTGACCGCTTCCTCCACCGCCTCCGCCGCCCTGAGGGCGTTCAATACGGTCATTCTGCACGAAGTGATCGTTACCGGGATGAACGCGATTGCGCAGGCCGCCGCGCCCCTGATGAAACATCGGTTCGTTGATATCGTCCGTTGGGATGGAGACGGACTCTCCGCTCTGAATATCGGTCACCGAGCGCTTGTTTATGGCCTCGGAGATCGACTGCTTTATCTGCGCTTTGTAGCGGCGCAGAAAGCGCTGCCGGTTGACGGCGCTTTTATTTTTCCCGTTCAGGCGTCGGTCTATGAACCAGGTCATATGCCCTCCTGTACTGCATTTGCCAACTATGCCCCGGCCATTCAAGCGCCGGAATGTGCCTGGCGCTGAATGTCATTGGGTCTTCGCAGTTATTATTCGCCCGGCAGCAGTTGCCTGCCGGGCTGGTCTATCAGGATGATTTACGTACCCGCAGATACCATTCGCACAGCAGGCGAACCTGCTTGCGGGTATAGCCTTTCTCCATCATGCGGTCGACAAAGTCATCGTGTTTTTTCTGCTCATCGGTTGACGTTTTGGTGTTGAACGAGATCACCGGCAACAGCTCTTCGGTATTGGAGAACATTTTCTTCTCAATAACCGTGCGCAGTTTCTCGTAGCTGGTCCAGTTTGGATTGCGTCCGCTGTTGTGCGCTCTGGCGCGCAGCACGAAGTTGACAATCTCGTTGCGGAAGTCTTTCGGATTACTGATCCCGGCCGGCTTCTCGATTTTTTCCAGCTCCGCATTCAGCGACTCGCGATCAAACAGCTGGCCGGTATCCGGGTCGCGATACTCCTGATCCTGAATCCAGAAATCGGCGTAGGTCACATAACGGTCAAAAATGTTCTGCCCGTATTCCGAGTAGGACTCAAGGTAGGCGGTCTGGATCTCTTTCCCGATAAACTCGGCGTATTTCGGGATCAGATAACCTTTGAGGAACTCCAGGTAACGTTCGGACTGCTCCTGCGGGAACTGTTCACGCTCAATTTGCTGCTCCAGGACGTAGAACAGATGCACCGGGTTCGCGGCGACTTCGGCGTGATCAAAGTTAAATACCCGCGACAGAATTTTGAACGCGAAGCGGGTAGACAAGCCGTTCATCCCTTCATCAACGCCGGCATAATCGCGATACTCCTGATAGGATTTCGCTTTCGGGTCGGTATCTTTCAGGCTTTCACCGTCATAGACGCGCATTTTCGAGTAGATGCTCGAGTTTTCCGGCTCTTTCAGGCGCGACAGAATCGAGAAGCGCGACAGCGTTTCCAGGGTTCCCGGCGCGCAGGGCGCGTGAGTCAGTTCGCTATTATTGAGCAGTTTTTCATAGATGCGGATCTCTTCCGAGATGCGCAGGCAATAAGGCACCTTGACGATGTACACGCGGTCGAGGAAGGCCTCATTGTTCTTGTTATTACGGAAGGTAACCCATTCCGATTCGTTGGAGTGGGCGAGGATAATCCCGTTAAACGGCAGGGCGGAGATCCCTTCAGTACCGTTATAGTTCCCTTCCTGCGTCGCGGTCAGCAGCGGATGCAGCACCTTAATAGGCGCTTTAAACATCTCTACAAATTCCATCAGCCCCTGGTTGGCGCGGCACAGGGCGCCGGAATATCCGTAGGCATCCGGGTCATTCTGCGCATAGTGTTCCAGTTTACGGATATCCACTTTACCCACCAGCGCCGAGATGTCCTGGTTGTTTTCGTCGCCGGGCTCGGTTTTGGCGATGGCAATCTGCGCCAGGATTGACGGCCACACTTTCACCACGCGGAACTTAGTAATGTCGCCGCCGAATTCCTGCAGACGCTTGGCCGCCCACGGCGACATAATTGTTCCCAGATAGCGGTTTGGAATGCCGTACTCTTTTTCGAGGATTTGCGCATCCTCTTGCGGGTTAAACAGACATAGCGGATGGTCGTTGACCGGGCTACGCTCTCCGTTTGCGCTAAGCACATAGATAGGCACGCGCTGCATTAAGGACTTAAGGCGTTCGGCAAGCGATGATTTACCGCCGCCCACGGGGCCCAGCAGATACAGAATTTGTTTCTTCTCTTCAAGCCCCTGAGCGGCGTGCTTTAAGTAAGAAACAATTTGCTCGATGGCATCTTCCATACCGTAAAACTCTTCAAATGCCGGATAGCGCGCAACGACCCGGTTTGAAAAGAGACGGGATAGCCTGGGTTCCAGGGCCGTATCGACCATGACCGGCTCACCGATGGCCATCAGCAATCTTTCTGCTGCGTTAGCATAAGCACTGCGATCTTGCCGACAGATGGTAAGAAACTCCTGCAGTGTGAACTCTTCGTCCTTGGCAGCTTCATAGCGCTGGCGATAGTGATCGAATATATTCATGGCATGCCGTCCTTTCGTTTTTAGCACAGGTTGAGAGCCGTTCATATGAATAGTGGGAGCCCCCGGAAGAGGTAAGCTGCACAGCGCTCTCTGATTCTCCAGCAACCCTTATGCCAGGTTGGCGAAGTCTCGGGATAACGTGCCCCGCATTTACTTCTTCTAAATTAAAGCGTAGATGCATTTGGAAAACTTGCATGGCGTGGAAAATCAATTTCAATGACTTATCAACAACTCATCCGGAAAAGCAGCCTCTCATTTCCACTTCTGGTTTCACGCCGTCATCACGCTGTCATTCGGCTGTCAGCGAATGGTCATCTGAGGATGAGAATCTGGTGAATTCAGTGTAATGACTGGTAAAGAATTTGAGGCATGACGTATACAACGTTAAACTGCCTGCGCTAATAATTTGACAACAGGAATATGGATCGTGACTAAAATCAAACTTCTGGCACTTGGTGTGTTGATTGCGACTTCAGCATCCGCCGTACACGCTGAAGGGAAGTTCACTTTAGGGGCGGGTGTAGGCGTCGTTGAACATCCGTACAAGCAGTATGATGCTGATGTTTACCCGGTGCCGGTGATTAATTACGAGAGCGATAACTTCTGGTTTCGTGGTTTAGGCGGTGGTCTTTACCTGTGGAATGATACCAACGATAAGCTCTCCGTGACCGCCTACTGGTCGCCGATGTACTTTAAGCCAGGCGACAGCGATAGCGAGCAGATGCGCCGTCTGGATAAACGCAAATCCACGGTGATGGCAGGACTTGCGTACGAACACTATACGCAGTACGGTTTCCTGCGCACCGCGCTGTCAGGGGACACCCTGGATAACAGCAACGGTATCGTATGGGATCTGGCCTGGCTATATCGCTACACCAACGGCAACCTGACGCTTACGCCGGGTATTGGCGTTGAATGGAATAGCGATAATCAGAACGAGTACTACTATGGTGTTTCGAAACATGAGTCGAATCGCAGCGGCATGCGCAGCTACGATCCGGACAGCAGCTGGAACCCGTACCTCGAGCTGTCGGCAAACTATCGTTTCCTCGGCGACTGGAGCGTATACGGCGTGGCCCGCTACACCCGCTTGTCTGACGAAATCACCGATAGTCCAATGGTGGACAAATCCTGGAGCGGTCTGATTTCAACCGGGATCACTTACTCCTTCTGATAGTGCTTTATTACAGAGCAATTTGTGCATCAAAACAGGGCGTAATGCCCTGTTTTGCATTACGGTGGTGCAATCAAACGACAGGAGGCAGTCATGGCACAAAGGACAATCAGTTTTGGCGAGCATCCAGCGGTTCCCGTCATAGGGCAGGGGACCTGGTACATGGGCGAAAACCCGGCGCTGCGCACTCAGGAGTCTGCTGCACTACGCGCGGGCATCGATCTTGGGCTCACGGCGATCGATACGGCGGAAATGTATGCTGACGGCGGCGCCGAAGAGGTTGTCGGCGAAGCCATTCGCGGCCAGCGCGAGCGCGTGGTGCTGGTGTCTAAAGTGTATCCGTGGAACGCTGGCGGTCGCAAAATAGCCAGCGCCTGCGAAGCCAGCCTGCGCCGCCTGAAGACCGACTATCTCGATCTCTACCTGCTGCACTGGCGCGGCGACTACGCATTGCAGGAGACGGTGGCAGGTATGGAAGCGCTCGTTGCGCAGGGCAAAATTCGTCGCTGGGGCGTATCGAATCTTGATTACGCTGATATGCAAGAACTCTGGCAGGTTGAGGGCGGCGAGCAGTGCGCAACTGACCAGGTACTCTATCACCTGGCTTCTCGCGGTATTGAACATGATTTGTTGCCATGGTGCCAGCAGCAGCGGCTGCCGGTGATGGCCTACTGTCCGCTGGCCCAGGCCGGCCGTCTGCGCAATGGACTTTTAAATCATACCGTTGTGAAAAATATTGCGCAGGCCCGGGGCGTAACCGCCGCGCAGGTGCTTCTGGCATGGGTTATCAGCCATCAGGGGGTACTGGCGATCCCGAAAGCATCGAGTATCGAACATGTTGAGCAAAATGCTGCGGCGCTGGACATCGAGCTAACCGCTGAAGAGAGGGCGCTGCTGGAAAAAGCTTACCCGGCACCGGGAAGAAAAACACCGCTGGATATGGTCTGAATAGGGTATAAAGAAAAGCCCCGACTCTGCGGGGCTCCGGTCGCGAGCTGCCACCAGGCATGAATACGATCGCAATCAGTGCGTCAGGCCGGGCAAAGCGTCAGCCGCCGCCCGGCAGAAATACGCGCACTAGATTTTAACCCGTATGCGCTCCTTCAGTGTGTTAGCGTTTCACCACGCGAATGGTTTGCGCCAGGCGCGAAGGTTTCTCTTCGCTGGCCTTCTGCGATTCGGTTACGCAGCAAGTTTCTACGCAAACGAAGGTCTTGTAGCCATCATCGGGCATATCGCCCATGCTGACGGAAAGGGCCGGTCCCGGGTTCCAGCCAACCACGTTGCTGTTGTGATGATGGACGACATCGATGTTGCGGCTGAGCGCATCATCGTGAATGACGCTGCAGGTTTCTGCATTCAGATAGACGCGGTCGGTACGATCCGGGAAGGTTTCAGTGCCGTTGCTTAATACGCCTTTTTCGGCATTTTTCACTTTATCAATATAACGGTCGCCCAGACCGCTGACCTTCACTGCCGCAATGTCACCGACGTTGAAATAGGTGTGAAGGGCGGAAGTGGTTTCAAATTCGCCGTGCGCTTCCAGCTCAATTTCGCAGGTTTTACCCAGTTTGAAACGCGCTAACAGGGTGAACTCATGCGGCCAGTACTGGCGAGTGGCATCGCTGCTTTTTAGTTCAAAGGTCAGCACCACGCCGTTATCGTCTTCATCGTGGCCTTTCAGGGCCCACGGCAGATTGCGGGCAAAACCGTGCGACGGCAGACCCTGCTGAGCTGATGGGCCAAACCATGGCCAGCAAATCGGCACGCCGCCGCGCAGGGCAACGCCATTTTTGAATGGGGTATTGCCGCTGAGCCACAGGACCTCTTCTTCGCCTGCGGGCTTCCAGGAGAGCAGGTGAGCGCCCTGGAAAGCCACGGAAGCTTTAACCTGCGGATGATCAACCACGATCAGTTCCAGGTCATCAAGCTGGCGACGGGAAAGGACAGGGGTAAGCTGTTCGATAACCGGGAGGGAAAAAATTTTATTAATCATTACGCAATCCTTTTACCCTAAATAATTCGAGTTGCAGGAAGGTGGCAAGTGAACGACAAATTCGTCAGGAACGAATTTGAACAACCGAAGATGGCCTTCGGTCAGGGACATGGATGTCCCTGATTCATCCCGATGAGCTTACCGTAGTAAGTGATTCGGGTGAGCGAGCGTAGCCAACACATCTGTAACTTGAAGTATGACGGGTATATTTTTAGGCAAAAAAAAGAGCGACCGGAGTCGCTCTTACAGATTACGGTCTCATCTCAACTTATTTGGAGATGTGAGCAATCAGGTCCAGAACCTTGTTGGAGTAACCAGTTTCGTTATCGTACCAGGAAACCAGTTTCACAAAGTTGTCGTTCAGAGCGATACCCGCTTTAGCATCGAATACGGAAGTGCAAACTTCGCCGTTGAAATCGGTAGAGACAACGTCGTCTTCGGTGTAGCCCAGAACGCCTTTCATTGCGCCTTCGGAAGCAGCTTTGATTGCTTTCTTAATTTCTTCATAAGAAGCAGCTTTTTCCAGACGAACGGTCAGGTCAACAACGGATACGTTCGGAGTCGGAACGCGGAACGCCATACCGGTCAGTTTGCCATTCAGTTCTGGCAGTACTTTACCTACAGCTTTAGCAGCGCCGGTAGAGGACGGGATGATGTTCTGAGCTGCGCCGCGGCCGCCGCGCCAGTCTTTATGAGACGGGCCATCAACGGTTTTCTGAGTAGCGGTAGTGGCGTGAACAGTAGTCATCAGACCTTCGATGATGCCGAAGTTGTCGTTGATAACTTTTGCCAGCGGAGCCAGGCAGTTGGTGGTGCAGGAAGCGTTGGAAACGATGTCCTGGCCTTCGTATTTGTCAAAGTTAGCACCTTTAACAAACATCGGAGTGTTGTCTTTGGACGGGCCAGTCAGAACGACTTTTTTCGCGCCAGCGGTGATGTGCTTACGAGCGGTTTCGTCGGTCAGGAAGATACCGGTTGCTTCAGCAACAACGTCAACACCCACTTCGTCCCACTTCAGGTTAGCCGGGTCACGCTCAGCGGTAACACGGATTTTTTTACCGTTAACGATCAGATGACCGTCTTTCACTTCAACGGTACCGTTGAAACGGCCGTGAGTGGAGTCATACTTCAGCATGTAAGCCATGTAGTCAGCGTCTAACAGGTCGTTGATTGCAACGATCTCGATGTCAGAACGTTCCTGAGCAGCACGGAAAACAATGCGACCGATACGGCCAAAACCGTTGATACCTACTTTGATAGTCATATATTCCACCAGCTATTTGTTAGTGAATAAAAGGTTGCCTGTAAAATTACAAAAACCTTACGCAGCGTCAAGCGGAATCGTGTCAATCATTGCGACAAATCAATCCGGAGCATGCCTTTGCGCGGTTGATTTATCCCACTTTCCCTTTGAGCCCAATTCCATATGGGGGCTGCGCCCGGAATTTTAAAGGTCATTTGAGATAAAAATGTGATATTCATCACAATTGTGTGGCTGCCTTTTGGCGTCGCCTAAGTTTAGAACAAAAGTGCACGCTTCATTGTTAATATTTTGTTAGAATTAAGCCGAAAAAGTTGTCCTTTCACAGCGAGAAGCAAGCCAATGTCGAATAAACCCTCTTCGGACGAGCTCAAAAAAAATTTGAGCGAGATGCAGTTTTACGTGACGCAGAATCACGGTACTGAACCGCCGTTCACCGGGCGGCTACTCCACAACAAACGCGAGGGCATCTACCACTGCCTGGTATGCGACGCGCCGCTGTTTAACTCGCAATCCAAGTATGATTCAGGCTGCGGTTGGCCGAGCTTTTATGAGCCGGTAAGCGATGACGCTATTCGCTATCTTAACGATTACTCCCACGGTATGCAGCGCACGGAAATTCGCTGCGGAAACTGCGATGCTCACCTTGGACACGTCTTCCCGGATGGCCCGCAGCCTACCGGTGAGCGTTTTTGTGTTAATTCGGCCTCTTTAAGCTTCACCAATGATGAAAATGGTGAGCAAACCAAGGGTTGAAAAAACGATTCAGCAAATTATTCCAACACGGGGCGGGAGAACGATGGAAATTGAACGGATTATCGACGGCATGACGCCGGAAGTGTATCAGCGTCTGGCGACGGCGGTGGAGCTGGGAAAATGGCCCGACGGCGTGGCGTTAACAGCCGAGCAGAAAGAGAACTGTCTGCAGCTGGTGATGCTCTGGCAGGCCCGATATAACGTTGACGCGCAGCATATGACCATCGACACCAACGGACAGATGGTGATGAAGAGTAAACAGCAGTTGAAAGTGGACTTTGGTATTTCGCCGCAACCTATCGCGACGTTTAAATCCTGAGCCTGAACGGCCCGGCCAATTGAACGCCGGGCTTAGCGTCAGCTGAGCGTTATTTCTTGTTCATCATCGCTTTTAGATCGGCGAAAGGGTTATATTTCGCTTCGCCGACACTTTTCTGCGCATCTTCGCCGGCCACCACCGTTGAACCATACTGATCGGCCTCGGTGTATTTTGAGTGTTCATGATCGTGGCAGTAGAGGCACAGCATCTCCCAGTTGCTACCATCTTCCGGGTTATTGGAGTGGTCGTGGTCGATATGATGTACCGTCAGTTCACGCAGATTCGAATAGACAAACTCACGCGAGCAGCGTCCGCAGACCCAGGGGAAGAGCTTCAGCGCTTTTTCGCGATATCCGACTTCCAGACGGGCGTAGTTTTTCGGGATATAAGCCATAATACCCATGCCTTCTGTTGCAAATGAAAAGCTGCGCCGGAGCTGGCGCAGCGGAATGTGCTTATCATAACCTATTGTGCAGGCGGTGACATCGCGCAGATCAGCGTTTGATCCCCAGGGATTCGGCCAGCTGTTTCGCTAGCTGGTTTTGATCATCGGCGCCGTACTCCCAAAACATCGCGCCTCCCAGTCCTTTGCTCTTGATATAGTCGGCTTTGATCGCCACCGAACGCGGGTTCTCATAGGAGAGGGCAAAGAGCGCTTTACCGTCGGAGGAAGTTACCGACAGCCACGGCACTTTCGCTTCATCATCCCAATGCTGAGTAAAGCGCTTCTGCGGATCGTTGATGAACTTCGCCACGATATCGTTATATTTCACGTAGGTATCTTTTGACAGATCGACGCCTAGCGTTTTGAACAGCTCGACCTGCTGCGGCTCAAAATAAGGCTGCGTTGCCGGATTTTTCTGCGCATCCGGTTTGCTCCAGTCAATGCCCGGCTCGACGGCGCGTTTCGGTACCCGCCCATAGAAACCAATCCCCAGGTTCATCTGGCTGGGCTTCAAACCCGCCGCAAGATAGTTGTTGACCACGAAATCAGCGCTGTACTTATCGGCTTCTGCGACCGTCGGCCATTGAGAGGAGTCGTACAGGTTGGAATTGAAGTACTGGGTGCCGTAAGCCATGTCGTAGGTCATCAGGTTGATGTAGTCGAGCGAGGGTGTTATCGCTTTGACATCCACCCAGCTCTTCGGACTCTCCGCGTTAGCGCCCACGGCGATGGTCACCAGTTTTTTATTGCCCACCGCCGCACGCAGCTCTTTCAGCAGGGCGGTAAAATTATCGCGATCGGCCGGTTGGCTGTCGACCAGTCCCCATGCGCCGTTGACCGGATACTCCCAGTCCAGATCGATACCATCAAGACCATATTTTTCAATGATCTCCTGCGCCGACTGAATAAACAGCGCTCGGGTTTCTTTTGTCGCCGCCGCGCCGGAGAATCCACGCGCTCCCCAGCCGCCGACGGAAAGCAAAACTTTCAGGTTCGGATTCTGCTGGCGCAGATGCGGGATTTTCTGCAAATCAGCCTGCACTTTTGGCGACAGCCAGATTTGATGCAGCCTGCCGGGGTCTTTCAGGGCCGCGTTGGTTTCACCTTTTTCGTCGTTATAGATCAGACCAAACGAGTAGTTGAGATGGGTAATCTGCCGGACGTCAAGTTTATCGATATTGCCGCCAGGTCCGGCAGTGACGTCGCCGCCGCCGTTAAAGTAGCCGACGGACATCAGGGTATTAGCGGAAACGACGCTCGCGCAGAGCAGGGGTAAAGCTGCCAGTAAAGGCAAAAGTTTCATAGCAAATCCTCTTTGACAGAAAAGTGACTTAGTAAAACAAACACGCCACGGAAATGGCGTGGCGAAAAAACAGCTCGTGCAGGCTAGCATCTTCCATTGCGCAAAACTGCGAAGGGGTTCACGCTGCATCAGCGAAGCCGCGCCATGCCAACGCCATAAGCTTTCCTTCACATCTCTCCCCGCCATCCATTTTGCCGTATTTGTGATCTAAGTTGTGAAATGCAGATCAATATCTGTGTTTTAAAGATTTAATGTTGACCTTAAAGATTTCGTGGTTAAGTATTGCTCCCACTGATGCAAAACCACAAACAAAGGAAGACGCAATGAAAGCACTGGCAAGATTTGGTAAGGCCTTTGGCGGCTATAAGATGATTGATGTTCCGGAACCGGTCTGCGGTCCGGATGATGTCGTGATTGAAATCAAGGCGGCAGCCATTTGCGGCGCGGATATGAAGCACTACAACGTCGATAGCGGATCCGACCAATTCAACTCCATTCGCGGCCACGAATTTGCCGGTGAAATCGTCCGGGTCGGCGAAAAGGTTAAGGACTGGAAAGTGGGCCAGCGGGTGGTTTCTGATAATAGCGGGCACGTCTGCGGCGTGTGTCCGGCCTGCGAACAAGGTGATTTTCTGTGTTGTACAGAAAAAGTTAATTTAGGTCTTGATAACAATACCTGGGGCGGCGGATTTTCAAAATACTGCCTGGTGCCGGGGGAGATCCTCAAAATTCATCGCCACGCGCTGTGGGAAATCCCGCCGGGCGTTGATTACGAAGAAGCGGCGGTGCTGGATCCTATCTGTAACGCCTATAAATCTATCGCTCAACAATCCAAATTTCTCCCCGGTCAGGACGTGGTGGTCTTCGGTACCGGTCCGCTAGGGCTCTTTGCCGTACAGATGGCGCGCATCATGGGGGCCGTCAATATCGTGATGGTCGGGCTGGAAGAGGACGTCGCGGTGCGTTTCCCCATCGCTAAAGCGTTGGGCGCGACGGCGGTGGTCAACGGTTCGAGCGAAGATGTCGTTGCGCGCTGTCAGGAAATTTGCGGCAAAGATAATCTCGGTCTGGTTATCGAATGTTCAGGCGCCAACATTGCCCTCAAACAGTCTATCGAAATGCTGCGCCCCAACGGTGAAGTGGTCCGCGTGGGGATGGGCTTTAAACCGCTGGACTTCTCCATCAACGACATCACTGCCTGGAACAAAAGCATCATCGGCCATATGGCTTACGACTCCACCTCCTGGCGCAACGCCATTCGCCTGCTCGCCAGCGGCGCGATCAAAGTCAAACCAATGATTACTCATCGCATTGGCCTGTCGCAGTGGCGCGAAGGTTTTGATGCCATGGTCGATAAAACCGCGATTAAGGTCATCATGACTTACGACTTTGATGAATAACTCATTTATTAAAGGAAGGTTCCCGGATGGAACAGATAGCAAAACCGCACTGCGGCGCCAGGCTCGATCGCCTGCCCGACTGCCGCTGGCACGCTTCAATGTTTGCCATGGTCGCTTTCGGATTACTTGTCTGCTGGAGTAATGCCGTAGGCGGGTTAATACTCGCGCAGCTAAAAGACCTGGGCTGGACCGATAATTCCACGACCGCTACGTTTTCTGCCATTACCACGGCGGGAATGTTTCTTGGCGCGCTCGGCGGCGGCATTATCGGCGATAAGATCGGGCGTAAAAATGCGTTCATCCTGTATGAAGCGATTCATATTATTGCCATGGTCATTGGGGCGTTTTCGCCGAATATGATCTTTCTGATTGCCTGTCGTTTTATCATGGGGGTAGGGTTAGGCGCGCTGCTGGTGACTTTATTTGCCGGATTCACCGAATATATGCCCGGCAGAAATCGCGGCACCTGGTCCAGTCGGGTCTCGTTTATCGGCAACTGGTCTTATCCGCTCTGTTCGCTGATTGCGATGGGATTAACGCCGTTAATCAGCGCGGAATGGAACTGGCGCGTACAGCTGCTGATCCCGGCGGTGCTGTCGCTAATTGCTACCGTTATTGCCTGGCGCAGTTTCCCTGAATCGCCCCGCTGGCTGGAGTCTCGCGGACGTTACGCGGAAGCGGAAAAGGTGATGCGGGCCATTGAAGAGAGGGTCGTGCAGCAAACCGGTAAGCCATTGCCGCCAGTGGTAATAGAAGATGATGGTAAAGCGCCGCGCGCGGTTCCTTATTCAGCCTTATTAACCGGCGTATTACTCAAGCGGGTTATTTTAGGCTCCTTCGTCCTGATTGCCATGAATGTCGTCCAGTATACCTTGATTAACTGGCTGCCGACGATATTTATGACCCAAGGCATTAATCTGAAAGACTCCATTGTTTTAAACACCATGAGTATGTTCGGCGCGCCGTTTGGCATTTTCATCGCCATGCTGGTGATGGATAAAATACCGCGGAAAACTATGGGTGTGGGCTTATTGGTATTAATCGCCGTGCTGGGATATATCTATTCTCTGCAAACCAGTATGCTGCTCATCACATTAATTGGCTTCTTCCTGATTACGTTTGTCTATATGTACGTTTGCTACGCCTCAGCGGTCTATGTGCCGGAAATATGGCCGACCGAAGCGAAGCTTCGTGGTTCAGGCCTGGCGAACGCGGTGGGGCGCATCAGCGGTATCGCCGCGCCCTATGCGGTGGCGGTATTACTTAACGGCTATGGCGTAACCGGGGTATTTGTGCTGCTGGGGGCCGTCTCCATTATTGTTGCGGTCGCTATCGCCACAATCGGAATTGAAACTAAAGGCGTCTCTGTCGAAAGTCTCGGTATTGATGCCGTTACCAGCAAATAATATTGACGGAAAATAAAATGAATAATTCAAAAGCGATTTTAAAAACGCCGGGTATGATGAAAATCATCGCTGCCGATATTCCGGTACCCAAAGAACATGAAGTGCTGATCAAAATTGAATACGTTGGTATTTGCGGTTCAGATGTTCACGGTTTCGAATCAGGTCCCTTTATTCCGCCGAAAGATCCCAATCAGGAAATTGGTCTGGGGCACGAATGCGCCGGTACGGTGGTCGCGGTGGGAAACCGCGTGAGCAAATTTAAACCCGGCGACCGGGTGAATATTGAACCCGGGGTGCCGTGCGGCCACTGCCGCTACTGTCTGGAGGGGAAATACAATATCTGTCCTGACGTTGATTTCATGGCCACGCAGCCAAATTATCGCGGCGCGTTAACCCACTACCTGTGCCATCCGGAGAGCTTCACCTATAAGCTGCCCGACAATATGGACACGATGGAAGGCGCGCTGGTGGAGCCTGCGGCGGTCGGCATGCATGCCGCAATGCTGGCGGACGTCAAGCCTGGCAAGAAAATCGTCATTCTTGGCGCAGGCTGTATTGGTTTAATGACCCTGCAGGCATGCCTTTGCCTGGGGGCTACTGATATCACGGTGGTTGATGTGCTGGAAAAACGCCTGGCCATGGCCGAACAGCTCGGGGCCAAAGTCGTTATCGACGGCGCAAAAGAGGATACCGTCGCTCGCTGCCAGCAGTTATCCGGCGACATGGGGGCTGATATCGTATTCGAAACCGCCGGTTCGGCCATCACCGTTAAGCAGGCACCGTATCTGGTCATGCGTGGAGGGAAAATCATGATCGTCGGTACGGTCCCCGGGGATTCGGCAATTAACTTCCTGAAAATTAACCGCGAAGTATCGATTCAGACCGTTTTCCGCTATGCCAACCGCTACCCGGTGACTATTGAAGCTATCTCCTCCGGCCGTTTCGATGTGAAGTCGATGGTGACGCACATTTACGACTACGAGGATGTTCAGCGCGCGTTTGAGGAATCTGTTAATAACAAACGCGAGATGATTAAAGGCGTTATTAGAGTTAACCATTAATTTATTAAAAAGGGAGAAACAACTATGCTGGCTGATATTAAATATTGGGAAAATGATGCGCAAAATAAACATTATGCCATTGCCCACTTTAACGTGTGGAATGCCGAAATGCTGATGGGCGTTATCGATGCCGCGGAAGAGTCAACATCGCCGGTGATTATCTCTTTCGGCACTGGATTTGTGGGCAATACCTCGTTTGAAGATTTTTCGCATATGATGGTTTCAATGGCCAAAAAGGCCTCGGTACCGGTGATTGCGCACTGGGACCACGGACGCAGCATGGAAATTATCCACAATGCGTGGGCCCATGGCATGAACTCCCTGATGCGCGACGCTTCCGCCTTTGATTTCGAAGAGAATATTCGTCTGACCAAAGAGGCGGTGGACTTCTTCCATCCGCTGGGTATTCCGATCGAAGCGGAGCTGGGACACGTGGGCAATGAAACGGTCTACGAAGAAGCGCTGGCGGGCTATCACTATACCGATCCGGATCAAGCGGCGGAATTCGTCGAGCGCACCGGCTGCGATTCCCTGGCGGTAGCGATTGGTAACCAGCACGGGGTCTATACCTCAGAGCCGAAACTCAACTTTGAGGTGGTGAAACGCGTGCGCGAGGCGGTATCCGTTCCGCTGGTACTGCACGGCGCATCCGGCATTAGCGACGCGGATATTAAGCAGGCTATTTCGCTGGGTATTTCCAAAATTAACATTCATACCGAACTGTGCCAGGCGGCGATGGCGGCAGTGCAGGAGAACCAGAATCAACCGTTCCTGCACGTTGAGCGCGAAGTGCGCAAAGCGGTCAAAACGCGCGCGCTGGAGAAAATCAAACTGTTTGGCTCTGACGGTAAAGCGGAATGACAACATGGATAATATCGAGGTTATTTGTATAGGCGCGGCCATTGTTGATATTCCCCTGCAGCCGGTGAGCAAAAATATCTTTGATGTTGACTCATATCCCTTAGAACGCATCGCCATGACCACCGGGGGGGACGCAATTAACGAGGCAACCATTATTTCCCGACTCGGTCATCGAACGGCATTAATGAGTCGGGTAGGGGACGACGCGGCGGGAAATTTTATTCTTGCACACTGTCGCCGGGAGAATATTGATATCCACAGCCTGAAGCAGGATGGCGAAATCGATACCTCCATTAATGTGGGTCTGGTCACCGCCGATGGCGAGCGTACTTTTGTGACTAACCGCAATGGTAGTCTGTGGAAGCTGAATATTAACGATGTGGACTTTAGCCGCTTTTCTCAGGCAAAGCTGCTGTCGCTGGCGAGCATTTTTAATAGCCCGCTGCTCGATGGTAAAGCGTTAACGGAGATATTCACTCAGGCCAAAGCGCACGGGTTAATTATTTGCGCCGATATGATTAAGCCGCGGCTTAACGAAACTCTGAACGATATTCGCCAGGCGCTGAGCTACGTCGATTATCTGTTTCCCAATTATGCCGAGGCAAAACTGCTCACCGGCAAAGAGACGCTGGATGAGATCGCCGATAGCTTCCTGAACTGCGGGGTGAAAACGGTGGTTATTAAGACCGGCAAGCGAGGCTGCTTTATTAAGCGTGCCGATATGAAGCTGGAAGTGCCGGCGGTTTCAGGCATTACCGCCATCGACACCATTGGCGCAGGGGATAATTTTGCCTCGGGATTTATCTCCGCGCTGCTTGAAGGCAAACCGCTGCGCGAGTGCGCGTTGTTTGCTAACGCCACGGCGGCGATCTCGGTGCTGAGCGTAGGCGCCACGACGGGCGTGAAGAACAGAACGCTGGTTGAACAACTTCTCGACGAATATGAAGGGTAATAGCAGCAGATGAAAATGATTTCTTTAGGCAGTACGGATATCACGCTTTCCCGAATGGGATTAGGCACATGGGCCATTGGCGGCGGCCCGGCGTGGAACGGCGATCTCGATCTGCAGATATGTATCGACACCATTGTTGAGGCGCATCGCTGCGGGATCAATCTGATTGATACCGCGCCAGGCTACAACTTTGGCAACAGCGAAGTGATTGTTGGCCAGGCGCTTAAACAGCTGCCGCGCCGCGAAGTCGTTGTCGAAACCAAATGCGGTATCGTCTGGGAGCGCACGGGCAGCCTGTTTAATAAGGTGGGCGATCGCCAGCTGTATAAAAACCTGACGCCCGAGTCGATTCGCGAAGAGGTGGAGGCCAGCCTGCAAAGGCTGGGCATCGATACTATTGATATCTATATGACCCACTGGCAGTCGGTAGAGCCCTGCTTTACGCCAATTGCGGAGACCGTAGCCACGCTGAACGCGCTTAAGAAAGAGGGGAAAATTCGCTCTATCGGCGCGGCGAACGTAGATGCCGGGCATATCAGAGAGTACCTCAAGCACGGCGAGCTGGATATCGTGCAGGCCAAGTACAGCATTCTTGACCGGGCGCTGGAGGCCGAGCTACTGCCGCTCTGTCAACAGAACGGCATTGTAGTGCAGGTCTACTCGCCGCTTGAGCAGGGGCTACTGACCGGGACTATCGGCCGTGATTATATTCCCGGCGGTGCGCGGGCCAATAAGGTCTGGTTCCAGCGGGAAAATATGCTGCGCGTGATTGATATGCTTGAGCAATGGCAGCCGCTATGCGAAAAATATCGCTGTACCATCCCCGCGCTGGCGCTGGCGTGGATATTAAAGCAAAGCGATCTCATTACCCTGCTGAGCGGCGCTACGGCGCCCGAGCAGGTGCGCGAGAATGTCGATGCGCTGAACATCGCTCTGACCGATGATGATTCATTATTGATGAGGCGAATGGCGGAAGCGCTGGATCCTAAATAAGAGATAAGACGCGGACCTCTGTTTCTGTGTAAAAGAGTATTAAATCTGTGATTCAGACAGGTTCTTTTGAAAATAAACATGGCCTGTGCGATACTAGAATCTTATTATGACTTTGCAGGAAACAGAGGTGTCATCGTGGCGGCAAAAGACAGGATTCAGGCCATAAAGCAAATGGTGGCTAATGATAAGAAAGTAGCGGTTTCTAATTTAAGCGCAATTTTTCAGGTCACTGAGGAAACCATCCGTCGCGATCTGGAAAAGCTCGAAGATGAAGGTTATTTGACCCGCACGTACGGCGGCGCTGTATTAAATACCAATGCTTTAGCTGACAATATTCATTTTTATAAACGCGCTAAATCTTTTTTAGAAGAGAAGCAGATCATTGCCCGCAATGCATTACCGTTTATAAAGAATAAAACCACCATGGCTGCCGACTCCAGCAGTACCGCGATGGAGTTATTAAAGCTGTTGAAAGAGAGAAACGATCTCACGCTGTTAACCAACTCGGCGGAAGCCTTTCATGAGCTGGCACAGTCTGAAATCAACGTGGTATCTACCGGCGGCGAGCTCAATAAGAATACGCTGTCGCTGCAGGGAAGGATCACTAAGGAAATTATTAGCCGCTATCATGTTGATATTATGGTGATGAGCTGCAAAGGGCTGGATATGCAGAGCGGGGCGCTGGACTCTAACGAAGCGGAAGCGGAAATTAAGAAAACCATGATCCGCCAGGCGACCGAAGTCGCTTTGCTGGTCGATCATTCAAAATTCGATCGCAAAGCCTTCGTCCAGCTCGTGGATTTTAGCCATATTAATTACCTTATCACCAATAAGGCGCCGGGTGCACAGTGGATTGCATTTTGTAAAGAAAATAATATTCAACTTGTTTATTAACATTAAGATTGGCTGTATCGATATTATTTTAATTTGCACCTGGATAATGCCATAAAAATTTAATGATGATGGCTGGCGCGGCAAAAATGATTCTGCCGCGATGGCCATACTTTATATTTTAGCTGAATTTGAGGCATCCAGATGGAACAATGTGACCCTATCGGCGCAAGATTAGACCGCTTACCTTTATCACGATTTCATTTTCGTATTTTTGGCATTATTAGTTTTAGTTTATTAATCACCGGTTTTCTCAGCTATTCCGGCAACGTGGTGCTGGCAAAGTTAGTCAGCAATGGCTGGTCAAATAACTATCTCAACGCCGCATTTACCTCGGCGCTGATGTTTGGCTACTTTATTGGTTCGTTGACCGGAGGTTTTATAGGCGATTATCTCGGGCGACGTAAAGCATTTCGCCTGAATTTACTGATCGTCGGGGTCTCTGCCTGTGCGGCAACCTTTGTGCCCAACATGTACTGGCTTATCTTTTTTCGCTGTCTGATGGGCTGCGGAATGGGGGCGCTGATTATGGTGGGCTATGCCTCCTTTACCGAATTTATTCCGCCCGCGGTACGCGGAAAATGGTCCGCCCGGCTCTCCTTTGTCGGCAACTGGTCGCCTATGCTATCGGCGGCAATTGGCGTCGTGGTGATTGCTTTTTTAAGCTGGCGGATGATGTTTCTGTTCGGCGGAGGAGCCATGCTGCTGGCCTGGTATCTGTCGGGAAGATACTTTATTGAATCTCCCCGCTGGCTGGCCGGAAAAGGGCAGCGCCGCGCCGCTGAAAAGCATCTCCAGCAGGTAGAGTCGCAAATCGAGAGAGAGAAAAACATCACCTTACCGGCCTGGCAAAGCGCGGATCAAACGGCGGATGTGTGTGTGGAAAGCGGCTCTTTCTGGCTGCTGTTTAAAGGCCAGATGCTGCGGCGCACGCTGGTGGCAATCACGGTGCTAATCGCCATGAATATTTCGCTCTATACCATTACGGTGTGGATCCCGACAATTTTCGTCAATTCGGGCATCGACGTGACGAAGTCAATCTTGATGACCGCGATTATTATGATTGGCGCGCCGGTGGGAATATTTATCGCCGCGCTGATTATCGACCGTTTTCCGCGGCGGTTATTTGGCTCATCGCTGCTGATTATTATTGCGGTGCTCGGCTACTTCTATTCGATTCAAACCGCAGAGTGGGCCATCTTAAGCTATGGCCTGGTGATGATCTTTTTCCTGTATATGTACGTCTGCTTTGCCTCGGCGGTGTACGTGCCGGAGCTGTGGCCAACGCATCTCCGGCTGCGCGGTTCAGGCTTTGTCAACGCGGTAGGGCGAATTGTCGCCGTCTTTACTCCCTACGGCGTCGCTGTTCTGCTGACCCGCTACGGCGCGATTACGGTTTTTATGGTGCTCGGGGTGATGCTGGTACTCTGTGCGCTGATCCTGTTCTGCTTTGGCATCGAAACGCGCAAGATATCGCTGGAGGAGATTTCAACGCTGGCCTGAGAAATGCGCCGACAGGGAAAATGCCTGTCGGCACCGGTTATGCGTGGGTTTCCAGCCAGTCGTCCAGGGTATAGAGGGTGGCACCTGCGGCGGCCATCTCCATAAATGCCTGATTGCTGTCGTGCGGCTGAATATTCACCCCGCGGCAGCCGTCGGTAATGACGTTGACGTTATAGCCCAGATTGAGAGCGTCGAGCACGGTAAACTTGACGCAGTAGTCGGTGGCCAGACCCAGCACAGTGAGTTCGCGAATATCGCGCTCGCGCAGCCACGCATCAAGCTGCGTTTTCTGTCGGTGGCCGTTGTCGAAAAAGGCGCTGTAGCTATCTATGGCCGGATTTTCGCCTTTGTGGAAGACGGCGGCGATATGCTGCTGTTTGAGCAGCGGATGCAGAGCCGCGCCTTCGCTGTTTTGCACGCAGTGATCCGGCCAGAAAGTTTGCGCCAGGCCGTCGAGCTCGCCCTGGGTATAGGGTTCAACCTGATGCTGGCTGGCAAAGCTGCCGTGATTCGCCGGATGCCAGTCCTGGCTGGCTACCACCGTTTCGCCCCGCGTCAGGCTCCAGTCGATAAGCCGGTTGGCGACGTCAACCGTACTATCGCCCTGCGGAACCGCAAGTGCGCCACCGGCGCAGAAATCATTTTGTAGATCGACCAGTAGCAGCGCGCGCTGGGTCATGTGTTTCTCCTTACTCATCGGGGGTCAGTTCGCCGCGCAGGTTCTCCTGCATTGCGCGACGGATAGCCGCAACGTCAAGATCCTGACTCAATAAATAGTGTAGCTTGGTCAGCGTGGCTTCGACGGTCATATCAAAACCGCTAATCACCCCGGCCTGAGCCAGCGCGTTACCGGTGGCGTAACCGCCCATATTCACCTTGCCGGACATACACTGGGTCAGGTTAATCACCACGATACCGCGCTGGCTGGCTTCGGCCAGGACCTGAATAAATTCGCCGTTCTGCGGCGCGTTACCGACGCCATATGAGCGCAGGATCAGCGCTTTGACCGGCTGGCGCAGGAAATTGCGCACGACGTCGGCGGAAATGCCGGGATAAATGGTCACCACGCCAATCGGCTGCGGCGTGATAGGGTGAACCACCAGCTCACCGCTGCCGTGCGGTGCGGGAGGGGTGCCGAGACGGCGAATATGGATCCCGGCTTCCAGCAGCGGCGCCAGGTTTGGCGAAGCGAAGGCGTTAAATCCGTCGGCGTGGGCCTTTGTTGTACGGTTGCCGCGGTAGAGACGGTTGTTGAAGAACAACGACACTTCGTTAATCGGATAGTTGGCGGCGACGTACAGGGCGTTGAGGAGATTAATCTGCCCGTCGGAGCGTAGCTCAGCGAGCGGAATTTGTGACCCTGTCACAATGACCGGTTTCCCCAGATTCTCCAGCATGAAGGAGAGCGCCGAAGCGGTAAACGCCATGGTATCCGTACCGTGCAGGATCACGAAACCGTCGTACTGGTCATAACGATCGCGAATATCCTCGGCGATATGCTGCCAGTCTTCCGGCGTCATATCGGAGGAGTCCATCAGCGGAGCATATTCATGAATGGTGAAGTCCGGCATCTCCGGACGGTGAAACTCGGGCATCAAAGCCAGCTGGCGCTGGAGATGGCCGGAAACGGGAATGTAGCCGTGTTCAGAACGCTGCATACCAATGGTGCCGCCAGTATAGGCAACGTAGATAGATTTCTTCTGCATAGCATCGCTTAGGTTAAACGTAGACAGGCGCAGTATATACCCGTCACGCCGCAAGTTGCAGGGGCGTTGGCTGCTTTCGTGTATTGCATGGCTTGCCTGACACAAAATCATTTACGCTGCATCGAGGCGGCAAGCAATGAAATCTATGGGAGCATAGTGACTATGGGGCCAGCGTTGCTGCGCGTAGCCAGGAAAGAGGCGGCAGGAAGGATGAAGTGGAAAATGCCGCCCCGTGGAATGGGGCGGCGGAGGATTAACGAATATTGCCGCAGGTCAAGCAGAAGGCGTAGCGATTCTGCGGATCATTAAAGGCCGCCAGCTTGTCGCTTTCGTTTTTCACTGCATTAGCCGCAGCGGCCACCGGCGCAGGCAAATAAGCCTGAACCGCCGCCGGCAGCGCCGCGCGAACCGAACCGGTCAGGCTATCGACCACCATCGAGAAGAAGGTCGGCTCTTCCTGATAATAATTGATATGCCACTCTTTCAGCTTCGCCAGCTCGGCGGCTTTTGCCACCGCGTCGTCAAAGTCGCCGAGGCTGTCGACCAGACCGTTTGCTTTCGCATCTTCACCGGTCCAGACGTGGCCCTGGGCGATTTGGTCGATTTTTTCCGGCGTGCTCTTACGCGCGTTCGCCACCAGGGTGATAAAGCGCTTATAGCCGTTTTCGATGCTGAGCTGCATCAGCTGTTGTACTTCCGGCGGAAGCGCTTTAGTGGTGGAGACATCGGCCAGCGGAGAGGTGGCCACGCCATCGGTATGAACGCCAATCGAGCCGAGCGTATTTTCGACGGTGTTAATTACCCCAAAGATACCGATAGAGCCGGTCAGGGTGCTCGGGTTCGCGACGATATAATCCGCCGGGGTGGAGATCCAGTAGCCGCCGGAGGCCGCCATGCCGCCCATCGATACCACCACCGGTTTGCCGGCCGCTTTTGCCGCCGCCAGCTCTTCGCGAATCACCTCCGAGGCGCTGACGCTGCCGCCAGGGCTGTTTACCCGCAGTACGATAGCTTTTACTTTCGGATCGAGGCGGGCATCGCGGATCTGCGCAGCGGTAGTGTCGCCGCCGACGTTACCCGGCGTTTCCTCGCCATCCATAATCGCGCCGTTAGCAAAGATAACCGCTATCGCGGAGCCTTTATCGGCAGGCGTTTTCACGGTGTAGTCGTAGTAGCTGATCGCGCTGTAGTTATTATCCGCTTTGCTCCAGCCAAACTGCTTAGTCAGCGCTTTCTCCACTTCGGTAGAGGTGCCAAGCTCGTCAACCAGCTTGTTATCCAGCGCGTACCTGGCGGTATCGCCATCAACTTTACGCAGACCGTCGAGGACCCCCTGAGCGCCAGGGAACAGCTGCTGTGCGGAGATCTGGCGGTTGGCGGCGATGGTGTTGAGGTAGTTTTGCCACAGTTCGCCAATCCAACGGCTATCCGCCTCGCGCGCTGCCGGGGACATATCATCGCGGATAAACGGCTCTACCGCTGATTTATAAGTACCGACGCGGAAAACATGGGTCGATACTTTGAGTTTGTCGAGCAGCGATTTGTAGTACAGGCCGTTGGTCGCGAAACCATGCAGATCCACTTCGCCCTGCGGCGAAAGCCAGATTTTATTGGCGAAGCTGGCCAGATAATACTGCCCCTGGCTGTAGCTGCTGCCAATGGCGTAGACCGGTTTGCCGCTATCGCGGAATTCGCGCAGCGCTTTACCGATGTACTGCATCGATGGCTGATCGCCGCCGGCAAAGTTTTTCAGATCCAGCACGATGCCGGTGATATTGCGGTCGTCTTTCGCCTGGCGAATTGTCTGCACAATATCAAACAGCGAGTTTTCCTGTAGGCGATCCGAGCTGGCGCCAAACAGTTGACGGCCAATGACCCCAAGTTTGCTGCTGGCCGAAGGTTTATCGACCACCACGCCGGTGATATCCATCAGCAGCGCGCCGCGAGTGGTATGCTCTGTTGTGTTACTGCTGAACTGGGCCCAGATACCGACGCAGGCCAGCACCAGCACAAGGAAAACCACGTTCAGTGCGAGCTGGCGAATGAAGTTGAGCACTCGCCATGTCCATTTAAAGATTCCGGCGAGCAGTCGCCAAAGAGTTCGCATGTATTCTCCCTAACCATTATCAAAATAGGGCAAGCCGCAGGGGCTGCCGCGTCTGGCTATCCTAATGAGAGTGCCGACGGTTGTCAGCAGGAATCACCCGCTGGGCTGTAACAAAATCCTTGTGCATGTTAATTTTATGAAAAATGACATCACAGGAGTTACACAGATGGATGCTCTCGAACTACTGGTTAATCGCCGCAGCGCTTCACGTTTGACCGATCCGGCGCCGGCTGGCGAACAGCTGGAAAACATCCTTCGCGCGGGGCTGCGCGCGCCGGACCACGGAACGCTACAGCCGTGGCGCTTCTTCATTATTGCCGATGATGGGCGCGAGCGCTTCAGCCAGCTGCTGGAAAAAGGCGCCGTGGCGGCAGGCGGAGATGAAAAGGCGATTGAAAAAGCGCGCAGCGCGCCGTTCCGCGCGCCGCTGATTATTGCGGTGGTGGCGCACTGTGAAGATCATCCGAAGGTCCCCAGGTGGGAACAAGAGATGTCGGCGGGCTGCGCGGTGATGGCCATGCAGATGGCGGCCGTGGCGCAGGGTTTTAACGGTATCTGGCGCAGCGGCGCATTAACCGAGAGCCCGGTCGTCCGTGAAGGGTTTGCCTGCCGCGAGCAGGATAAAATCGTGGGCTTTCTTTATCTGGGAACGCCGCAGCTCAAAGCTTCAACCACCATCACTTTGCCGGATACCGCGCCGTTCGTGACGCGCTTCTGAGTCCATTCTCGTTATGCCGGGCGGGCCCGGCTCACCGCCGCCTCCGGGATTGTAGCCCGGCTAAGCGCAGCGCGAGCCGGGTGGAAGCCGTGCCAGTGTACCAGGCTCGACACCTTTCCCGGAGGCGGTGCTGGCGCATCTGTCCGGGCGACCAAACCGCGGACGGCTGGGAATCCGTAGCCCGGATAAGGCGCGTCAAGCGCCGCCTCCGGGAATTTAACAGCGATGAGGTTACTTCTGCCGTTTGGCGAATTCGTCTTTCGCTTTCTGAAGCTGCTGCTGGAAGGCCGGGTTGGTATGCAGCGTGGCAACCACCGCCGAACCGACAATCCGCGCCGCGTCGACGTCGCTCTGCCAGTGATAGCCGCAGATCACCCGGCTTTCGCCCAGCTCAAAGCCGCGCTTAAGAATTTCATTTTGCCGCTGCGGATTAATCTCAGCCAGCACCAGCGCGGTGGCCCAGCCGATAGAGGTGTGGCCGGAGGGGTAGGAGCCGTTTTTCGATAGCGTATCCTGTTCCTTGGTGTTACAGGTGGCGACTCCGTAAAACGCAAAGGGGCGAATGCGCATGTATTTCTCCTTCGCCCCTCGCGTGGCCAGGTCGCCGGCATCTTCAATCATGTTGGTGAGCAGCTTGTGCAGCTCCGGCGCATCTTTGGCGGTAATGGGCGAGCCGAAGGCACCCGAGAAGGCGTTGGCGACGCCGCCGCCGCTCAGGTTTGCGTCTTCCGCCGCCAGTTTGCCGCGCTCGGTGCCGCGCAGCAGGCGTCCTTTCTCATACATGGCCTGATCGTTTAAAAACGCGATACTGCCCACCTCCGGCGGAGGCGGTAGCAGCGCGAGGCTGTCGATAGCCTGCGCATTGGTCAGGTAGTAGAGATCCGGTTTGGTGGTGACGTCGTTACCGGCGGGAACCAGGGCGAAAGCGTTGATGGAGAAGAAACTGGCCAGGCAAAGGGCGAGAACACGCTTTTTCATGAAAACTTCCTTACGTTGTTATATGTCCAGACAAAACAGAATTTTTTGTTGTTACATTTCTGTCATTTTTTAGTAAAGGGTAAAATGACGACGAAAAAGCGGGCCCGTATCGCAAAATCGGTTTTTTGTCTGCTTAATGAGCAACCATACGCGATTTCGGACTGTCGCACTTACCACTCCGCCATTTGGGCGCTACCATATCGGGATTGCAATGACAGGAGATGTCCATGAGCGAGCAAGCCATTCGTTTAACGCAATACAGCCACGGAGCCGGTTGCGGATGTAAAATTTCCCCTAAAGTGCTGGAAACCATCCTGCAGAGCGACCAGGCCAAATTTATTGACCCGAATCTGCTGGTGGGGAATGAAACCAGCGATGATGCCGCGGTCTACGATCTCGGCAACGGTACCTCGATTGTCAGTACTACCGACTTTTTTATGCCGATCGTCGATAATCCGTTCGACTTTGGGCGTATTGCCGCGACAAACGCCATCAGCGATATTTTCGCTATGGGCGGCAAGCCGATAATGGCCATCGCTATCCTCGGCTGGCCCATCAATACGCTGGCGCCGGAAATTGCCCGTCAGGTAGTTGATGGCGGGCGTTTTGCCTGCCAGCAGGCGGGGATCGCGCTGGCCGGGGGCCACTCGATTGATGCGCCTGAACCCATCTTCGGTCTTGCGGTGACCGGCGTGGTTCCGACCGAGCGGGTGAAGAAAAACAGTACCGCTCAGGCCGGATGCAAACTCTACCTCACGAAACCGCTGGGTATCGGCGTGCTGACCACTGCCGAGAAAAAGTCGCTGCTGAAGCCGGAACATCAGGGGCTGGCGACGGAAACCATGTGCCAGATGAACCTCGTCGGCTCGGCGTTCGCCAGCATTGACGGCGTGAAGGCGATGACCGACGTCACCGGCTTCGGACTGCTGGGGCATCTGAGCGAAGTGTGCCGCGGCGCGGGCGTACAGGCGCAACTCACCTATGCCAGTATCCCGAAACTACCGGGCGTGGAAGAGTATATTGCGGCCGGTGCGGTGCCGGGCGGAACCGGGCGAAACTTTGCCAGCTACGGGCATCTGATGGGCGAAATGCCGCCTGAGTGGCGCGATCTGCTGTGCGATCCGCAAACCTCCGGCGGCCTGCTGCTGGCGGTAACGTCGGAAGCCGAGGACGAGGTGCTGGCAGCAGCCGCTGAATATGGCATCACGCTGACCGCTATCGGCGAGCTGGTGACCGCCCGCGGCGGACGCCCTATGATCGAGATTCGTTGATTTCATGCGGCTGTTTATTGCAGAAAAGCCGAGTCTCGGCCGCGCCATTGCCGATGTGCTGCCAAAACCGCATCGCAAAGGCGATGGCTATATTGAATGCGGCAACGGACAGGTGGTCACCTGGTGTATCGGCCACCTGCTGGAGCAGGCTCAGCCGGACGTCTATGACGGGCGCTATGCGCGCTGGAATCTGCTCGACCTGCCTATCGTTCCGGAAAAGTGGCAGCTCCAGCCCAAGCCCTCGGTGACCAAACAGCTTAACGTGATTAAGCGTTTGCTTGGCGATGCGCAGGAAGTGATCCACGCGGGTGACCCGGACAGAGAAGGCCAACTGCTGGTGGACGAGGTGCTCGACTACCTGCAGCTGGCGCCGGAAAAGCGCCAGCAGGTTCAGCGCTGCCTGATTAACGATCTCAACCCGCAGGCGGTGGAGCGGGCGATTAACCGCCTGCGCGCCAATAGCGAGTTCGTTCCGCTGTGCGTCTCGGCGCTGGCTCGCGCTCGCGCCGACTGGTTATATGGGATCAATATGACCCGCGCCTACACCATCCTTGGGCGTAACGCGGGTTATCAAGGGGTGCTATCGGTCGGACGCGTGCAAACGCCGGTGCTTGGCCTGGTTGTACGCCGCGATGAAGAGATTGAAAACTTCGTCGCCAAAGACTTCTTCGATGTGAAGGCGCATATCGTCACCCCGAAGGAGGAGCGTTTTGTCGCCACCTGGATCCCCAGCGAGGCCTGTGAACCCTACCAGGATGAAGAGGGACGGCTGCTGCATCGTTCGCTTGCCGAACATGTGGTCAAGCGCATTGAGGGCCAGCCGGCGACGGTGACCGCTTATAACGACAAGCGGGACTCCGAGCCAGCGCCGCTGCCGTTTTCCCTCTCGGCACTGCAGATTGAAGCCGCGAAGCGCTTCGGATTTAGCGCACAGAACGTGCTGGATATTTGCCAGAAGCTGTATGAAACCCATAAGCTGATTACCTATCCGCGTTCGGACAGCCGCTATCTGCCGGAAGAGCATTTTGCCGGAAGACATGCGGTGCTGAACGCCATCAGCGTACATGCGCCGGACCTGCTGCCGCAGCCGGTGGTGGACCCGGAGATCCGCAACCGCTGCTGGGACGATAAAAAGGTCGATGCCCACCACGCCATTATCCCCACCGCGCGCAGTTCGCAGGTGAAGCTCAGCGACAACGAAGAAAAGGTTTACACCCTGATTGCCCGCCAGTATCTGATGCAGTTCTGCCCGGATGCGGTGTTCAGAAAGTGTCAGATCGATCTTGATATCGCCAACGGTAAGTTTGTGGCCAAGGCGCGTTTTCTGGCAGAAGCGGGCTGGCGAACCCTGTTAGGCAATAAAGAGCGCGATGAAGAAAACGACGGCATGCCGCTGCCGGTGGTCGCTAAAGATGATGAGCTCCTGTGCGAAAAAGGGGAAGTGGTGGAGCGCCAGACCCAGCCGCCGCGTCACTTTACCGACGCCACGCTGCTGTCGGCGATGACCGGTATTGCCCGCTTTGTGCAGGATAAAGACCTGAAGAAAATTTTGCGCGCCACGGACGGTCTCGGTACGGAGGCGACCCGCGCCGGAATTATCGAGCTATTGTTCAAACGCGGTTTTCTGACCAAGAAAGGGCGCTATATCCACTCTACCGATGCCGGCAAGGCGCTTTTTCATTCGTTGCCGGAGATGGCGACGCGTCCGGACATGACTGCCCACTGGGAGTCGATTCTGACGCAAATCAGCGAGAAACAGTGCCGTTATCAGGATTTCATGCAGCCGCTGGTCGGGACGCTGTTCCAGCTTATTGACCAGGCCCGTAGCACGCCGGTACGCCGCTTTCGCGGAATTGCGGCGCCGGGGGCGGGGAAGAAAAGCTTTAGCAAGGGGAAAGGCAGAGCCAAAGCGAAAGATAAAAAAAGCGCCGCCGGCCCTGCGGCGGAAAACCCGCAGTAAAAAACCCCGGGAAGCCGGGGTTTTTCAGTTATGCACCGAATCCGCATGCAGGGGTTCATTCAGCGAGTGGGCTTAAATCACACCCTGAGCCAGCATAGCGTCAGCAACCTTCACGAAACCGGCGATATTGGCGCCGCGCACGTAGTTGGTCTGCTTCGCTTCGCCGCCGTACTGCACGCAGGCGTGGTGAATATCCAGCATGATGTGGTGCAGACGCGCATCCACTTTTTCCGCTTTCCAGCCCATGCGCGCGGCGTTCTGCGCCATTTCCAGACCGGAGGTGGCGACGCCGCCGGCGTTCGCGGCTTTACCCGGCGCGAACAGTACGCCCGCTTCAAGGAACAGATCGGTGGCGGCGATGGTGGTTGGCATATTGGCGCCTTCCGCTACGGCCTTCACGCCGTTAGCGATCAACTGACGGGCAGCATCGACGTCCAGCTCATTCTGCGTCGCGCACGGCAGCGCGATATCCACCGGTACGGACCACGGCTGTTTGCCTTCCAGATAGGTCAGGCCAAACTCGCGCGCGTAATCCGCTACGCGGCCATGGCAACGCTCTTTAATGTCGATCAGGCGCGCCAGTTTTTCTTTGGTGAAGCCTGCCTCGTCGACGACGGTGCCGTTAGAGTCGGACGCTGTAATCACCCGCGCGCCAAGCTCCATCGCTTTCTCGATGGCGTACTGCGCCACGTTGCCAGAGCCGGAAACCGCCACGCGAGCGCCTTCAAATCCCAAACCGTGGCGCTTAAGCATCGCTTCGGTGAAGTAAATCAGGCCATAGCCGGTGGCTTCCGGACGAATCAGGCTGCCGCCGAAGGAGAGACCTTTGCCGGTAAATACGCAGGCGCTGTTGTTAGAGAGCTTACGCATCATCCCGGCCATAAAGCCGACTTCACGACCGCCTACGCCGATATCACCGGCAGGCACGTCGGTATCCGGCCCCAGATGACGATACAGTTCGGTCATCAGCGCCTGGCAGAAACGCATGACTTCGCCGTCGCTCTTGCCTTTAGGATCGAAATCGCTGCCGCCTTTACCGCCGCCCATAGGCAGGGTGGTCAGGGCGTTTTTGAAGGTTTGTTCAAAGCCAAGGAATTTCAGAATCGACAGATTTACGGAGGGGTGAAAACGCATACCGCCCTTGTACGGGCCGATGGCGGAGTTGAACTGCACGCGCCATGCGCGGTTAACCTGAACCTGGTTACGGTCATCAACCCAAACGACGCGGAACTGGATAGCACGCTCCGGTTCAACCAGACGTTCCAGCAAATTCATCTGGCGATAGCGCGGATTTTCCTCAAGGAAGGGCCACAGGGTGGTCATCACCTCACGGACGGCCTGAGCAAATTCAGTTTGATTTGGATCGCGCTGTTGAACGCGGGCGAGAAAACCTTCCAGAGTGCACGTCTGATCCATAGATATAATTTCCCCTTATGGTTGTGGTTGCGTCTATTTATTATGATTCGGCCCTTGAAAAAGCCGATTTTCCGACTATACCACCGGGAATCGTTAGGTAAGCAAGGAAAAATTGTTCGGAAAGCAAAATTTATAATCAGGCATGGGTCATAATCAAAAACGATGACCGCCGCCTGACAGAATTAGCGGGAGAGGAGAGCGGCGCGCTGGGCGATAAAGGCTTCCAGCAGGGGGATGTCCGCTGGCGCAAGGTTGAAGCTAAAGGCCTCCTGCGGTGAACACCAGCGCAGCTGGCTGTGATAGCGGGCGGTGGGTTCGCCGCTAAAATGAGGGACCCACCAGGCGTGAAGATGAATCAGGCGAGCGGAAACTTCGCGCCGATGGCTGGCGATATAGCATCCCGGGCTGGCGTCGATCTCCAGCTCTTCCCGGAGCTCGCGGGCCAGCGCCTCGACCTGGGTTTCGCCGGGTTCGACTTTACCGCCGGCAAATTCCCACATCCCCGGCTGATCCGCGTGGGGAGGGCGCTGCGCCAGCAAAATTTGCCCGTTGCGTTCGATAATGGCGGCAACAACATCAAGAGTTTTTAGCATGTGAATCATCGTTCTGTACGAAAGAATCGCCTATTATCACCGCCCTGGTACTCTGCAAACAACCCTGAATCCGCTGGAGAAACTTCGTGCTTGATCGTTATCTGCATCCGCGTTTGAAACCTGCCCTCAACGCCACCGCCGCTCTGCTGGATCGTCCAGCCGTCTCTCCCGACGGTCTGACCCTGCTTGGCTTTGCAATTGGCGTACTGGCGCTGCCGTTTTTAGCCCTGGGCTGGTATCAGGCGGCGCTGGCGGCGATAGTGCTTAACCGCCTGCTGGACGGCCTCGACGGCGCGCTGGCCCGGCGACGCGGATTGACCGATGCGGGCGGTTTTCTCGATATTTCCCTCGATTTTCTGTTTTACGCCCTGGTGCCGTTTGGCTTTATTCTGGCCGACCCGGCGCACAACGCGCTGGCGGGCGGCTGGCTGCTTTTCGCGTTTATCGGTACCGGCAGCAGCTTTCTCGCCTTTGCCGCGCTGGCGACAAAGCATCAGATCGCCAATCCGGGCTACGCCCACAAATCGTTTTACTATCTTGGCGGACTGACGGAAGGGACGGAAACCATCGCGCTGTTTGTGCTGAGCTGTCTGTTCCCTGCGTGGTTTGCCTGGCTGGCGTGGATTTTTGGCGCGCTGTGCTGGCTGACGACCTTTACGCGGGTGTGGAGCGGATACCTGACCCTGAAACAGGTAAGAGAGTGATGAGCAGGTTTTGTGCCGGGCGGCGGCTGACGCCTTGCCCGGCCTACGGGTTCGAAGCCGTCTGCGGGCCGGTAACCCGGACAGATGCGCAGCATCGCCTCCGGGAAACTCTGCCACTCTGCGCGCGGCTCCGGGGGCGGCGCGCAACGCGCCTTGCCCGGGCTACAGGTTCAGTGCCGTCTGCAGTCCGGTAGCCCGGACAGATGCGCAGCATCGCCTCCGGGAAATTCACCCACTCTGCGCGATGCTCCCGGGGGCGGCGCTTAACGCGCCTTGCTCGGGCTACAGGTTCAGTGCCGTCTGCGAGCCGGTAACCCGGACAGATGCGCCGCATCGCCTCCGGGAAACTCTGCCACTCTGCGCGATGCTCCCGGGGGCGGCGCTTAACGCGCCTTGCCCGGGCTACGGGTTCTGACGGCCTTTACACAGGTGTCTGAGTCTAAAGGAAAATCAGCGCCAACAAGAAAATAACAGCGCTGGTGGTACGGCGAATCAGGAGTGAATTAGTTTGTAAGGCTGGCCAGAACCAGGCCAAAACCCACCCCAGCGCTGAGAATTAGTGTCAGGATCGCATTGCGCCATACGCGCCAGTGTTTGCCGAAAGTATCGGGATCGGATTTGTGTTTATGCCAGGTTTGCCATGCAACGGCGACAGTAGCCACGATGGGCAAACCCACCATAAATGTCAGAATAAGATTTTCGATAGACTCGGTATTAATGGTCAATTTCATCGTCCTTCATCATTAACGTGCCGGGCAAATCCATCGCCCGGCATCAAAGCCGCGATATCACTCCGGCTTGCGATCGCCAGTCGCAATCGGATTTTTCGGGTCGCTGCTCCACTCGTACCAGCCGCCGTCGTAGACCGAGACGTTGTTCCAGCCCATCGCCCTGGCGTACATAAACGTTTCTGAGGCGCGCCATCCGGTGCCGCAGTAAAAAGAGACCTGCTGGCTCGGCAGAATATTCCATGATTTCCACATCGCGGCGATATCATCAGCGCTACGCATGGTGCCGTCCGGATTATGGAAATCCTCCATATGGGTGGAATCGCTTCCGGCATGACCCCAGCGAGCCCCGGCAATTTCGCCCTTCGGCTTGATATAGCTGTAGCCGCTGGTGGTACCGATAAACTCCGGCCAGGAACGGATGCTGACCAGCGAAGCATCCTGACGATGCAGCAGGGCGCGAGCCTGCTCGGTATTGAGCATCAGCTGCGGCTGGCCCGGGATGGGGGCGCCAAAATCCGGTTCAGGTTTCTGTTCTGGCGGCGTTCCGCGCTCAACCGGCAGACCGGCATCGGACCAGGTCTTCCAGCCGCCGTCGAGCAGGCGCACATCCTTCACGCCGGCGTAGAGCATAATCTGCGCCACGCGGGCGGCGGCATACACGTCGCGACCGTACAAAATTACCGTGGTGTCATGGCGAATGCCGTGTTTTGCCAGCATCGCTTTAAGCTGCGCGTCGGACACTTTATTCCATAGCGGTTCGCTCTCCACCTCGTTAGTGTCGATATAACCGGCGCCCGGAATATGGCTCAGCAGATAAAACTTCGGCGCGCCCCAGGCGGCTTCAAAAACTTTCCATTCACCGGCAGGCGCGGCGGTAACCGGCTCGCCGCGCTGGAGGTCGTGCAGCCACTGCGGATATACCAGCTGTTCAAAATGCGGCAGCTTTTGCAGGCGACCTGCCTGGCTCAGGGCATCGCCGAGGGAGCTGAGATGAGTGAAACCAGCAGCCTGAAGGCGCGCCGCGACTTTCGCGTTGTCTTCGGCGTTGCCGTATAGCGCAATTGGCGTAGAGGTCTGCAGATTGTGCAGCTTAGCCCAGGCGCTCAGCTGTTCGTCGTTCATCGCGCCAAGCCAGCTGGCTGACAGGTTAAGCGCCTGCGGTTCATGACCCTGAGGCCCGTTAGCGCTTTGCGGCCAGCCGTTATAGAAAGCGCTGAGACGCGTATCAATAGCGACGCCGTTCTGCTGTTGCAGCGTGGAGAGCGTTAGCGTTGGCATGGATTCAGCGGCGGAGGTGGAAGCAGCAAGCCCC
This sequence comes from Klebsiella sp. S69, assembly GCF_016516145.1. NCBI lineage: Bacteria > Pseudomonadati > Pseudomonadota > Gammaproteobacteria > Enterobacterales > Enterobacteriaceae > Klebsiella > Klebsiella sp. S69. The sequence continues at coordinate 1,494 of NZ_JACVUU010000033.1, read as the reverse complement.
ATCAGGAGGGCGAGTGCGGTCAATTGAGAAACACGTTTCATCGAAATGCCCGACAGTAGAAAATTGAGCGGCAATTCTCGGCGTTCTCAGCGGAAAAATCCTTGCGATAGCGCAGGCTTTCATTGCCACTGGCTCATATGTAAACAGCGCCCGCCGACGGGAGAGTCCTGGCGATCGTGCGTCACCAGCAGCGCCGGAATGGCCAGCCGCGCCAGTTCGTCGAATACCCAGCGGCGAAAATCGGCGCGCAGCTCAATGTCGAGGCGATTAAAGGGCTCATCAAGCAGCAGCGCCCGCGGTCGGGCCAGCAGGGCGCGCATCAGGCTGACCCGCGCCCGCTGGCCGCCGGAAAGGGTGGCCGGATCGCGGCTGTAGAAACCCTCCAGACCGGCGCGCTCCAGCGCCTGTTCTACCTGCGGTTTGCGCTGGGAACGCTGGACGTCAGCGGGCAGCGCCAGCCGCAGATTTTGTCCGACGCTGAAGTGGTCAAACAGCAGCGCGTCCTGGAACAGGATGCCGATACGCCGCCGCTCGGTGGGTAAACTGTCGCAGCGCTGGTTATCCAGCCACAGCTCCCCTGCGGCGCGGAAATCTTCCGCCAGCGCGCCCACCATCCAGGCGAACAACGTCGATTTGCCGCTGCCGGAGGGGCCCATCAACGTCAATATCTCGCCCGCTGCGACCGAAAAATCGACGTCGCGCAGCAGCGGCTGCCCGTTGAGTCTGAGAGTCAGGTTTTTGACGATCAACATTAGCGTAATCCTTGTCGATAGCGGCCAATCGGCCAGGCCAGCAGAGCGGTGAGAGCAAAGAATACCGCCGGTAGCAGCAACTGCCACAGCGCCTGCGCGGCGAGGGTGGCGATATCGCCGCCGCTGCTCAGCGCCACGGCTTCGCTGGTCAGCGTTGGGATCCGCCCGCCTCCCAGCCATAACGTCGGTAGATATTGCGCAATGCTTACCGAAAAGCCCACCGCCAGCGCCGTCAGCAGCGGACGCGTCAGGGCAGGTAAGGTGACCAGCCAGAAGATACGCCCCTGATGCCAGCCGAGGGTTCGGGCAACCAGCTCCGCGCGCGGATCGGCCGCGCGACGCGCGGGATGCAGAATAAACAGCATCCAGGGTACCACCCATAGCAGATGGCCCCATAAAACGGTAAGCCACTCGCCGTCCTGCCACGTATACAGCGCCAGCTGATATTGCCCGTCCACCAGCGGCAGCGCCGGTAAAATTAGCGGCAGCCAGATCCAGCCGCCGAAGCGGGAAGGGCCAAGCTCCAGCCACAGCAGGCAAACGACCGCGCCGAGAAGCGCAGAGCAGAGACCGAGCCACAGACTGTTGCCGATACTATCGCCGAGCGGAGCACGACTCTGCGCCGTTGCCGCCAGCAGCAGCGCGCAGAGCACGCCACACAGCGGCAGGAGAATCGCGAAGCTTTTCCCGACGAGCGCCCGCGGCTGCGGGCGGCGGGTGCCCGCGCCCGGGGGGGTCCCCC
>NZ_JACVUU010000032.1:0-81873 GCF_016516145.1 Klebsiella sp. S69 | reverse complement strand
ATGACGGCAGATTTACAGTCTGCTCCCTTTGGCCGCTCGGGAACCCCACCACGGGGTAATGCTTAATACTGGCCTGCTTCCTTATCGGGAAGCGGGGCGCATCATATCAAATGACGCGCCACTGTAAAGTATTCGTTTGCTAAAAATAAACTGGTTGCCTGATTTTTACGCGTAAAGCCGTAAAGCTAACCAGTTAATTTCATTATTGATTAAAGAATAATCGTTCGGTTGCCGTAAACAAACACCCGCTGTGCAAGCACCTGGTACAATGCGCGGCTCAGAACGTTTTTCTCAACGTCGCGGCCAGCGCGCATCATATCTTCTGCGGTGTAGGTGTGATCGACATGAATAACGTCCTGCATGATGATGGGGCCTTCATCCAGATTATCGTTCACGTAGTGGGCGGTTGCGCCAATAATCTTCACCCCGCGGTCATAGGCCTGATGATACGGACGCGCGCCGATAAACGCCGGCAGGAATGAGTGGTGAATATTGATAATCTTATTCGGGAAGCGGGAGACAAACTCGGGGGTCAACACCCGCATGTATTTCGCCAGCACGACGTAATCCGGTTCATGGGCGGCGATAGCATCACCCATCTGCTTATCGTGCTCTTCGCGGGTTAGCCCCTCATGGCTCACCAGCTGGAAGGGAATATCAAAGCGTTCAACCAGCGAGCGCAGGGTTTCGTGATTGCCGATGACGGCGGCGATTTCTACGTCCAGTCCGCCATAGTTGGCTTTCATCAGCAGATCGCCGAGGCAGTGCGCCTCTTTAGTCACCAGAATGACGACTCGGCGGCGGCCTGCTGGGTTGAGCTCACGAATCGAGCCTTCCGGCAGCGCGCTGTCGAGGTCAGCCAGCAGAACGGAGTCATTGAAAATACCCTCGAGCTCGGTACGCATAAAGAAGCGGCCGGTCCGGTGGTCAACGAACTCATTGTTCTGCACGATGTTCAGCTCGTGCTTATAGCAGATATTCGTGATACGCGCGATGAGGCCTTTCTGATCAGGGCAAATGGTGCGTAGTACTTTACGTTGTAGTGAATGCATCGCGGGGAAAATCCTGTAGTGTTTGCTATTCCTGCTGCTGGCTTACTGGCCGCAGCATTTTTTAAATTTTTTACCTGAACCGCAAGGGCAGGGGTCGTTACGACCGATCAGCGGTCGCATTCCGTCAATATAGTACCACTGTCCGTTTTCTTTTAAGAATCTGGATCGTTCAATAATGGCGCCGGAGCGGTTATTGTCAGTGAAACGCGCGATAAAGCTGACGTAGCCTTCATCGGGACTTCTGCCTTCATCGGCAGCAAAGACGGTGAGACCCAGCCATTGAGTTTGCTTAAACCCGTTCTCCAGGTCCACGCGAAACTGTTGCGCCTGACAGGAGGGGTGCCAGGTTTTAATCAGATAGTCGGCGTCCTGCATAACAAATGCGCTATAGCGGGAACGCATCAGCTGTGACGGATCTGGCGCAAGCTGCGTGCCAGCCAGATAACGCTGACAACATGCGCTATACTCCAGAGCGCTGCCGCAGGGGCATAATGGCGACAAAACGGCCTCCATGGGATAAAGAAAGACGGCACTACGCCGCCAAAGCGCAATATGTTAACTGAGGTATGGCGATGATGCCATGCCCGGAGTGGAAGGATATGTTTCGGTAAGAATGAGAAAGCTCAAGATCGGTCTGGCGCTAGGGGCAGGAGCCGCCCGCGGGTGGTCGCATATCGGTGTGATTAATGCATTACAGCGTGCGGGCATTGACGTTGATGTCATCGCAGGGTGCTCTATTGGCTCGCTGGTGGGGGCGGCTTACGCCTGCAACCGCCTTCCGGCGCTGGAGAAATGGGTATGCTCTTTTAGCAACTGGGACGTCCTGAAATTAATGGATCTCTCCTGGCAGCGAGGGGGCTTGCTGCGGGGCGCACGGGTATTTAGCCAATATCGTAAACTGCTACCGGTCACCGAGATTGAACGCTGCGAGCGTCGTTTTGCGGCCGTTACCACCAATTTAAGTACCGGTCGCGAACTGTGGTTTACGGAAGGGGATCTGCATCTGGCGATTCGTGCCTCGTGCAGTATGCCTGGTCTGATGTCGCCGGTCATGCATAATGGTTACTGGCTAGTGGATGGCGCGGTGGTTAATCCCGTGCCGGTATCCCTGGCTCGGGCAATGGGCGCGGATATTGTTATTGCCGTTGATTTGCAGCACGACGCGCATCTGATGCAGCAGGATTTATTATCCCTGGAGGTGCCGCGTCCGGAGGCCGAAGAAGATTTTTCGTGGCATTCACGGCTGCGCTCCCGCCTGGCGCGTATGACCTCACGTCGGGCGACGGTAGCGCCGACGGCAATGGAGATCATGTCGACTTCCATTCAGGTTCTGGAAAATCGTCTTAAGCGAAACCGTATGGCGGGCGACCCGCCGGATATCCTGATTCAGCCCTTTTGCCCGCAAATCTCCACGCTGGATTTCCACCGTGCCGGCGAAGCTATCGCTGCCGGACATCTGGCAGTGGAAAAGAGAATGGATGAACTATTACCTTTAGTGCGTACCTCCATGTAGCGCATTTGATGCATACTTAAGTAAATTCTGACAGGCGGTAGCGTGAATCGCGTGCCACTATTAACTTATCGTCAGTCAGGGGAGAGATCATGACGCAGCCATTGGCGGGAAAACAGATTCTGATAGTTGAAGACGAACCCGTTTTCCGCTCACTTATGCACACCTGGTTAGCTTCGCTGGGCGCGACCATCGTCCAGGCGGAAGATGGCGTGGATGCACTTCAAAAAATGGCCGAGTCAAAACCCGATTTGATGATATGCGATATTTCCATGCCGCGAATGAACGGCCTGCAGCTGGTGGAGCATGTGCGCAATCAGGGCGAGCAGCTGCCGATTCTGATGATTTCAGCGACGGAAAATATGGCGGACATTGCTAAAGCGCTGCGCCTTGGCGTGCAGGACATTCTTCTTAAACCGGTAAAAGATTTCGATCGCCTGCGAGAAACCGTGTACGCCTGCCTTTACCCCAACATGTTTAATTCTCGTGTCGAAGAGGAGGAACGCCTGTTTGAGGATTGGGACGCGCTGGTCAGCGATCCCTCCGCGGCGTCAAGGCTGCTACAGGAGCTTCAGCCCCCGGTCCAGCAGGAGATGTCGAACTGCCGTATTCACTATCGGCAGCTTGTCTCCGTCGATAAGCCCGGTCTCGTGCTCGACATTGCGCCGCTATCAGAAAACGATCTGGCGTTTTATTGTCTGGACGTCACGCGAGCGGGTGATAATGGGGTTCTTGCTGCTTTATTACTGCGCGCCCTTTTCAATGGCCTGCTGCAGGAGCAGCTTGCTCATCAGGGACAGCGTTTACCGGAGATGGGGAGCCTGCTTAAACAGGTCAATCAATTACTGCGTCAGGCTAACCTGCCGGGGCAATTTCCATTATTGGTAGGGTATTACCATAGCGGCTTGAAAAATTTAATTTTGGTTTCCGCGGGTTTGAATGGCACGTTGAATACGGGGGAACACCAAATTCAGATTAGCAATGGCGTTCCGTTAGGTACCCTGGGTAATGCCTATCTCAACCAAATTAGTCAACGCTGCGCATCATGGCAGTGCCAAATTTGGGGGGCCGGGGGACGTTTACGCCTTATGTTGTCTGCGGAGTGAACAATTGCGCTTATTTTTACCCAAGTGGGATTACCACGCGATCTTTTGCGGTGGTACTATCGCCGGGTTTAATGCGTAAAATTCCTAATTCGGAGATATCTAATCCTTTTCGGAACAGGTTCAACTGAACAGGCTGATATACTCGATACCATATTATTAACGAGAAGTTTAAAAAACGAACAGTCCAGGAGATTTCAATGGCTGCGCTTAATTCAAAAGTAAGAAAAGCTGTCATCCCGGTTGCGGGATTAGGCACCAGGATGTTGCCCGCTACTAAGGCTATTCCGAAAGAAATGCTGCCGCTGGTAGATAAGCCATTAATTCAATATGTTGTTAACGAATGTATCGCCGCCGGGATTACAGAAATTGTTCTGGTGACGCACTCTTCTAAAAACTCCATCGAAAACCATTTCGATACCAGTTTTGAACTGGAAGCCATGCTGGAAAAACGTGTAAAACGCCAGCTGCTGGAAGAAGTGCAATCTATTTGTCCGCCGCACGTGACTATTATGCAGGTGCGTCAGGGGCTGGCTAAAGGTCTGGGCCATGCTGTGCTGTGCGCGCATCCAGTTGTCGGCAATGAGCCGGTCGCGGTTATTTTACCGGACGTTATTCTTGACGAATATGAATCCGATCTGTCCCGCGATAACCTGGCGGAAATGATCGCTCGTTTTGACGAGACCGGAGCCAGCCAGATTATGGTTGAGCCGGTTGCTGACGTGACCGCGTACGGCGTTGTTGATTGCAAGGGCCAGTCCCTGCAGCCGGGTGAGAGCGTACCGATGGTCGGCGTTGTTGAGAAACCGAAAGCGGACGTAGCGCCGTCTAACCTGGCAGTTGTAGGTCGCTATGTGCTGAGCGCCGATATCTGGCCGCTGCTGGCAAAAACGCCTCCGGGAGCCGGTGACGAAATTCAGCTGACCGATGCCATCGATATGCTGATCGAAAAAGAGACCGTTGAAGCCTATCATATGAAAGGCAAAAGCCACGACTGCGGTAATAAGCTGGGCTATATGCAGGCCTTCGTTGAATATGGCGTGCGCCATAAGTCGCTGGGCGCTGAATTTAAATCCTGGCTGGAAAAAGCCATCGCGAAGTAATTGATCGCTACACAATGCACGACCGGGAGCGAGATTCGTTTCCCGGTTTTTTTATGTCCGCAGGGCACAGGTCCGATTAGCGGATAAAAAAAATCCCGCCGAAGCGGGATTTTTAAACGGATGCGCGGGCATATTACAGCAGGAAATCGTCCAGCGTTTTACCTTGCTCATCCATCGCTTTCTTGATCACTGCCGGAGTACGACCCTGACCAGTCCAGGTTTTAGTTTCGCCATTTTCGTCAACGTAGCTGTATTTAGCCGGACGTGCAGCGCGCTTGGTTTTAGTTCCCGCTTTAACTGCAGCCATAGTGCTCAGCAGTTCATTAGGATCAATACCGTCAGCAATCAGCATTTCACGGTATTGCTGCAGTTTACGAGTGCGTTCTTCAATTTCCGCAGCCGCAGCGCTTTCTTCTTCACGACGTTCGTTAACGACAACTTCTAATTTTTCCAGCATTTCTTCGAGCGTTTCAAGGGTGCATTCTCTTGCCTGTGCACGAAGAGTACGGATGTTGTTCAGAATTTTAAGTGCTTCGCTCATTGTAGTAATCTCAAACTTATATTGTGGGGTGGTTTGTTGGTCTAATAATAGAGCGATAAATTCAGATGTGCAATAGGGGAGAATGTAAGGAAGTCAAAATAACTTGTTATTTGTCTCGGGAATTAATTCATTTAACTTAAATTTTATGTGCGGGTTCACATCTTTCCTGCTTATAGCGCGGTGGAAAACATAAGCTAAAACCCTGAGATAGTATGCTTTTTCTGTTGCGCGATGAGAAAAATTATACTTTGCATGGATAAATATCATTGTCAGTATTAGCGCAGCAGCGGCGATGATGTTTAATATAAAACACTTGTCCAGCGCGGTTATAGCTATCAGAAAAATGCCTGGTAAGCACAAAAGCGCAATAGCGATGTGGGAGCGGACCGCTGTTGGCGCACGAATAGCAGGCATTCCCCTTCAATTAAGATGTTTAATCTATCAGGCATACGTTGACCGGACATTCCCGGCAATACCCACACGGTGAGGGCTGATAGTGAGTGAATATATGATACAATTTTGCTGCGAAAAAACACATTGATTGGGGTTACGCGGCCGATGGCACAACTTTATTTCTACTATTCAGCAATGAATGCAGGCAAGTCTACCGCTCTGTTGCAGTCTTCATACAATTACCAGGAGCGAGGGATGCGTACTCTGGTTTATACCGCAGAGATTGACGATCGCTTTGGTTCAGGGAAAGTGAGTTCAAGGATTGGCCTCTCCTCGCCGGCTCGGTTGTATAATACGCAGACAGCGTTATTTACCGACATTGCCGACGAACATAGACGTCAGCCGATTCACTGCGTATTAGTTGATGAGAGCCAGTTTTTGACGCGCGAACAGGTGCATGAGCTGTCTGAAGTCGTAGACCAGCTGGATATTCCCGTGCTGTGCTATGGACTGCGTACTGATTTTCGCGGTGAACTTTTTACCGGCAGTCAATATTTGCTGGCGTGGTCAGATAAGCTGGTTGAATTAAAAACTATCTGTTTCTGCGGTCGTAAAGCGAGCATGGTTTTGCGCCTCGACCAGGAGGGGCGGCCGTACAATGAAGGGGAACAGGTAGTGATTGGCGGTAATGAACGCTATGTGTCCGTCTGCCGCAAGCATTATAAGGAGGCGTTGAGCGTCGGTTCTTTAAGCTTTGTGCAGAACAGGCAGCACACCTGCTAATACCTTCCCGTGAGACCCTCTCAGGCGCTTATATAGCGCCTTTTTTTATTCCTCAACCCTGAACCCTTGATTATACATTTCGGCCGTCTGAGACCTTATGTGGGCCGCTGAACGGGGGAGATAAAAAAAGCCCCATCATAAGATGGGGCTGGTATTAACGTTCTTGACTACGGTGAGATTAAGCGGATTTCTTCGCTTTTTTCTCAGCTTTACCCGGCGCGGCTTCTTTCTTCTCTTCCACGCCGCCTTCGACGTAATGGCGACCGTAGTAGGTATCCAGCAGAATCTGTTTCAGCTCGGCAATCAGCGGATAGCGCGGGTTGGCGCCGGTGCACTGGTCATCGAATGCGTCTTCAGACAGCTTATCAACGTGGGCCAGGAAGTCAGCTTCCTGCACGCCAGCTTCGCGGATAGACTTAGGAATACCCAGTTCAGCTTTAATTTCTTCCAGCCAGCCAAGCAGTTTTTCGATTTTCGCTGCGGTGCGGTCACCCGGTGCAGTCAGACCCAGGTGGTCAGCGATTTCCGCATAGCGACGACGGGCCTGCGGACGGTCGTACTGGCTGAATGCCGTCTGTTTGGTCGGGTTGTCGTTGGCGTTATAGCGGATAACGTTGCTGATCAACAGGGCGTTCGCCAGACCGTGAGGAATGTGGAACTGAGAACCCAGTTTGTGCGCCATGGAGTGACATACACCCAGGAAGGCGTTAGCAAACGCAATACCGGCGATCGTTGCAGCACTGTGTACGCGCTCACGCGCTACCGGGTTCTTAGAACCTTCATGGTAAGACGCCGGCAGGTTTTCTTTCAGCAGCTTCAGCGCCTGCAGCGCCTGGCCGTCGGAGAACTCGGAAGCCAGTACGGAAACGTAAGCTTCCAGCGCATGGGTCACCGCATCCAGACCACCGAAAGCACACAGGGATTTCGGCATTTCCATGACCAGGTTAGCATCAACAATCGCCATATCCGGAGTCAGGGCATAGTCAGCCAGCGGGTATTTCTGCCCGGTGGCATCATCGGTAACAACGGCGAACGGCGTGACTTCAGAGCCGGTGCCAGATGTGGTAGTGATCGCCACCATTTTGGCTTTAACGCCCATTTTCGGGAACTTGTAGATACGCTTACGGATATCCATAAAGCGCAGCGCCAGCTCTTCGAAGTGGGTTTCCGGATGTTCGTACATGACCCACATGATTTTCGCCGCGTCCATCGGGGAACCGCCGCCCAGGGCGATAATCACGTCCGGTTTGAAAGAGTTCGCCAGCTCAGCGCCTTTACGGACGATGGTCAGAGTCGGGTCAGCTTCCACTTCAAAGAAAACTTCTGTTTCAACGCCAGCCGCTTTCAGTACGGAAGTGATCTGATCCGCGTAGCCGTTGTTAAACAGGAAGCGGTCGGTGACGATCAGCGCGCGTTTGTGACCATCAGTAATCACTTCATCCAGCGCGATTGGCAGTGAGCCACGACGGAAGTAGATAGATTTCGGAAGTTTGTGCCACAACATGTTTTCAGCTCGCTTAGCAACGGTTTTCTTGTTGATCAGGTGCTTAGGACCAACGTTTTCCGAGATGGAGTTACCACCCCATGAACCACAACCCAGAGTCAGGGAAGGTGCGAGTTTGAAGTTATACAGGTCACCGATACCACCCTGAGAAGCAGGGGTGTTGATCAGGATACGTGCGGTTTTCATCAACTGACCGAAGTAAGCAACGCGTTCTGGCTGGTTATCCTGGTCGGTATACAGGCAGGAGGTGTGGCCGATACCGCCCATAGCAACCAGTTTTTCAGCTTTATCAACCGCGTCTTCGAAGTTCTTCGCACGATACATCGCCAGTGTCGGGGACAGTTTTTCGTGGGCAAACGGCTCGCTTTCATCAACGTCGGTGACTTCACCAATCAGAATCTTGGTGGACACAGGAACGGTGAAGCCTGCCAGCTCAGCGATTTTATACGCAGGTTGACCAACGATAGCGGCGTTCAGCGCGCCATTTTTCAGAATGATATTCTGAACCGCTTTCAGCTCCTGGCCCTGCAGCAGGTAGCCGCCGTGGCTGGAGAAACGTTCGCGAACGGCGTCGTATACGGAATCTACAACGACTACGGACTGCTCGGAAGCACAAATAACGCCGTTATCGAAGGTTTTAGACATCAGTACGGATGCGACGGCGCGTTTGATATCAGCCGTTTCGTCGATAACAACGGGAGTGTTACCCGCGCCTACGCCGATTGCCGGTTTACCAGAGCTGTACGCTGCTTTAACCATGCCCGGACCGCCGGTGGCGAGGATTAGGTTGATATCCGGGTGATGCATCAGCGCATTGGACAGTTCTACGGAAGGCTGGTCAATCCAACCAATCAGATCTTTCGGCGCGCCGGCAGCGATAGCCGCCTGCAGTACGATATCAGCTGCTTTATTGGTTGCATCTTTAGCACGCGGATGCGGGGAGAAGATGATGGCGTTACGAGTCTTCAGGCTAATCAGAGATTTAAAGATAGCGGTTGAAGTCGGGTTAGTAGTCGGGACGATACCGCAGATGATACCAATCGGTTCAGCGATTGTAATAGTACCAAAGGTGTCATCTTCAGACAGGACGCCGCAGGTCTTTTCATCTTTATAGGCGTTATAGATGTATTCGGAAGCAAAGTGGTTTTTGATCACTTTATCTTCGACGATGCCCATGCCGGATTCGGCAACGGCCATCTTAGCGAGAGGGATTCGAGCATCTGCAGCGGCCAGAGCGGCGGCGCGGAAGATTTTGTCTACTTGTTCTTGAGTGAAACTGGCATATTCACGCTGGGCTTTTTTTACGCGCTCTACGAGTGCGTTAAGTTCAGCGACATTAGTAACAGCCATAATGCTCTCCTGATAATGTTAAACTTTTTTAGTGAATCAGTAGCTCGATTCGACAGTATAGACAGTGTGTTAACTGCTTGCATTTAAATGTTAACGTAAAGAATTTTGTGCTTCTGACTTCACCGATTGACTAAAAAAGCTTTTATTTTTTCTTTCAGGTACCGCTGTTGTGCCTCCTCTCTGTGTGTAAACAAGGTTACTCACTTCTGAGTACAAATTATGTGATCTAAATCAATAATCGGCAAAGCTGATACCTTTCAGCAGGTCATTTTTTGACCAATTTGCTCAAGTGTAATGATACGGTATGCTAATTAAATGACTAAATAGCATTGCATAAACAAATAAATAACATTCCAGCCTTATTATGTACTTCCAGATGAATAGAGATGAATTATGCTATCAAACAGCGTATCTTCTCGCGGATATTTTATGCTGGTAACTGTCAACAGCCATTTTTATGATGCTGCGGAGCGCCCTGTGATTCAGTCGTTGTTCGATTTTTCAGCCTACTTTAAATTTTTTATTGGGTTATTTGCGCTGGTAAACCCGGTTGGCATTATCCCGGTGTTCATTAGTATGACCAGCTACCAGACGGCGGCCGTACGCAACAAAACCAACCTGACCGCCAACCTGTCCGTCGCCATTATCCTGCTCACGTCGCTGTTTTTGGGCGATGCAATTCTGCAGGTCTTCGGCATTTCCATTGATTCTTTCCGCATTGCCGGCGGGATTCTGGTCGTCACCATTGCCATGTCGATGATTAGCGGCAAGCTGGGCGAGGATAAACAGAACAAGCAAGAAAAATCAGAAACGGCCATTCGCGAGAGTATTGGCGTGGTGCCGCTGGCGCTGCCCCTGATGGCCGGTCCCGGGGCCATCAGTTCGACTATTGTCTGGGGAACGCGCTATCACAGTGTCGCCCACTTTGTTGGCTTTTCCGTCGCTATCGCGCTTTTTGCGCTGTGCTGCTGGGGCATTTTCCGTATGGCCCCCTGGCTGGTTCGTTTACTTGGTCAAACCGGTATCAACGTAATTACCCGTATTATGGGACTGTTGCTGATGGCTCTCGGGATTGAGTTTATCGTGACCGGTATAAAGGCGCTGTTTCCAGGGCTGGTGAATTAACCTGCATCGCTTTGTGCGCGGGGCTCATTGTCCCGCGTTTGCTAAATATCAGTAAAACATATCAAAAATGGTGATTTATCTGCCTGGTATACGTTTTTTTAATGCCTGATAATGTTATTTATTTTCAGTTAATTACCCCTGTAATTTACGTCTTTCCTGCCGTTTTACCCACAGTCGCTACTGTTATTTTCTTCACATCATTCTCTGGCGCTTGCCGTCTGATAATCGAAATGATATTAGTAATTTATCTCGTGAAGCAGATGAATGTGCTAAATAATAAGCGAATGTTAAATTTTCGTACAAAATTTCATCGATTCACTGAGATTTGGCATTCAATGCGAGTGTTTTATTTTAACGCCATGATAAATAACAATTTTTTAAACATTGCCCTGCCTGATGCTGACTCGGCTACCGCAATGATCTGGCGACAAAAGAGAATCCGGTAACATATTTGCAAATTGCATTGGCGGACAATAAAGCGTTTTGGTACTTTCCGGCGTGATCTTTAGTGAATTCATGCGCAAATGAGAATTCTTATTAAATAGCTCATTGCGACTTAAAATCGCCCCCGGACAGGGGGGTAAGAATCGACGTCAAGGCTGCCGTTTGAGCGGTCGTAATAAATAAGTCGGTGATAGCAAGCAGTACTCGCTGGCAGTTGCATAAACTCCTGCACTGTTCAGAATCCAGAAAAGAGAAAACAGGCTGGTTAAATAGCCAGTAATTATAATGAGTGGAGTAACAAACACATGACCATCATCACGAAAAAAAGCCTGGTAGCCGCAGGCGTACTCTCTGCATTAATGACAATCAACGCCGCGGTGGCGGCAGATGTACCGGCAGGGGTACAGCTGGCGGATAAACAAACGCTGGTACGTAACAACGGCTCCGAAGTTCAGTCTCTCGATCCGCACAAAATTGAAGGCGTGCCGGAGTCCAATATTAGCCGCGATTTGTTTGAAGGGCTGTTGGTAAGCGACCTTGATGGCCATCCGGTGGCGGGTGTGGCGGAAAAATGGGACAACAAAGATTTTAAAGTCTGGACCTTCCATCTGCGTAAAGATGCTAAGTGGTCCGACGGTTCGCCGGTTACTGCGCAAGATTTTGTTTATAGCTGGCAGCGTCTGGCGGATCCGAAAACAGCCTCGCCTTATGCAAGTTATTTACAGTACGGTCACCTGGCCAACGTTGACGACATCATCGCCGGGAAAAAGCCAGCAACCGATCTGGGCGTCAAAGCGCTGGACGATCATACCTTCGAAGTGACCCTGAGCGAACCGGTACCTTATTTCTACAAACTTCTCGTGCACCCATCCGTTTCTCCAGTTCCTAAAGCCGCTATTGAGAAATTTGGTGACAAATGGACCCAGCCGGCCAATATCGTCAGCAACGGCGCGTATAAATTAAAAGAGTGGGTAGTGAACGAACGTATTGTACTGGAACGTAATGCTAACTACTGGGATAACGGCAAAACCGTTATTAATCAGGTTACCTTTTTGCCGATCGCTTCTGAAGTCACCGACGTCAACCGCTACCGCAGCGGCGAAATCGATATGACCTATAACAATATGCCGATCGAACTGTTCCAGAAACTGAAAAAAGAGATCCCGCAAGAAGTTCACGTCGATCCGTATCTGTGTACTTATTACTACGAAATCAATAACCAGAAAGCGCCGTTTACCGATGTTCGCGTGCGTACCGCGCTGAAGATGGCGCTGGACCGCGACATTATTGTCAATAAAGTGAAAAACCAGGGCGACCTGCCAGCCTATAGCTATACGCCGCCGTATACCGATGGCATGAAGCTCATCGAACCTGAGTGGTTCAAGTGGTCACAGGAAAAACGTAATGAAGAAGCGAAAAAACTGCTGACCGAAGCTGGCTACTCTGCTGACAAGCCGCTGACTTTCAATCTGCTCTATAACACTTCCGATCTGCACAAAAAACTGGCTATCGCCGTGGCTTCGATCTGGAAGAAAAATCTCGGTGTCAACGTGAAGCTGGAAAATCAGGAATGGAAAACCTTCCTCGATAATCGCCATCAGGGTACCTTCGATGTCGCACGCGCCGGCTGGTGCGCGGACTACAACGAACCCACTTCCTTCCTGAATACCATGCTGAGCGACAGCTCAAACAACACTTCGCATTATAAGAGCCCGGCTTTCGACAAGATTATTGCCGAAGCGCTGAAAACCAGCGATGAAGCAAAGCGCGCGGATCTCTATGCACAATCCGAGCAGCAGCTGGATAAAGACTCCGTCATTGTACCGGTCTTCTATTATGTTAACGCCCGTTTGGTTAAGCCGTGGGTAGGTGGGTATACCGGTAAAGATCCGCTGGATAATACTTACACAAGAAATATGTACATTGTGAAGCACTAATGGCAATACGTGAGGCAGGCATCATTGCCTGCCTCACGGTGTCTTATTTCATCGCACTATTGAAGGCACACGCCAGAAGGTACGGGCAATGTTAAAATTTATCTTACGTCGCTGTCTGGAAGCGATTCCGACGCTATTTATTCTTATTACTATCTCTTTCTTCATGATGCGTCTTGCGCCGGGAAGCCCTTTTACCGGTGAACGCACGCTGCCGCCGGAAGTCATGGCGAATATTGAAGCAAAATACCATTTAAACGACCCCATCATGACTCAGTACTTCAACTACCTGAAGCAGCTGGCGCACGGTGATTTCGGTCCTTCTTTTAAATATAAAGATTATTCTGTCAACGATCTGGTGGCCTCCAGCTTCCCGGTGTCAGCCAAATTAGGCTTCGCCGCGTTTTTTCTGGCGGTGGTGCTCGGCGTGACGGCCGGGGTTATTGCAGCATTGAAGCAAAATACGAAATGGGATTTTGCCGTGATGGGGATAGCAATGACCGGGGTCGTGATACCGAGTTTCGTGGTGGCGCCACTGCTGGTCATGATATTCGCCATTACGCTGCACTGGTTGCCGGGCGGGGGATGGAACGGCGGGGCGCTGCAATATATGATTTTGCCGATGGTCGCTCTTTCGTTAGCCTATATCGCCAGTATCGCGCGTATTACCCGCGGTTCGATGATCGAGGTTTTGCACTCTAACTTCATCCGCACCGCCAGGGCAAAAGGCTTGCCGATGCGCCGTATTATTCTGCGCCATGCCTTAAAGCCTGCGCTGCTGCCGGTACTTTCCTATATGGGGCCCGCCTTCGTCGGTATTATCACCGGCTCAATGGTTATCGAAACGATTTATGGTCTGCCGGGAATCGGTCAGCTGTTCGTCAACGGCGCGCTGAACCGCGACTACTCGCTGGTGCTCAGCCTGACCATTCTGGTGGGCGCATTGACCATTCTGTTTAACGCGATTGTTGACGTGCTGTATGCCGTTATCGATCCGAAAATTCGTTACTGACGCTGGGGTTCGCCATGATGTTAAGTAAGAAAAACAACGAGGCGCTGGAAAACTTCAGTGAAAAACTGGAAGTCGAGGGGCGTAGCCTCTGGCAGGATGCCCGCCGCCGCTTTATGCATAACCGCGCCGCGGTTGCCAGCCTGATTGTGCTGGTGATTATTGCGCTGTTCGTTACCATCGCGCCGATGGTAACGCAGTTCTCCTATTACGATACTGACTGGGGCATGATGTCCAGCGCGCCCGACATGGAGTCCGGCCACTACTTTGGTACCGACTCTTCCGGCCGCGATCTGCTGGTGCGCGTGGCTATCGGCGGGCGTATCTCATTGATGGTCGGCGTTGCTGCTGCGCTGGTGGCGGTGATTCTGGGAACGCTTTACGGTTCGCTTTCTGGCTATCTGGGCGGCAAAGTGGATTCGGTGATGATGCGCCTGCTGGAAATCCTCAACTCCTTCCCGTTTATGTTCTTCGTCATTCTGCTGGTGACCTTCTTTGGCCAGAATATCCTGCTGATTTTCGTGGCTATAGGCATGGTCTCCTGGCTGGATATGGCGCGTATCGTTCGCGGTCAGACCTTGAGCCTGAAGCGGAAAGAATTCATTGAGGCTGCGCAGGTCGGCGGCGTTTCAACGCGCAATATCGTTATCCGCCATATCGTGCCTAACGTGCTTGGAGTGGTTGTGGTGTATGCCTCACTGCTGGTCCCAAGCATGATTCTGTTTGAATCCTTCTTAAGTTTCCTCGGTCTGGGGACCCAGGAGCCGTTAAGCAGTTGGGGCGCGCTGCTTAGCGATGGCGCCAACTCAATGGAGGTGTCGCCGTGGCTGCTACTGTTTCCTGCCGGTTTCCTGGTAGTTACGCTGTTTTGTTTTAACTTTATCGGCGATGGCCTGCGTGATGCCCTCGACCCGAAAGACCGCTAAGGAGCGCCGTCATGAGTACGATTGAAACGGCGAAAACGCCGCAGACTGCCCAACAATCCGGATTGCTTCTGGATGTGAAAGATCTCCGCGTCACCTTTGGTACCCCCGATGGCGATGTGACCGCGGTCAACGATCTCAATTTCAATCTGCGGGCCGGGGAAACCTTAGGCATCGTGGGCGAGTCCGGTTCCGGTAAGTCGCAGACCGCTTTTGCGCTGATGGGCCTGCTGGCGGCAAACGGTCGCATCGGGGGTTCAGCGACCTTTAACGGTAAGGAGATCCTTAACCTCCCGGAGCGCGAACTGAATAAGCTGCGCGCCGAGCAGATCTCCATGATTTTTCAGGACCCGATGACCTCGCTCAATCCCTATATGCGGGTAGGCGAGCAGCTGATGGAAGTTCTGATGCTGCACAAAGCGCTGAGTAAAGCCGAAGCGTTTGAAGAGTCGGTGAAAATGCTGGATGCAGTCAAAATGCCGGAAGCGCGCAAGCGGATGAAAATGTACCCACACGAGTTTTCCGGCGGGATGCGCCAGCGCGTGATGATTGCGATGGCGCTGCTGTGCCGGCCCAAGCTGCTGATCGCCGATGAACCGACCACGGCGCTGGACGTGACCGTACAGGCGCAAATCATGACGCTTCTCAATGAGCTTAAGCGCGAATTTAATACCGCAATCATCATGATTACCCACGACCTGGGCGTTGTCGCCGGCATCTGCGACAAGGTGCTGGTGATGTATGCCGGGCGTACCATGGAGTATGGCGAGGCGCGCGACGTTTTTTACCAACCCTCGCATCCGTATTCCATCGGTCTGCTCAATGCAGTACCGAGGCTGGATGCGGAAGGCGATGCCCTGCTGACGATTCCCGGTAACCCGCCGAACCTGCTGCGTCTGCCTAAGGGCTGTCCATTCCAGCCGCGTTGCCCGCATGCGATGGAGATTTGCAATAGCGCTCCGCCTCTGGAGGAGTTTGCACCTGGCCGCCTGCGCGCCTGCTTTCAACCGGTGGGGGATTTGCTATGAACGCCGTAACGGAACAAAGAAAAGTCCTGCTCGAAATCGCCGATTTGAAGGTGCACTTTGATATTAAAGACGGTAAACAGTGGTTCTGGCAGCCGTCGAAAACGCTGAAAGCGGTAGATGGCGTGACGCTGCGTCTGTATGAAGGGGAAACCCTGGGCGTGGTCGGGGAGTCAGGCTGCGGAAAGTCGACGTTCGCGCGCGCGATCATTGGTCTGGTGAAAGCCACCGACGGTAAAGTCGCCTGGTTGGGCAAAGATTTACTGGGCATGAAGGCCGAAGAGTGGCGCGACGTGCGTAGCGATATTCAGATGATCTTTCAGGATCCGCTGGCGTCGCTCAATCCGCGCATGACGATCGGGGAAATTATTGCCGAGCCGCTGCGCACCTATCATCCAAAAATGCCGCGCCAGGAAGTTCGCGACCGCGTGAAGGCGATGATGATGAAAGTGGGCCTGCTGCCGAACCTGATTAACCGCTATCCGCATGAATTCTCCGGCGGCCAGTGTCAGCGTATCGGTATTGCGCGCGCGCTAATTCTTGAACCGAAGCTCATTATCTGCGATGAGCCGGTCTCCGCGCTGGACGTGTCGATTCAGGCACAGGTGGTTAACCTGCTGCAGCAGCTGCAGCGGGAAATGGGGCTGTCGCTGATTTTCATCGCCCACGATTTGGCGGTCGTAAAGCATATTTCCGACCGCGTGCTGGTGATGTATCTTGGTCATGCCGTGGAGCTGGGCACCTACGATGAGGTGTACCATAATCCGCTGCACCCCTATACCAAAGCGTTGATGTCGGCGGTGCCGGTGCCGGACCCCGATAAGGAAAAGAATAAAACGATCCAGCTGCTGGAAGGGGAGCTGCCATCGCCGATTAATCCGCCGTCGGGATGCGTATTCCGTACCAGATGCCCCATCGCCGGGCCGGAGTGCGCAAAAACGCGACCGGTGCTGGAGGGCAGTTTCCGCCATGCGGTTTCCTGCCTGAAGGTAGACCCGTTATAATCTCTGGGGCTGACGTAAGTCAGCCCTTTTATTAGCGAGGTTTACGTGGCTTTTCATATTCATGCCGCTCGTCTGCGGCTGTATCATTTACTCTTCGATCAAAATCGCCGTTCCGGTCGTCATTTTGAGGGACTTTGCGGCATATTTGCCCTGCTCAGCGTGCTGGTGATATTTATCGAGTCCGGGCTCGGTACGCAATATCATCTGACATTAGACGAATGGCATATTTTCGTCTGGCTCGAACTTATCGTCACGGCGGTTTTTACTTTTGAGTATTTTCTGCGCATTATCAGCTGGCCGAATCCGCTAAAGTATATTTTCAGCTTCTGGGGAATTATTGACCTGGCCACCATTTTACCGCTTTATGTTATGTGGCTATGGCCCGAGATCAGTATTGAGTACGTGTTTGCCTGGCGGGCGATGCGCGCCATCCGGGCGTTGCGCATCCTTAAGCTACTGCGCTTTATGCCGTCGCTGAATATTTTCTGGTCCGCTATCGTCAGCGCACGCCACCAGCTGATCCTGTTCTATTCTTTTATTGCCATTGTGATGGTGATCTTTGGCTCCCTGATGTATCTGGTTGAGGGGCCGCGATACGGTTTTACTACGCTAAATGCGTCGGTTTACTGGGCGATAGTGACGATAACCACGGTAGGGTATGGCGATATTACGCCGCATACGCCGCTGGGGCGCATTTTGGCATCCATACTTATCTTAATTGGCTACTCGATTATTGCGATCCCTACCGGCTTAATTACCAGCCATATGACCGCCGCCTTTCAGAATCGCCGCACGCAGCGCCAGTGTCCGCACTGTCAGCATCACGCTCATGAAAAAGGTGCTCGCTACTGCAATGCTTGCGGCAGTGAACTGCCGGAATAAATAAAAAAGCCTGCGCTGATTCACTCAGGCAGGCTTCTTCTTTTATTAGCTATTTGCTTAAGAAAGAGCTTATTCGCGCCACAGGATATGGCAGAGCTTGTGGTCTTTCTCGCGGCAAAGCAGCACGCGTGCAAAAATATCGTTAATTTCGCCGCCATCTTCATCGGCCAGGCCAATCACCACTTCAGCGAAGAAGTCAGGATTGAGGTCGAAATCCACGTGCTCTTCCCAGTCCGGTGCTGGGTCAAACAGCTCGGCGCCGCCGCGCTCTTCAAACTGCAGGTTGAACAGAATGACATCCGCCGGGTCGAGGTTATCGACGGCCAGTTCAAGGAAAATGTCGTAGGCCTGTTCAAGCGTTTCGTCTTCGGTCAGGCGGTTGTTTAAATCCATATCCATGATTGCTACCCATTAAACATCTGATTGGCACGTTTTACAGCAACGGACTGAAGAAGTAAAACAGTCGCTCGGCGATCCGTTGCCACAGCGGACGTTTTAACCACAGCCTGGCGTCCAGCAGGCGCGAGCGGGAAATATAATCATCCTGCACCGCGGCCAGATCGCTGCCGAAACCGGCATCGTCAATCACCAGCGTGATCTCGAAGTTAAGCCACAGGCTACGCATATCGAGGTTAACGGTACCCACGAGGCTAAGTTCGCCATCAACCAGCACGCTCTTGGTATGCAGCAGACCGCCTTCAAACTGATAGATTTTCACCCCGGCAGCCAGCAGCTCGGTAAAGAAAGCGCGGCTGGCCCAGCCGACCAGCAGCGAGTCGTTCTTGCGCGGCAAAATAATGCTGACGTCAACGCCGCGCTGGGCGGCAGTGCAGATGGCGTGCAGTAGATCGTCGCTGGGCACAAAATAGGGTGTCGTCATGATCAAATGCTCTTTGGCTGCATAAGCGGCAGTCAGCAGAGCCTGATGGATCAGGTCTTCCGGGAATCCCGGGCCCGAGGCAATGGTATGAATCGTATGCCCGCTGGCCTCTTCAAACGGCATAATGTTCGCGTCCGGCGGCGGAGGCAAAATACGTTTTCCGGTTTCAATCTCCCAGTCGCAGGAGTAGACAATGCCCATGGCTGTCGCGACCGGGCCTTCCATTCGTGCCATCAGATCGATCCACTGGCCTACGCCGGAGTCCTGCTTAAAGAAACGCGGATCGACCAGATTCATACTGCCGGTATAGGCAATATAGTTATCGATCATGACCATTTTGCGGTGCTGACGCAGGTCCATACGGCGCAGGAAGACGCGCATCAGGTTAACCTTCAGCGCTTCGACGACTTCAATTCCGGCATTACGCATCATGGCGGCCCAGGGGCTGCGGAAGAAAGCCACGCTCCCCGCGGAGTCCAGCATCAGCCGGCAGTGCACGCCGCGCCGCGCTGCCGCCATTAATGACTCTGCGACTTTATCGGCCATGCCGCCGGGCTGCCAGATATAGAACACCATCTCGATATTATGACGAGCGAGCTGAATATCGCGAATCAGCGCCTGCATGACGTCATCGGATTCGGTAAGCAGCTGTAGCTGGTTGCCTTTAACGCCACCAATTCCCTGACGACGTTCGCAGAGCTTGAACAAGGATTCCGCGACCGGGCTATTATCTTCGGCAAAGATATGCTTGCAGGCCTTAAGATCCTTCAACCACTTAGCTGTCGATGGCCACATGGCCCGCGCGCGCTCGGCGCGACGTTTACCCAGGTGCAGTTCGCCAAATGAGAGATAGGCGATAATCCCTACCAGCGGAAGGATATAAATGATCAGCAGCCACGCCATCGCTGACGGTACCGCGCGTCTTTTCATTAATATCCGTAATGTTACACCGGCGATAAGTAGCCAGTAACCGAGTATAACCAGCCAGTTCACCACCGTGTAAAAGGTTGTCATAGATGAAAAATCCTTTTGAATGACTTGATGACATGAGTTTACGCATCAGCATCCATCTGGCAAATAAAAACGCAGCGAAAGCGTTGGTTAGCCCGATTCATCGGTCTATAATGCAGGCTGTTTTCACTCGTAGAGTAGTTGCAATGAAGCGTAGTAGAACGGAAGTAGGGCGCTGGCGCATGCTTAGACAGGTGAGTCGCCGTAAAGCACGCTGGCTGGAAGGCCAATCGCGTCGCAATATGCGCATCCTCTCCATCAGAAAGGAGCTGGTTAAACGGCAACGTCACTCTCTGCTGTTCACCTTCTCTGAGTTTTGAGAGTCGAAACAAAAGGCACCGTTCGCGGTGCCTCTGTTTTATCCGCGTTTCGTTGTGAGCATACTCTTATATTGACACCCTCTTTCTTTAGCCAGAGAAACCCTTTTTCGCACCGGATCCTGGGTTATTGTTTGCATTAGCCGAATGCTGGCAGGAAGGCTCATCGCCACAACACCTTTTCCCGGCTCATAAGGCTGGCTCAACGCGTATAAACGCAAAAAACGGGAAGTACCATGCATCACACATGCTACTTATAATGTCCGTAAGGCTTCTATTATTGAGAGGTATCTATGAGTCAACTTTTTAGTCCGGTGCGAATCGGTAAGCTGGAACTTGAGAATCGCATTGTCATTGCTCCAATGTGTCAGTATTCCGCCGACAATGGCAAGGCGACGGCATGGCATCGTATCCATCTTGGACAACTGGCTTTTTCCGGCGCAGGTTTACTGATTATCGAAGCCAGCGCTGTCGAGCCAGCAGGGCGAATCACCCCGGCTGATATGGGCTTATGGGATGACGAAACGGAAGCTGCATTACACGCCGTACTGAAAGATATACGCCAGTACTCTTCAATCCCCATCGGCATCCAACTGGGCCATGCCGGGAGAAAAGCATCTTCCGCAGCGCCCTGGCTGGGGGGACAACAGCTGGCACATGATGCTGGCGGATGGGACGCGGTTTCGCCATCAGCGCTGGCCTATGGTGAGGGCGATCGTCCTCCGGTTGAGCTTACTCAGGACCAGATGAAACGCATCAAGCAGGCATTCGCAGACAGCGCCAGACGCGCTGAGCGGATGGGTATCGAGTTGATTGAAATGCATGCTGCTCATGGTTACCTGCTTCATCAGTTCCTTTCTCCGCTCAGTAACCAGCGCACCGACGAGTATGGCGGGTCTCTGGAGAACCGCTTGCGTTTCCCGCTCGAAGTCTTTCAGGCCATTCGCGAGGCTGTCGGTCAGGACATCGCGGTGGGAGTGCGACTTTCTGCGACCGATTGGGTTGATGGCGGCTGGGATAATGCACAATCAATTCTCTTCAGCCAGAAGCTTGAGGCTCTCGGCTGCGACTATATTCATGTTTCCAGCGGTGGATTGTCGCCTCATCAGGCGATTCAGGTTGGCCCGGGCTATCAGCTGCCGTTCGCCCGTGAAATCCGGGAGAGGGTGAATATCCCGGTGATTGGGGTGGGCTTAGTGACGGAACCCCAGCAGGCGGAAGATGCGTTAAGCCATGGCGACGCCGATCTCATCGCCATTGCCCGCGCGGCGCTCTACAATCCGCACTGGCCCTGGCAGGCAGCTGCCGCTCTGGGAGCCCATGTGAGCGTTCCGCCACAGTATCTTCGCTCGGAACCACATGGTCTCAAAGGCACGCTGCACTCCAATAGCTAATCAACAACAGCAAGTCGGCGGTGCTGATGCGCCGCCGGCAACGGTTATCATCATGACGTTGCTTACAGCGACTGCTGGAATCGAGAAGGTGAAGGGAAATAAGGATGGCGACCATTGCGTACTCGCGGACACGGAAGCGTCCTCTCATGAACGATCGCCATAGATAAAACTTTTAACGCACTCTTATTGCTTAAAAATTTTAGATTCTAAAAGACTTTCTTATACGGTTTGACCGACACTTTCTGATAAACCCCTGCGGCAATATAGGGATCGTCATTGGCCCATGATTGCGCCGCTTCCAGTGATTCAAATTCCGCAATGACCGTTGAGCCGGTAAAGCCCGCCGCGCCGGGTTCATTACTGTCTACGGCAGGCATTGGGCCTGCGGTCAGTAAACGACCTTCATCATGTAATAATTGCAAACGCGCCAGGTGGGCGGGACGTACCGACGTCCGTTTTTCCAGAGAGTCGGCGATATCTTCAGCGTAGATAACGTAAAGCACGGCATGGCTCCTTATCAATAAATTGGCGAATCACGTTAAGTGAAACCGTCGTTGACTGCAATGCAAAGATGCTGACGATCCTCAGAATGCCATGCTCCGGAGGCTTTTTGTCAGAAAACAGGGCAAATTTTGATACAAGCCAACAACCCTAGTTGAATATGATTGCTATTTGCATTTAAAATCGGGACATCATTTTTCAACAGAAACGACTATGAGCGCAATGACCTTTGATTTACCTCGCCGCTTTCCGTGGCCTACGCTACTGTCCGTGGTTATCCACGGCGGTGTTGTCGCGGCGTTGCTCTATACTTCGGTACATCAGGTTATTGAACGGCCTTCGCCATCGCAACCCATTGAGATCACTATGGTAGCCCCGGCAGATCTGGAACCGCCTCAGGCGGCGCAGCCGGTCGTAGAACCCGTTGTTGAACCGGAACCCGAGCCTGAGCCGGAAGCGCTTCCGGAACCGCCAAAAGAGGCGCCGGTGGTTATCCATAAACCGAAGCCTAAACCGAAGCCAAAGCCTAAACCAAAGCCGGAAAAAAAAGTTGAGCAACCGAAGCGGGATGTAAAACCGGCGGAGACGCGCCCGGCCTCGCCGTTTGAAAATGCAAATACGGCGCCAGCGCGTACCGCGCCGAGCACTTCAACCGCTACCGCTAAACCAACCGTCACGGCGCCTTCGGGACCGCGGGCGTTAAGCCGCGGAGAGCCGACCTATCCGGCACGTGCCCAGGCGCTGCGGATTGAAGGAAGCGTACGGGTTAAGTTTGACGTGACAGCGGATGGGCGCGTGGATAACGTGCAGATCCTTTCGGCCCAGCCAGCCAATATGTTTGAACGTGAAGTGAAAAGCGCCTTACGCAAATGGCGCTATGAGCCGGGTAAACCGGGGACCGGTATTACCATGACTATTCAGTTCCGCATGAAAGGCGTTCAAATTAACTAACCCGCAGAAACAAGGCCCCTTACGGGGCCTTTTCCATTAAGACGTCATCAAGCGCTTTTTGCGCCGTCACCAGGTGCTGGCCGCCAAACAGGATAGCCCGATTCAGCAGCGTATAGAGCTGGTAAATAGGCTGCCGCTCGAGAAAACCGGACGGCAGCGGCGAAACGGATTGATAGCCATCGTAGATTTGCGGCGGCTGTTCCGGATGCAGCGGCAGCATCGCCAGATCGCACTCGCGATCGCCCCAGTAGCAGGCCGGGTCGAAAATGTATGGCCCGTCAGGCCCGAGCGCGCAGTTACCGGACCATAAATCGCCGTGAAGCAGCGACGGCTGCGGTTGATGATTGCTCAACCGCTGCTGGACGGTATCGACAAGACTATCGATATCGCCAAAATGCAGACCTTTCTCGGCGGCCAGCTCCAGCTGCCAGCCTATGCGTTGTTCGGCGAAGAACGTAGACCAGCGACGTTGCCAGGCGTTCGGCTGAGGCGTTGTGGAAAGATCGTTGTCAAAATCCAGACCAAACTGCGGTTGGTCGCTCCATTGGTGTAAATGGGCGATTTGCTGGCCTAACAGGAAAGCGCTGTGCGCATCCAGCGGGCGAGGAGGGAGGTATTCCATCACCAGAAAGCTGTAATCCCGGTCGCTGCCTACGGCAAAAACCTGCGGTACGTTCACGGTTTTGCTGCGTGACAGTAGCTCAAGCTGGTCTGCCTCGGCCGTGAAGATGGGTAAAAGCTCACGTTCGTCGCACTTTACGAAGTAATCCCGGCCGCCGAAGCGTAAATGCCAGGCCGCGTGGATCTCGCCACCGGGTAGTTCGTTGCGCAGTTCGATTTCAGCTGCTTCGGTATGCAAATCGCTTAATAATTTGCCGATCGCTTGCCACATGCCGTCTCTCCCCATGTTTGCCAACTTTTCATAAGGTTAGCGCATAACCCAGGCGCAAAATTCGAACTGACGCACAACTGAACGTTTTCTGTCGCGTCAATCGCACTTATTGAGCTTTTAACCACTCGCTGAATGTGGCAACGGTAACGTCGACGGTTCTTCCCAGCGCAGTTTCGGCTAAACCCGTGCTCAAGGCTTTGACCTCTTCGGCATTCTGCATGGAAAGCAGACCAAAAACGTTGGTTCCCAGCTCGTGGGGGTTGCCTTCATCATCGTTTAAAACCAGGATAAATCCGGCGCGAGTCAGGTGATTACTAAGCTCATTAATTTCCGTTAACGTCTCTTCGTGAAAACGAACCGTGACCACCCAGGCAGTAATTTCGCTACTCATTTTTCACCCCATTGTTATCCATGGCTTTTTTAGCATAGACCATCCTGTTGATTTGGCGACTCCCCCTGTAAAGACAGAGGGAGTGAGGCGTAATCAACCGCGCAGGTAGTCGTAGATTTTTTGCGTATTTTCCAGCGAGCAAAGGCGGGTGCCCTGATTTATCGTTGCCGCGCTACCCGCCGCCACTCCAAAGCGAACCATATCTTCAAGTGAGGCATTTTCCGCCAGCCTTAACGTCATGGCGCCGACCATGCTATCGCCGGCGCCGACGGTGCTCTGGCTTTTCATCGGCGGCGGTACGACCTGGACACTTCCATTTATATCAACACCCAGCGCCCCCTGTGCGCCCAAAGAGACGACAACGCGCTGGACTTTGCCTGACCGAATAAGCTCCTGCGCGGCAAGACGCACATCATCCGGTTGGCTCAGGTCCCGCTGTACCAGCGCGCTGAGCTCTTTCTGGTTCGGCTTAACCAGCTCGATATTGCCGACATCAAGCGTGGCGGCAAGCGCGTCGCCGGAACTATCAACAATACAGCGCAGGCCATGCTGCTGAGCGTTTTTGACCAGCTGCGTCAGGTTTTCGACGCTGATGCCCGGCGGCAGGCTTCCGCTAATCACCAGCAACGAGCCTGGAGCAATGGCGAGAACTTTTTGCTCCAGAAGATGAAGCTCTTCTTTGGTTAACGCCGCGCCCGGCATCACGAAACGATACTGTTCGCCGCTGACGTTCACGTGAACGTGAAGATTCTGTCGCGTCCAGTCATGGGTTTCTACCGTATCGACGGGAACATGCTCATCCGTCAGCAGCGCGGTCAGATGTTCACCCGTTGCGCCGCCGACGGGAAAGATAGCGGTGGCGCTGCCGCCAAGAAACGTGATGGCTCGCGCCACGTTAATACCGCCGCCTCCGGGTTCAAATACGGGGGCGCTACAGCGCAGCTTGCCTTCCGGGTAAATTTGCGGGGTTTGCGTGGCGCTGTCGAGCGAGGGGGCTAACGTGAGCGTATAGATTTTGGTCATCCGGTTTCCTCCATAATACGAATTTAGCTGCTATGATTTTAAGCATGGCACTTAAAGGAGGTGAGGGAAAGCCGCAAGTGATTTTCGCCGGGCCTGGCTTTTATCTTTATGAAATAAAAATTGTTTTAAGAAGGGTCTTATACAAAAAACGAAAGAGTAATTGATTGCTAAGTTAATCGTGCTTTTTTATAATTTACTCCCTTTCCTGGAGCGGCAATCTGCGATCCTCGCGAAAGTTTCCGGGACCCTCCTGGTCTCCTTATAGGTTGTACGGACTTAAAATTAAATGAAGCTTTTGAAGACAGTACCCGCAGCGGCAATGCTGGCGGGGGGGCTCTTTGCGTCTGCATACGCAATGGCCGATGATTCCGTTTTTACTGTCATGGATGACCCTTCTTCTGCCAAAAAACCTTTCGAAGGAACTGTTAACGCCGGCTATCTGGCGCAGTCCGGCAATACGAAAAGTTCCTCAATGACCGCAGACTCCACGTTGACCTGGTATGGCAATACGACCGCATGGTCGCTGTGGGGAAATGCCAGCAATACATCGTCAAACGATCAGCGCTCTTCGGAAAAGTACGCGTTGGGTGGACGTAGCCGGTATAACCTGACCGATCAGAACTATATCTTTGGCCAGGCCAGCTGGCTGACCGATCGTTACAATGGCTATCAGCAGCGTGATGTGTTCACCGCGGGTTATGGTCGGCAGATCATGAACGGTCCGGTACACAGCCTGCGTTTTGAATTCGGTCCCGGCGTGCGTTACGACGAGTATACCGATGGAGATAACGATACCCAGCCGCTGGGCTACGCTTCCGGCACTTATGCCTGGCAGATGACCGATAACGCCCGATTTACCCAGGGCGTTTCGGTATTCGGCGCTGAAGATACGACGCTGAACTCGGAAAGTGCATTGAATGTGGCGATCAATGCGCATTTTGCGCTCAAAGTGGCCTATAACCTGACGTGGAACTCGGAACCGCCATCCTCGGCGCCGGAACACACCGATCGTCGTACAACGCTATCGCTCGGATATAAAATGTAATATTTTCAGGCCGGATATTCCGGCCTGTTTGTTTTAAATTTGGCATAAAGTGGCATTATTATTTTTGGTCTCTTGTTTTGTTTTTTATAAAAAGAACCGGCCTTCATAATTTCCTCATAATTGTCTTTTTGCTGACAAATATGCAGTTAATTTGACACGAAAAGATAAATATTGGGTCGGACAAAAATGTGATCTGGATCTATACTGTGGAACACAGGCGGAGATAACGATTCCGTTCTATTACCTGAAACAAATAAGAGAATGACTATCATGAGAAATAGCAAAATCGCACTCGCGGCCGTGATGCTGTGCACGCTGTCTTTTGGCGCATTTGCCGCCGCTCCCGCACCGCAGCCGGGTAATAACGATCATACGCAAGTTGGCATTGCTAAAGCCACCGATGTCGAAGCGGGTTCCAACATTGCGCCGGGTTCACAATCAACCGGGCAGTCAATGAACGATGCTTTTGATGTTCATAAACTTGTTGCCGGGGAATGGTCCTGATATTTCATCACCATTTAACATCCCCCTTTAATTATTTCGTGAAGCAGCAAACCGGGTAATGTTGTACCGGTTTTGCTTTGCGCATTTTCGGTTAAACATTCACTATTTATGTGAAATCATAAATATCCTTTATGGGTCATCCCGTCCTGCTTTGCACATCTTGTTGCGAAAGAATTACGCTGCGTTAGTCGCGCCCCCTTTTTTTTCCATCAACAATAACCATTTAGTCTCATGTGACTTTAATCACGCAGTAATGATGTGTAAACTAACCGTCGGTGTTATCAACAGGCGGCTGCAGGTGGGTACGCGTCGGTGAACGAGCGTGCACATATTTTCGCAGAGTGAAGCGGGAACTGAGCCGGAACATGTTGATAATTATGATTATATTGTTTTGTATGTGCTCTTTCGTGTGGGGCACCACTGCAAATAAGGACATGAAATGCCTGTAATTACGCTTCCTGATGGCAGCCAACGCCATTTTGATCATGCGGTGAGCCCGATGGACGTCGCTTTGGATATTGGCCCCGGTCTGGCGAAAGCCACCATTGCGGGTCGTGTCAACGGCGAGCTGGTCGACGCCTGTGACTTAATTGAAAACGACGCGACGCTCTCTATCATCACCGCGAAAGATGAAGATGGTCTTGAGATTATTCGTCACTCCTGTGCGCACCTTTTAGGACACGCAATTAAACAGCTGTGGCCAAATACCAAAATGGCGATCGGCCCGGTTGTCGACAATGGTTTTTACTATGATGTCGATCTGGACCATACCCTGACCCAGGAAGATATCGACGCGCTCGAAAAGCGTATGCACGAGCTCGCCGAGAAAAACTACGACGTCATTAAGAAGAAAGTCAGCTGGCACGAAGCGCGTGAAACCTTCGTGAAGCGCGGCGAGAGCTATAAAGTCTCCATTCTTGATGAAAACATTGCTCATGATGACAAACCCGGTTTGTATCATCATGAAGAATATGTCGATATGTGCCGTGGACCGCATGTGCCGAATATGCGTTTCTGCCATCACTTCAAACTGATGAAGACCGCTGGCGCCTACTGGCGCGGCGATAGCAACAATAAAATGCTGCAGCGCATCTACGGGACCGCATGGGCAGATAAAAAAGCCTTAAATGCCTATCTGCAGCGTCTGGAAGAAGCCGCTAAGCGCGATCACCGTAAAATCGGCAAGCAGCTCGACCTGTATCATATGCAGGAAGAGGCGCCGGGTATGGTATTCTGGCATAACGATGGCTGGACTATCTTCCGCGAACTGGAAACTTTTGTGCGTTCTAAGCTGAAAGAGTACCAGTATCAGGAAGTTAAAGGTCCGTTTATGATGGACCGTGTGCTGTGGGAAAAAACCGGCCACTGGGACAACTATAAAGATGCGATGTTCACCACGTCTTCTGAGAATCGTGAATACTGCATCAAGCCGATGAACTGCCCGGGTCACGTACAGATCTTCAACCAGGGCCTGAAATCCTACCGCGATCTGCCGTTACGTATGGCTGAATTCGGTAGCTGCCATCGTAACGAACCGTCAGGCGCGCTGCATGGCCTGATGCGCGTACGTGGCTTTACTCAGGACGACGCCCATATCTTCTGTACTGAAGATCAGGTTCGCGATGAAGTGAACGCCTGTATTCGTATGGTCTACGATATGTACAGTACCTTTGGCTTCGAGAAAATCGTCGTCAAACTGTCGACTCGCCCGGAAAAACGCATCGGTAGCGATGAGACCTGGGATCGTGCTGAAGCGGATCTGGCCGTTGCGCTGGAAGAGAACAACATCCCGTTTGAGTATCAGCTGGGTGAAGGCGCGTTCTACGGTCCGAAAATTGAATTTACCCTGTATGACTGCCTCGATCGTGCATG
This sequence comes from Klebsiella sp. S69, assembly GCF_016516145.1. Classification (NCBI taxonomy): domain Bacteria; kingdom Pseudomonadati; phylum Pseudomonadota; class Gammaproteobacteria; order Enterobacterales; family Enterobacteriaceae; genus Klebsiella; species Klebsiella sp. S69. The sequence goes on along the minus strand of NZ_JACVUU010000032.1, from coordinate 53,407 downwards.
GCAGTGCGGTACTGTACAGCTGGACTTCTCCCTGCCGCAGCGTTTAAGCGCCTCTTATGTGGGTGAAAATAACGAACGACAGGTTCCGGTAATGATTCACCGCGCAATTCTTGGTTCGCTGGAGCGCTTCATTGGTATCCTGACCGAAGAGTTTGCGGGCTTCTTTCCGAGCTGGCTTGCGCCGGTGCAGGTTGTGGTCATGAATATTACTGATTCTCAGGCTGAATACGTTAACGAATTGACGCGTAAACTACAAAATGCGGGCATTCGCGTAAAAGCAGACTTGAGAAATGAGAAGATAGGCTTTAAAATCCGCGAGCACACTTTACGTCGTGTCCCTTACATGTTGGTCTGTGGCGACAAAGAGGTAGAAGCCGGCAAAGTCGCCGTGCGTACCCGTCGTGGCAAAGACTTGGGCAGCCTGGACGTAAATGAAGTTATCGAGAAGCTGCAACAAGAGATTCGCAGCCGCAGTCTAAAACAACTGGAGGAATAAGGTATTAAAGGCGGAAAACGAGTTCAAACGGCACGTCCGAATCGTATTAATGGCGAGATTCGCGCCCTGGAAGTTCGCTTAACTGGTCTGGAAGGCGAAGCTTTGGGTATTGTGAGTCTGAGAGAAGCAATCGAAAAAGCTGAAGAAGCTGGAGTAGATTTAGTTGAAATCAGCCCTAACGCCGAACCGCCAGTTTGTCGTATCATGGACTACGGCAAGTTCCTTTATGAAAAGAGCAAGTCTTCTAAGGAACAGAAGAAAAAGCAAAAAGTTATCCAGGTTAAGGAAATTAAGTTCCGTCCTGGCACCGACGATGGCGATTATCAGGTAAAACTCCGCAGCCTGATTCGCTTTCTGGAAGATGGCGATAAGGCCAAGATCACGCTGCGTTTTCGCGGCCGTGAGATGGCCCACCAACAGATCGGTATGGAAGTGCTTACCCGCGTCCGTGACGATCTGAGTGAACTGGCAGTAGTCGAATCCTTCCCAACGAAGATCGAAGGCCGCCAGATGATCATGGTGCTCGCTCCTAAGAAGAAACAGTAAGGCCTTCAAGTAGCAATGTCTGTGGAGCCTGCGGGTTCCACAGCCGTTGTTCGCCTATGTTTCGTTTATTAACAATGCGAAGTGGAAGTTATTAAAATGCCAAAAATTAAGACCGTACGCGGTGCTGCTAAGCGCTTCAAAAAAACCGGTAAAGGTGGTTTTAAGCACAAGCACGCTAACCTGCGTCACATTCTGACCAAAAAAGCTACCAAGCGTAAACGTCACCTGCGTCCGAAAGCCATGGTTTCCAAAGGCGATCTGGGCCTGGTCATCGCGTGCCTGCCGTACGCATAAGTCGTTAACCCTTTTAACTTTTTAATTAGAATAGATACAGGAGAGCATATATGGCTCGCGTAAAACGTGGTGTAGTTGCCCGTGCACGTCACAAGAAAATTTTGAAACAAGCTAAAGGCTACTACGGTGCGCGTTCTCGCGTATACCGCGTTGCCTTCCAGGCTGTTATCAAAGCTGGTCAGTACGCTTATCGTGACCGTCGTCAGAAAAAGCGTCAGTTCCGTCAACTGTGGATTGCGCGTATCAACGCAGCAGCACGTCAGAACGGTATTTCTTACAGCAAATTCATCAACGGCCTGAAAAAAGCCTCTGTTGAAATCGACCGTAAGATCCTGGCTGACATCGCAGTATTCGACAAATTAGCGTTCACCGCGCTGGTCGAAAAAGCGAAAGCAGCTCTGGCATAAGCCAGTTGAAAGAGGGAGCTTGTCTCCCTCTTTTCGTTTCAAGACTATCAATACATTGACTTTTATTCGCGTAAGCTTTTCAATATCGTTCTTACGTTTTTACCAGACAAGGTAATGCAAGCATGAATGCTGCTATTTTCCGCTTCTTTTTTTACTTTAGCACCTGAACTCAGGAGGCTAGCGCGTGAAAGAAGAAACGGAAAACAGCGCCAAAAAGCCTCCCACTGTGGAGGCTTTTTTTGTATCTGAACTGGCTTGTTCTATTTCAAGCCCCAGACGAGTGGCTGGCCCTGGTCATTCTGACAACGGGCGGATTGCCCGCCGTATGCGGCTCGAAATAGTGAGAGCAAAATAATAACCATAACCGGTGTCTGCACCGACATAATGAGGAAAACCATGTCACATCTCGCAGAGCTGGTTGCCAGTGCGAAGGCAGCCATTAACGAGGCATCAGATGTTGCTGCGCTGGACAACGTCCGCGTGGAATACCTGGGTAAAAAAGGTCTCCTGACCCTTCAGATGACGACCCTGCGTGAGCTGCCTGCTGAAGAGCGTCCGGCAGCCGGTGCGGTTATCAACGAAGCGAAAGAGCAGGTCCAGCAGGCGCTTAACGCGCGCAAGTCAGCGCTCGAAAGCGCAGCGCTCAACGCGCGTCTGGCCTCGGAAACCATTGATGTCTCTCTGCCGGGGCGTCGTATCGAGAACGGTGGCCTGCATCCGGTGACCCGTACCATCGACCGTATTGAAAGTTTCTTCGGTGAGCTCGGTTTTACCGTCGCGACTGGCCCGGAGATCGAAGATGATTATCACAACTTCGATGCGCTGAATATTCCAGGCCACCACCCGGCACGCGCTGACCACGACACTTTCTGGTTTGATGCCACGCGCCTGCTGCGCACGCAAACATCAGGCGTACAGATCCGCACCATGGCTAATCAGCAGCCGCCAATCCGCATTATTGCCCCCGGCCGCGTGTATCGTAACGACTACGATCAGACGCATACCCCGATGTTCCATCAGATGGAAGGTCTGATCGTTGACACTAACATCAGCTTCACCAACCTGAAGGGAACGCTGCACGATTTCCTGCGTAACTTCTTTGAAGAAGACCTGCAGATTCGTTTTCGTCCGTCCTATTTCCCGTTCACTGAGCCGTCTGCAGAAGTTGACGTGATGGGTAAAAACGGTAAATGGCTGGAAGTGCTCGGCTGCGGTATGGTGCATCCAAACGTGCTGCGTAACGTGGGCATCGATCCGGAAATCTATTCCGGCTTTGCCTTCGGCATGGGTATGGAGCGCCTGACCATGCTGCGCTATGGCGTGACCGACTTACGCGCGTTCTTCGAAAACGATCTGCGTTTCCTCAAACAGTTTAAATAAGGGCAGGACAGAACAATGAAATTCAGTGAACTGTGGTTACGCGAGTGGGTTAACCCGGCCATCGATAGCGAAGCGCTGTCGGATCAGATAACGATGGCCGGCCTTGAGGTTGACGGCGTAGAGCCGGTGGCGGGCAGCTTTAACGGCGTTGTTGTTGGCGAAGTGGTTGAGTGCGCTCAGCACCCGAATGCTGATAAACTGCGCGTCACAAAAATTAACGTCGGCGGCGAACGTCTGCTGGACATCGTCTGCGGCGCGCCAAACTGCCGTCAGGGCCTGAAGGTTGCTGTTGCTACCATCGGCGCCGTTCTGCCGGGCGATTTTAAAATTAAAGCGGCAAAGCTGCGCGGCGAACCGTCGGAAGGCATGCTGTGCTCCTTCTCCGAACTGGGAATTTCCGACGATCACAGCGGTATTATCGAACTGCCTGCCGACGCGCCGCTGGGTACCGATATTCGTGAATACCTGAAGCTTGACGATAACACTATCGAAATCAGCGTCACGCCAAACCGTGCCGACTGCCTGGGAATTGTCGGCGTGGCCCGCGATGTTGCCGTGCTCAACAAGGCGCCTTTGAATGTCCCGGAAATGGCACCGGTTGCCGCCACCATCGACGATGTTCTGCCAATCCAGGTTGACGCGCCGGAAGCGTGTCCTCGCTATCTGGGGCGTGTGGTAAAAGGCATCAATGTCAAAGCGCCGACGCCGCTATGGATGAAAGAGAAGCTGCGCCGTTGCGGTATTCGCTCCATCGATGCCGTGGTTGACGTGACCAATTACGTTCTGCTTGAGCTCGGTCAACCGATGCACGCATTCGATAAAGACCGCATTGAAGGCGGAATCATCGTACGTATGGCGCATGAAGGTGAAACGCTGGTTCTGCTCGACGGCTCCGAGGCGAAGCTGGATAGCGATACTCTGGTTATCGCTGACCACCAGAAAGCCCTCGCCATGGGCGGTATTTTTGGCGGCGAGCACTCCGGCGTAAACGATGAAACGCAAAACGTTCTGCTGGAATGCGCGTTCTTTAGTCCGCTATCCATTACCGGCCGCGCCCGCCGCCATGGCCTGCATACCGACGCTTCGCACCGCTACGAGCGCGGCGTGGACTCCGCGTTGCAGTATCAGGCAATGGAGCGTGCTACCCGCCTGCTGATGGATATTTGCGGCGGTGAAGCGGGTCCGATTATTGACGTTACCAATGAAGCGACTCTGCCGAAGCCTGCGACCATCCGTCTGCGCCGCAGCAAACTGGATCGTCTGATTGGCCATCACATTGAAGATACGCAGGTTAGCGACATTCTGCGTCGTCTGGGCTGTGAAGTTACCGAAGGACAGGATGAGTGGCATGCCGTGGCGCCGAGCTGGCGTTTCGACATGGAGATCGAAGAAGACCTGGTCGAAGAGGTTGCCCGCGTCTATGGCTATAACAATATTCCTGATGAACCGGTACAAGCGGGCCTGATTATGGGCACCCACCGCGAAGCGGATCTGTCGCTTAAGCGCGTAAAAACGTTGCTTAATGACAAAGGCTACCAGGAAGTGATTACCTATAGCTTTGTCGATCCGAAAGTACAGCAGTGGATCCACGCCGGCGAGGAAGCGCTGATTCTGCCGAGCCCGATCTCCAGCGAAATGTCGGCGATGCGCCTCTCCTTGTGGACCGGTCTGTTAGCAACGGTGGTCTACAACCAGAATCGTCAGCAGAACCGCGTACGCATCTTTGAGAGCGGTTTACGCTTTGTGCCTGATACCCAGGCTCCGCTGGGTATTCGTCAGGATCTGATGCTGGCTGGCGTTATCTGCGGCAACCGCTATGAAGAACACTGGAACCTGGCAAAAGAGACCGTCGATTTCTATGATGTAAAAGGCGATCTTGAGTCTGTACTCGACCTGACCGGTAAGCTGTCCGACATCGAATTCCGTATCGAAGCTAATAATGCGCTTCATCCGGGCCAGTCGGCAGCGATTTATCTGAAAGGTGAACGTATTGGTTTTATTGGGGTTGTTCATCCCGAGCTGGAACGTAAACTGGATCTGAACGGTCGCACTCTGGTATTTGAACTGGAGTGGAACAAGCTTGCAGACCGCGTGGTGCCTCAGGCGCGTGAAGTTTCTCGCTTCCCGGCGAACCGTCGCGACATCGCCGTCGTTGTGGCAGAAAACGTTCCCGCTGCCGATGTTTTAGCCGAGTGTAAGAAAGTTGGCGTAAATCAGGTAGTTGGCGTAAACTTATTTGACGTGTACCGCGGCAAGGGCGTAGCGGAAGGTTTCAAGAGCCTCGCTATCAGCCTTATCCTCCAGGATACCAGCCGTACACTCGAAGAAGAGGAGATTGCCGCTACCGTCGCCAAATGTGTAGAGGCATTGAAAGAGCGATTCCAGGCATCATTGAGGGATTGAACCTATGGCGCTTACAAAAGCTGAAATGTCAGAATATCTGTTTGATAAGCTTGGGCTTAGCAAGCGGGATGCCAAAGAGCTGGTAGAGTTGTTTTTCGAAGAGGTCCGTCGCGCTCTGGAAAACGGGGAGCAGGTAAAGCTCTCCGGGTTCGGCAACTTCGATTTGCGTGATAAAAACCAACGCCCGGGCCGTAACCCGAAAACGGGAGAGGATATCCCTATTACAGCCCGGCGAGTGGTGACTTTCAGACCTGGCCAGAAGCTAAAAAGCCGCGTCGAAAATGCGTCACCCAGAGACAAATAATCTGAACTAACTAAAAAGGCCGCGATGCGGCCTTTTTTCTTTTCTTCGCCGAATACCGTAAAATCAATCACATCCTTTTCCCCGATGCAGAAATCTATGCTGACCTTTGCTCAAATTCAACGGCGCCGCAGCCGGCGCTGGCTTGCCGTATTAACCTTGCTGCTGCTGGCTACGTCGACCATTAGCCTGTGCGCGGGCGACCAGTGGATTGGCCCCGGCGAATGGTTTAGCGCCAAAGGTGAGCTGTTTATCTGGCAGATACGTCTGCCGCGCACCCTGGCCGTTCTGCTGGTGGGCGCCGCGCTGGCGCTTTCCGGGGCGATTATGCAGGCGCTGTTTGAAAACCCGCTGGCGGAGCCCGGCCTGCTGGGGGTCTCAAACGGCGCTGGAGTCGGCCTGATTGCTGCCGTATTGCTGGGAAAAGGGCTGCTTCCTGGTTGGGCGCTGGGGCTGTGTGCAATCGCGGGCGCGCTGGTCATAACCTTTATTTTGCTACGTTTTGCCCGGCGACATCTGTCTACCAGCCGTCTGCTGCTGGCGGGTGTGGCGCTCGGTATTATTTGTAGCGCGCTGATGACCTGGGCAGTCTATTTCTCTACCTCTTTCGATCTCCGCCAACTGATGTACTGGATGATGGGCGGATTTGGCGGCGTAGACTGGCAGCAGCTGTGGTTGATGCTGGCGCTGCTGCCGGTACTGGCCTGGGGATGCCTGCAATCGCAGCCGCTTAATTTGCTCGCGCTGGGGGAGGTTTCAGCGCGTCAACTGGGGCTTCCGCTGTGGTTATGGCGAAAGGTGCTGGTGGTCGCGACCGGTTGGCTGGTGGGCGTCAGCGTGGCGCTGGCCGGAGCGATTGGCTTTATCGGTCTGGTTATCCCGCATATTCTGCGTTTATGTGGTTTGAGCGATCACCGCGTACTGCTTCCGGCTTGTCTGCTGGCGGGCGCCAGCGCGCTGCTGGGGGCGGATATCGTCGCGCGGCTGGCGCTATCCGCGGCGGAGCTGCCTATTGGCGTAGTGACCGCCACCCTGGGGGCGCCGGTGTTTATCTGGTTATTGCTTAAATCAGGCCGCCCGCATTAACGGGCGGCCATACAGACAGGGGCTGGCTTGTTGCCGCCTCTGTATGCGGCCGATCCATTACCAGCCCTTAATCGCATCGCCTTTATAGACTTCCGCTGCCTTGTCGGCAACGGCTTGCGTCTGGAAGGCCTCTTTCAGTTCCTGAACTTTTTTACTGTCTTTATTATCTTCGCGCGCAACAATGGCGTTGACGTACGGAGAATCGGGCCCCTCCATAAATAACCCGTCGCGAGCGGCGGACAGACCAGCCTGCGCGGAGAAATTGGTATTAATAATCGACAGGGCGACGTTCGGATCGTCAAGCGTACGGGTCAGCTGCGGCGTGTCGACTTCCACAATCTTCAGCTGCTTAGGATTATCAATAATATCCAGCGTCGTCGGCAGGTAGCCTGTCCCGTCTTTCAGCTTGATTAAGCCCTGCGCCTGTAGCAACAGCAAACTGCGGCCCAGGGTGGTGGTTTCGTTAGAAATGGAGATCGTCGCGCCGTCAGGCAGTTCGCTAATGTTTTTGATTTTCTTCGAGTAAGCGGCGATCGGGAAGACGAAGGTTTTACCGACAATCGCAAACTTATAGCCGCGTTCTTTTGATTGCGCTTCAAGGTAAGGCAGCGTCTGGAAGGCGTTAGCATCAACGTCTTTATTGTTTAACGCTTCGTTCGGCAGGACGTAATCATTAAAAGAGATGACCTCCACGTCGAGGTTGTATTTCTCTTTAGCCACCTGTTCTACGACTTTCCAGATAGCCTCATCCGGCCCGGTATTGATCGCGACTTTAACTTTATTATCTTCATCCGGCGAGCAGGCCGATAACAGCGCGACGGAGGCCGCAATTAACACGGTGCTAAACATCTTTTTCATCAACAAAACTCTCTCAAATTAACAATTAACGAAATGCTATTACATCCATTCACCACTGTACACTGAATTGCTCTGTACCGGTGTTGAGATGAATTCATGTTGCGCGGCCTGTTACATCAAGAGACACTCCAGGGCGATTCCAGGTAGAATGCCCTGGTCTGAATCCGCTACAGTAGATAGAGATCACCTGAAGCAGTCACCGGTTTTATTCACTGAGGGAAGGCTATGCAACACGATATTCTTAATACTGAAGTCACCACTATCGATGGTGAGAAAACAACGCTTGCTCCGTGGGCAGGCAAAGTGCTGTTGATCGTTAACGTTGCGTCAAAATGCGGCCTGACGCCGCAGTATGAGCAACTGGAAGCGCTGCAAAAGGATTTAGAAAGCGAAGGTTTCAGCGTGCTGGGCTTTCCCTGCAACCAGTTTTTGGGGCAAGAGCCGGGCAGCGAAGAGGAGATTAAAACGTTCTGCAGTACAACTTACGGCGTGACCTTCCCGATGTTCAGCAAAATTGACGTCAACGGCGAACATCGCGCGCCGTTGTATCAAAAGCTGATTGCGGCGGCGCCTCAGGCCGTTGCTCCAGCAGGCAGCGGTTTCTATGAACGCATGGCCAGTAAAGGCCGCGCGCCGCTGTATGTCGACGACATTCTGTGGAACTTTGAAAAATTCCTGATTGGACGCGACGGCCAGGTTATCGGTCGTTTCTCTCCGGATATGACGCCGGATGACCCGCAGCTGGTGGCCGCTATTAAAGGAGCATTAGCGAAATAATGCCGTTTTTGATGCAGCTAAAGGATGTCGAAGAGCCAGGACGGCTGGCGCCGTTTTCAGCCGATATCAGACCGGGAGAGATTATTCATCTGGTGGGGCCAAACGGGGCGGGGAAAAGCACATTGCTGGCACGTATGGCGGGGCTCTCTACCGGCCCGGGGCAGGTAAGACTGAATGAACGTCTTCTGAATGACTGGCCAGCGCAGGAGCTGGCGCGTCATCGCGCCTACTTAAGCCAGCACCAGATGCCGCCTTTCGCCATGCCGGTCTGGCATTACCTGTCGCTGCATCTGCAGAACGAGGCGCAAAACGGACTCCTGACGGCCATTGCGCAGAAGCTGGGCTTAGGCGATAAGCTTGGACGTCAGGTGAATCACATCTCCGGTGGGGAGTGGCAGCGCGTGCGCCTGGCGGCGGTGATACTGCAGATTCATCGTCAGGCTAACGCGTCCGGTCAACTGCTACTGCTGGATGAACCGATGAACAGCCTGGACGTGGCGCAGCAGGCCGCGCTCGATCGACTGCTTAGCGAACTCTGCGCATCAGGCATTGCCATCGTCATGAGCAACCACGATCTTAATCATACTCTCCGGCACGCCCACAGCTCCTGGCTTATCTGTCAGGGGCAAACTATCGCCTGCGGCAGCACCGCGGAAGTGTTAAGCGAGGAGAATTTAACCGCTGCCTATGCCATGGAGTTTCAGCGGGTTGAGGTGGCGGGTCATCTTATGCTCGTTGCGTCACAGTAGCACGCAGTCAGCTTGCCAGCGAATTGATAAACAAGGTAAATTGTTCCGATAACCGGATAGGGAACAGAGGATTCGTCTGAGATGCGTTTCTGGCTCGTTTTGTGCGTTGCGTTATTTCTCGCGGGTTGTAGCAGTCACCGTGCACCGCCGCCAAATCCGCGGCTGGCTGATTCGATTACCGTCGTTGCCAACCTGAATGAGCAGTTAAGGAACTGGCGGGGAGCGCCGTATCGCTACGGCGGAATGTCGCCGCGCGGCGTTGATTGCTCGGGGTTCGTGCTGATGACGTTTCGCGATAAATTTGCGTTACAGCTGCCGCGCGAAACCCGCGACCAGGCGGAAATCGGCACTAAAATCGATAAAAGCGAACTGCTGCCCGGCGATCTGGTCTTCTTTAAAACCGGATCCGGCGAGAGCGGTCTGCACGTCGGTATTTACGACACGGATAACCAGTTTATTCATGCTTCCACCAGCCAGGGCGTCACGCGTTCATCGCTGGATAATGTCTACTGGCATAAAAATTTCTGGCAGGCGCGCAGGATCTAACGTTAGCTAATGAGCAGGGAGCCCCTGTCTCCCTGCTCATCATGGCAAAGCGGCTGAGAGATAGCGCTCCATGCTTGCCGATTCAGCTATCCCCCCCAAATTAGACCAGCCGATCCGCGTCTCTTCCCGGTACGCTACCGGGCGATGGCAGAAGCGTGCCAAATTCTCGTGCAGCTTATTATTGCAATAACCCCGCACTCGCCCCGTGTTAATAATTTGTTGAAGGCACTACACTGAAGGCAGGAGGAAACATGACCCTGTCTTTTACTACCCACTGGCGTGATGAACTGCCGGATTTTTACACTGCATTAGCCCCCACGCCGCTGGAGAACGCGCGCCTTGTCTGGCATAACGCGCCGCTGGCGCAAGAGCTGGGCATTCCCGAGTCGTTGTTTAACCTGGACAAGGGCGCTGGCGTATGGGGCGGCGAAGCGCTGCTGCCGGGGATGTCGCCGCTAGCGCAGGTCTACAGCGGCCACCAGTTCGGCTCGTGGGCCGGACAGCTCGGCGACGGGCGCGGTATTCTGCTTGGCGAACAGCAGTTGGCCGATGGCCGCCGCGTTGACTGGCACCTGAAGGGCGCCGGGCTGACACCCTATTCGCGCATGGGGGACGGGCGGGCGGTGCTGCGCTCAACGATCCGCGAAGGGCTGGCCTCGGAAGCGATGCATGCGCTGGGTATTCCCACCACCCGCGCTCTGGCAATGGTCGCCAGCGATACGCCGGTGTACCGCGAAACCGTCGAGCAAGGGGCAATGCTGATGCGCCTGGCGGAAAGCCACGTGCGTTTTGGCCATTTTGAGCACTTTTACTATCGCCGCGAGCCGCAAAAAGTACAGCTGCTGGCGGATTATGTGATTCGCCACCACTGGCCTCATCTGCAAAATGAAGCGGATAAATACATTGTGTGGTTCAGGGATGTTGTCACCCGAACCGCGGAGATGATTGCCAGCTGGCAAACGGTCGGCTTCGCCCACGGGGTGATGAATACCGATAATATGTCGATCCTCGGACTGACGATGGATTACGGCCCGTATGGCTTTCTTGATGATTTTCAGCCTGGCTTTATCTGCAATCATTCCGACTATCAGGGGCGCTATAGCTTTGATCATCAGCCGGCGGTAGGACTATGGAATCTGCAGCGCCTGGCGCAAGCGCTCTCGCCGTTTATCAGCGCGGAAGCGCTGAACGGCGCGCTGGATGACTACCAGCACGCGCTGCTGACGGCATATGGCCGGCGTATGCGCGACAAGCTGGGATTATTGACCCAGCAAAAAGGGGATAACGAGCTGCTGGACGGCCTGTTTTCTCTGATGGAGCGCGAGGGCAGCGACTATACGCGGACCTTCCGAATGCTAAGCCTTAGCGAGCAGGAGAGCGCCGCCACGCCGCTGCGCGACGAATTTATTGATCGTGAGAGGTTCGATAGCTGGTTTGCCGCTTATCGCGCGCGCTTGCGCGATGAACAGATTGACGATGCGCAAAGGCAGGCGCAAATGCGCAGCGTGAATCCGGCTATCGTGCTGCGCAACTGGCTGGCTCAACGAGCCATTGAGCAGGCAGAGCAGGGGGATATGCGTGAACTGGAACGTCTGCATAGCGCACTTTCTCAGCCCTTTGTCGATCGCACGGATGAGTATAGCCAGCGTCCTCCGGACTGGGGAAAGCGCCTTGAAGTGAGCTGCTCGAGCTAATCACCATTCTCCCTGCCTCTTCCGGCGGGGAGCATTATTTGGTCAGGATCAGCTTGCCCGAATGAGTCTGACGCAGCAGATAGCGCTGACCGCCATGTTCAATCACTACCCGTCCTTCGCTGCCTAATAATGTCCGGCTGCTTATCTCTTTGTCCGTCGGAACGGGATACGGGGCATTGTCTTTTGTTTTTTCTGCTGTGGCAGTGTTATCCATACGCGTCATAGCACTAAAAATAAAAATCAAGGCAACAATGATAATCATTATCAATAATGTTGTTTTTGACGGCAAGCTTTATTTAACGCATTACCAGATTTAGCAGGTGTCCGGCCGGACATTGGCGAGAAAAATCTCCCCGCCGCGATCGCGACGGGGAAGGGAGCTAGAGGCGGGTGGCGGTTGCGGCGGCTAATTCATCCAGCAGCCGTTCGCTGTCTTCCCAACTCAAGCAGGGATCGGTAATCGATTGTCCCCAGGTCAGCGGCTGGCCGGCAACGACCTTTTGCGTACCTTCCTTAAGGAAGCTTTCGGCCATGATCCCGGCGATTGCGTTCGAGCCCGAGCGGATCTGCTGACATATATCGGCGCAAACTTCCAGCTGACGGCGATGCTGTTTCTGGCAATTACCGTGGCTAAAATCCACCACCAGTTGTTCCGGCAGGTCGAACTCTGCCAGCGCTTCTCCGGCGGCGGCGATGTCGGCAGCGTGGTAATTCGGTTTTTTACCACCGCGCATAATAATATGGCCGTACGGATTCCCGCTGGTCTGATAGATGGTCATCTGGCCCTGCTTATCCGGCGACAGGAACATATGGCTGGCGCGGGAAGCGCGGATGGCATCAACGGCGATACGGGTATTACCATCGGTACCGTTTTTAAAGCCCACCGGGCATGAGAGCGCAGAGGCCATTTCGCGATGGATTTGGCTCTCGGTTGTACGCGCGCCGATAGCGCCCCAGCTAATCAAATCGGCAATAAACTGTCCGGTCACCATATCGAGAAACTCGGTAGCGGTGGGGACGCCGAGCTCGTTCACCTGCAGCAGCAGGCTACGCGCCAGTTCAAGGCCGTGATTCACCCGGTAGCTGCCGTTCAGGTCGGGGTCGGAGATCAGCCCCTTCCAGCCAACCACCGTACGGGGCTTCTCAAAATAGGTGCGCATCACGATTTCCAGCTGCGGCTGATAGCGTTCGCGCATACCCTGCAGTCTGCGCGCATACTCCATCGCCGCATCAGTATCGTGAATGGAACAGGGACCGATCACTACCAGCAGGCGGCGATCTTCACCGTTGAGAATTTTTTCGATTCGGCGGCGCGAAGCAGAAACGTGGGCGGCAACATCGGGGGACACGGGGTGCCGTTGCGCCAGTTCCGCGGGCGTTACCAGGCTTTCAATGCGCGCGGTACGCAATTCGTCTGTTTTATTCATTGGGGTCTCAAAAATCTGTTTCTTCCGCGGCGAAAATGCCGGGAAGTGATGCGCATCACGATAAACCAATCCCTGCTTATTGCAAGAGCAGGGCATGATCCTGTATAGGCCACGGGTGATAGCATAAACAAATTTTTGATATCGTACTAGTGTGTTAGTACATTCTGCGGCTTAGCCCCATAATATCCATGATTTTGGTGGCGATCTCTTCAACGGAGTAATTGGTACTGTTCAGGCAAGGGATTTTATTTTTGCGATACAGCGCTTCAACTTCGGTGACTTCCATCCGGCACTGGCGCATAGAAGCATAGCGGCTGTTTTCCCGTCGCTCTTCGCGGATGGCCGCCAGCCGCTCCGGATTGATAGTTAAGCCGAATAGTTTGTGCTGGAGCGGCTTAAGCGATGCCGGCAGAATCAGATTGTCCATATCATCGGCGATAAACGGGTAGTTGGCGGCGCGGATACCGTACTGCATCGCCAGGTACAGGCTGGTAGGCGTTTTCCCGCAGCGCGAAACGCCGAGGAGGATCACCTGGGCCTGATCGAGGTTGCGCAGCGAAATCCCGTCATCATGAGCAAGGGTGTAGTCGATAGCGGCGATACGCGCGTCGTATTTGTTCAGATTACCCGGGGTCAGGCCGTGGGTGCGGTGAGCGATTGGCGTCGGGTCCAGGCGTAGCTCCTGCTGCAGGGGGGCCACCAGCGCCTGAACAATATCCTGACAAAAGCCTTCGCTTTGCACGATGATATCGCGGATCTCCGGCAGCACGATGGAATAGAACACCAGCGGTCGAATACCGGTCTGCTGGAAGATGGCGTCAATTTGTTCCTTCACGGCGCGCGCGCGGCTGATATTTTCGACAAACGGTAGGGTTACGCTGCTGGTGGCTACCGGGAATTGCGACATGACCGCATGACCCAGAACTTCCGCCGTAATAGCGGTACCGTCGGAAATATAAAATACGTGGCGATCTACAGCACTTTCCATTTTGACCATCCGGTATAAAGAGTTTAATTAGCTGAAAGCAGATATTAAATTTAAGCATATCACTCCAGGCTTTGTCTCAAATTTAAAAAGTGAAACGCTATTTTTATTTTTAATGAAAAGGTTGGTTCATTTTTCGCAACTGCGTATCTTTTGTATCAAATTTCATCAGATTTTAGAAGAATCATTGGCTTAGCTATATCCGGAAAAGAATCCTAAAAACGAAAAAATAATTTGCTTGAACGATTCACCGTTTTTTTCAACGGCATAATTATGTCAGGATAAATCCCGTAGTCGATCGTGAATTATTTATCACTGGTATTAAATCACAAAAGGATTGTCTCGATGTCCAACAATGGCTCGTCACCGCTGGTGCTTTGGTATAACCAACTCGGCATGAATGATGTAGACAGGGTTGGGGGCAAAAATGCCTCCCTTGGTGAAATGATTACAAATCTGTCAGGTATGGGTGTGTCCGTACCGAACGGGTTTGCCACCACCGCTGATGCTTTTAATCAGTTTTTGGACCAAAGCGGCGTGAACCAGCGCATCTATGAACTGCTGGATGAAACCGACATTGACGACGTTTCCGCATTAGCGAAAGCGGGCGCGCAGATCCGTCAGTGGATCATTGATACGCCTTTCCAGAGCGAACTGGAAAATGCGATTCGCGACGCGTATACCCAGCTGTCCGCCGATGACGCTGAGGCCTCCTTTGCCGTGCGCTCCTCCGCAACGGCGGAAGATATGCCGGATGCCTCCTTCGCCGGTCAGCAAGAGACATTCCTTAACGTGCAGGGCTTTGACGCCGTGCTCGTCGCGGTGAAGCACGTGTTTGCTTCGCTGTTTAACGATCGCGCCATTTCCTATCGCGTGCATCAGGGTTACGATCACCGCGGCGTGGCTCTATCCGCCGGGGTGCAGCGGATGGTGCGCTCCGATCTGGCATCATCCGGCGTAATGTTCTCCATCGATACCGAATCCGGATTCGATCAGGTGGTGTTTATCACCTCCGCCTGGGGGCTTGGCGAGATGGTGGTGCAGGGGGCGGTGAACCCCGATGAGTTCTACGTCCATAAACCGACGCTGGAAGCGGGACGGCCGGCGATTGTTCGCCGCACCATGGGGTCGAAGAAGATCCGCATGGTTTATGCTCCAACTCAGGAGCACGGCAAGCAGGTGCGTATCGAAGACGTGCCGCAGGCGCAGCGCGACGTTTTCTCGTTGACCGACGCGGAAGTGCAGGAGCTGGCCCAGCAGGCGGTGCAAATCGAGAAGCACTACAACCGCCCGATGGATATCGAATGGGCGAAAGATGGCCATACCGGTAAGCTGTTTATCGTCCAGGCGCGTCCGGAAACCGTCCGTTCGCGCGGCCAGGTGATGGAGCGTTATACCCTCCATGCGCAAGGGCAGATTATTTCTGAAGGGCGCGCGATCGGCCACCGCATCGGCGCGGGTCCGGTGAAAGTCATTCATGATATCAGCGAAATGAACCGTATCGAGCCCGGCGACGTTCTCGTGACCGACATGACCGACCCGGACTGGGAACCAATCATGAAAAAAGCGGCGGCGATCGTCACCAACCGCGGCGGGCGGACCTGTCATGCGGCGATTATCGCGCGTGAGCTGGGGATCCCGGCGGTAGTGGGCTGCGGCAACGCCACCGATCGCATCCAGGAAAACCAGAATGTAACCGTCTCCTGCGCCGAGGGCGATACCGGCTACGTCTATGCCGAAATTCTTGACTTCAGCGTCAAGAGTTCCACCGTCGGCGATATGCCGGATCTGCCGCTGAAAATTATGATGAACGTCGGTAACCCGGACCGGGCTTTCGACTTTGCCTGCCTGCCGAACGAAGGCGTGGGCCTGGCGCGTCTGGAGTTTATTATCAACCGGATGATCGGCGTTCACCCGCGCGCGCTGCTGGAGTTTGACGATCAGGAACCGGGTCTGCAGAACGAAATCCGCGAGCTGATGAAAGGTTACGACTCGCCGAGAGAGTTTTACGTCGGTCGCCTGACCGAGGGTATTTCGACGCTTGGCGCGGCATTTTTCCCGAAACGGGTCATCGTGCGCCTTTCCGACTTCAAATCTAACGAATACGCCAACCTGGTCGGCGGCGAGCGTTATGAGCCGGAAGAAGAAAACCCGATGCTGGGCTTCCGCGGGGCCGGCCGCTATGTCTCCGAAAGCTTCCGTGACTGCTTCGCGCTGGAGTGTGAAGCAGTAAAACGCGTGCGTAACGATATGGGCCTGACCAACGTCGAAATCATGGTGCCGTTTGTTCGTACCGTCGCGCAGGCAAAAGCGGTGGTTGAAGAGCTGGCGCGCCAGGGCCTCAAGCGCGGCGAGAACGGCCTCAAGCTGATTATGATGTGTGAAATCCCATCGAATGCGCTGCTGGCTGAGCAGTTCCTCGAATACTTCGACGGTTTCTCCATTGGCTCCAACGATATGACGCAACTGGCGCTGGGTCTGGATCGCGACTCCGGCGTGGTCTCCGAGCTGTTCGATGAGCGTAACGACGCGGTGAAAGCGCTGCTGTCGATGGCTATCCGCGCGGCGAAGAAACAGGGTAAATACGTCGGTATCTGCGGGCAGGGTCCGTCAGACCATGAAGATTTTGCCGCCTGGCTGATGGAAGAGGGAATCGATAGCCTTTCCCTCAATCCGGATACCGTGGTGCAAACCTGGCTTGGCCTGGCGGAGCTGAATAAGTAAGTTTTTCGCTAAACAAAATGCGCAATCCCCGTCAGCAATGGCGGGGATTTTTTGTTTCAGCCGTCAGCGTACGGGCAAAAAAAAGCCCATCGTGGGAGATGGGCAAAGACTACACACAGCAATTCGTTGTTTCACTCAGGGGATTTCCATGCTTATAAATCAAGGCATTGATTTATAACCGTGAGCTAATACTAGGCACTGAGGCTTTTTGCGTCGATCGGATTCCTCTCAATAGTTAAATTAAGGTAAAGAATCTGCGAAGCAAATGTGGTTAGTGGGCAGAGGAATGCGGACTGTTGTGAGGAATATATTAGTGTTTCTTAATATTTGAGGGCGGTGTGCCCGACAGCGGTCAAGGCGCAATGGCAAAAGGCGGGTTTCCCCGCCCGTTGACTTATTTATCCTGCGAGGCTCGGGTATTGAGCTCGCTAAGCTCCTCAAGCACCAGATCGGGATCTTTCGGCGGCGGCGGCGCTTCGTTAACCCACGCGTCGTATAGTCGCCAGGAGACCGCCAGCAGAACCGGCCCGATAAACAGGCCAATCATGCCGAACGCCACCAGACCGCCGATAACGCCGGAAAGGATCAGAATCATCGGCAGGTCGGCGCCCATACGAATCAATAGCGGGCGGATAAAATTGTCCATGGTGCCCACTACGCAGCTCCACACCAGCAGTACGGTACCCCAGGTGGTATCGCCGCTCCAGTAGAGCCAGATAATTGACGGCACCAGAACCAGTAAAGGCCCCAGCTGGACAAGACAGGTAAAAATCATCACCACGGTGAGCAGCGCCGCGTAGGGCACGCCGCTGACCGCGAGACCAATACCGCCGAGCACCGCCTGGGCCAGGGCCGTCACGACCACTCCCAGCGCCACGGCGCGAATTGCCTGACCGGCGAGGATCACCGCCGCGTCGCCGCGTTTGGCGGCCAGACGGGTAGCGAAGTGGCGGAAACCATAGGCGACCTGTTCACCGCGCCAGTACAGCAGCGCGCTAAACAGTAGCATAAGACCGCAGTAGACCAGCAGCTTGCCGATATGCGCCGCCTGACCAACAAACCAGGTGGTGGTGGTGCCGAGATAAGGGCGAATTTTAGTCATAATCGCCGTGCCCCCCATCTCCAGCAAATTATGCCAGCCGGTGTACAGCTTATCGCCGATCAGCGGAACCGTATTCAGCCACGCCAGATCCGGCGGGGTAAAGTTGCCGCTGGTCACCACTTTTATTAATGGCACGCTGTTGTCCACCAGACTATTGACCAGTAGCGCAATAGGAATAACGAAGAGTAAAAAAAGCAGCAGCGTCATTACCAGTACGGCCAGAGAGCGTTTGCCGAAAAGCAGGCTCTGCAGACGCAAAAGTACCGGCCAGGTCGCGATGACCACCGTACCGGCCCATGCAAATGACAGAATAAATGGCTGAACGACCCACAGACAGGAAATAATAATCAGGGACAAAAACAGCACCGACAGCAGAACTTGCGGTATATCCCGGGGCTGATTGGGGTTAATCATAGTGAAATTTTACCTTTGCAGTCGCGTCAAAAGGCTGACGCAGCGTAATTCCATGTACTGATAATAATATCAATAAGTTCGCGCGCCTGATTTTGCCCTTAATTCTGGCGGGCGCATATGAAAAAAATGTGATAAAAAGTTGGGTGCGTCACGCAAACGATTAATCACTTACAACACAACATAGTCAGGCAGGGTCGAGCGTCATGATCCCACAGATTTCTCAAGCGCCAGGTGTCGTTCAACTGGTGCTGAATTTTTTGCAGGTACTGGAGCAACAGGGTTTTACCGGCGATACCGCCACCAGCTATGCCGACAGGCTAACGATGGCAACTGATAACAGTGTATATCAGCTGTTGCCGGATGCGATTTTATTCCCCCGTTCCACGGCAGACGTGGCTCTGCTGGCAAGACTGGCGGCGGAAGAGCGTTTTAAAACGCTGATCTTTACCCCGCGCGGAGGCGGCACCGGCACGAATGGCCAGGCGCTGAACGCCGGGATCATCGTCGATATGTCCCGCTATATGAACCGCATTATTGAAATCAACCCCGAAGAAGGGTGGGTGCGGGTGGAGGCGGGGGTCATTAAGGACCAGCTTAATCAGTTTCTTAAACCGTACGGCTACTTTTTTGCCCCGGAACTGTCGACCAGCAACCGCGCCACGCTTGGCGGGATGATCAACACCGACGCCTCCGGGCAGGGGTCGCTGGTCTACGGTAAAACCTCCGATCACGTACTCGGGGTGCGCTCGGTGCTGATCGGCGGCGATATTCTTGACACTCAGCCAATCCCGGCGGCGCTGGCGGAAACCCTGGGCGCAGAACAGTCGGCGATCGGGCGGATCTATCGCACGGTATATCAACGCTGCAAAGCGCAGCGGCAGCTGGTTATCGATAAATTCCCGAAACTTAACCGTTTCCTCACAGGTTACGATCTGCGCCACGTGTTCAACGACGACATGAGCGAATTTGATCTGACCCGAATCCTGACCGGTTCCGAAGGCACGCTGGCGTTTATTACCGAAGCGCGGCTGGATATCACCCGTTTGCCGAAAGTGCGCCGGCTGGTCAACGTTAAGTACGATTCCTTTAACTCTGCGCTGCGCAACGCGCCGTTTATGGTGGAAGCGAAGGCGCTTTCGGTCGAAACGGTCGACTCGAAGGTGCTCAATCTGGCGCGGGAGGATATTGTCTGGCATTCGGTTAGCGAGCTCATTACCGACGTTGCGGATAAGGAAATGCTGGGGCTGAATATCGTCGAGTTCGCCGGTGATGACGCCGAACTGATTGACGGCCAGGTGACGACCCTGTGTCAGCGCCTGGATGAACTGATAGCACGCAACGAGGCGGGCGTAATCGGCTGGCAGGTTTGTCACGAGCTGGACGGCGTCGAGCGCATCTATGCGATGCGGAAAAAAGCGGTTGGGCTGCTGGGGAATGCCAAAGGGGCCGCCAAACCGATACCTTTCGCCGAAGATACCTGCGTGCCGCCGGAACACCTGGCCGATTATATTGCTGAATTCCGTGAGCTGCTCGACGGCCACGGGCTGAGCTACGGTATGTTTGGTCATGTCGATGCCGGCGTGCTGCACGTGCGGCCGGCGCTGGATATGTGTGACCCGCAGCAAGAGATGCTGATGAAACGGATCTCCGATGACGTGGTCGCGTTAACCGCTAAGTACGGCGGTCTGCTGTGGGGGGAACACGGCAAGGGTTTTCGCGCTGAATACAGTCCGGCATTCTTCGGCGAAGAGCTGTTCGGCGAACTGCGCAAAATTAAAGCCGCGTTTGACCCGGATAACCGTCTGAACCCGGGTAAAATCTGTCCTCCGGAAGGCGTTGATGCGCCGATGATGAAGGTGGATGCGGTCAAGCGCGGGACATTCGATCGGCAGATCCCCATCGCCGTGCGCAGCTCGTGGCGCGGCGCGATGGAGTGTAACGGCAATGGCCTGTGCTTCAACTTTGATGCCAAAAGCCCGATGTGCCCGTCGATGAAGGTCAGCAACCACCGTATTCACTCGCCGAAAGGGCGGGCAACGCTGGTGCGTGAATGGCTGCGCCTGCTGGCGGACCGCGGCATCGACCCCAATCAGCTGGAAAAAGATCTGCCGGAAAAACGCGCCAGCCTGCGTACTCTGGTGGAGCGTACCCGCAATAGCTGGCACGCACGTAAAGGCGAGTACGATTTCTCCCATGAGGTTAAAGAGGCGATGTCCGGCTGTCTGGCCTGTAAAGCCTGCTCGACCCAGTGTCCGATTAAAATCGACGTTCCGGAGTTCCGTTCGCGTTTCCTGCAGCTTTACCATAGCCGCTATTTGCGCCCGGTTCGCGACCATCTGGTGGCGACGGTTGAATCCTACGCGCCGCTGATGGCGCATGCGCCTAAGACCTTCAACTTCTTTATCAATCAGCCGTGGATGCGCAAGCTATCGGAAAAGCATATTGGTATGGTTGATCTTCCGCTGCTTTCCGTCCCATCGTTGAAGCAGCAGATGGTCGGCCACCGTTCGGCGAATACCACCCTGGAACAGCTGGAAGCGCTGAGTCCTGAGCAGAGGGCGAAGAGGGTGCTGGTGGTTCAGGATCCCTTCACCAGCTATTACGATGCGCAGGTGGTTGCCGACTTTGTTCGCCTGATCGAGAAAGTGGGATACCAGCCGGTGCTGCTGCCGTTCTCTCCCAACGGCAAGGCGCAGCATATTAAGGGCTTCCTGACGCGATTCGCGCGCACCGCGCAGAAAACTGCCGACTTCCTTAACCGCGTGGCCCAGCTCGGCATGCCGATGGTGGGTGTCGATCCGGCGCTGGTGCTCTGCTATCGCGATGAATACAATCAGGTGCTGGGCGACAAGCGCGGCGATTTTCGCGTGATGCTGGTGCATGAATGGTTGCCGCAGGCGTTGACGGAAACCGCAGCGCAGGATCAAGGCGGCGAGTCGTGGTATCTGTTTGGTCACTGTACTGAGGTGACGGCGCTTCCCGCTTCTACCCGGCAGTGGGCGGATATCTTCGCACGCTTTGGCGCGAAGCTGGAAAACGTTAACGTGGGCTGCTGCGGCATGGCCGGGACCTACGGTCATGAAGTGAAGAATCACGCCAATTCGCTGGCCATCTACGCGCTCTCCTGGCAGCAGGCGATGCAGCGCCTGCCGCGCAACCGCTGTCTGGTCACCGGCTACTCCTGCCGTAGCCAGGTGAAGCGTATTGAAGGCAGCGGCGTACGCCATCCGCTGCAGGCGCTACTGGAGATTATGGGATGATTTGGAAACGTTACAGCACGCTGGAGCAACTGAATGCGATGGGCGACGGGAACATGGTCGGCCTGCTGGATATACGCTTCGAGGCCATGACCGACGAGACCATCGCCGCGACCATGCCGGTAGACAGCCGTACCCATCAGCCGTTTGGCCTGCTGCACGGCGGCGCATCGGTGGTATTAGCGGAAACGTTAGGTTCGGTGGCGGGCTATCTGTGCAGCGAAGGCGAACAGAAGGTGGTCGGTCTGGAGGTCAATGCCAACCATATTCGTTCGGTGCGCAGCGGGAGGGTTCGCGGCGTGTGCCGGGCGCTGCACGTCGGCTCCCGTCACCAGGTGTGGCAGATCGACATTACTGATGAGCAGGGGCGTCTTTGCTGTTCGTCGCGGTTGACCACAGCCGTAATTTAAGTCAATTAAGGGGGAAGATTTCCCCCTTAATACTTATTACCTGCCATCCTTCATCACCGCTGAACGTACCTACGCTATATCCGCTAGCTGCCGGTTTGCACTGTTATTTGTATTGAGATTTAACCAGGCCCAATGTTAACGCTTTATAAGAAAAGTCCTGGCTTAACTTTGCTGCTCACCAGGGATTATTAGCCTTCTACCTTTTATATTTTTTGGTCGCTTATTTGTGCGACATCTTTAGCGCGTAGACCATTATCTTTGATATGACAAGCTCATCCATGTTAAATATAAATTTATCAAACATCGTTAATATTTATGCTAATATTTTTAATACCAGAATTTACAAGGTAACAAGAGGACGGAGTTAGCTATGGGTATCATTTCATGGATCATTTTTGGGCTTATTGCCGGTATTTTAGCCAAGTGGATTATGCCGGGGAAAGACGGCGGCGGGTTTATCGTTACCGTAATTCTCGGTGTCATCGGTGCAGTTGTCGGGGGTTGGATTAGTACTTTCTTCGGCTTTGGCCGGGTCGACGGTTTTAATTTCGGCAGCTTTGTCGTCGCGGTGATTGGTGCGCTGGTCGTACTCTTCATCTACCGTAAGATCAGAAGCTAACCGCACCAGCAACGCCATAAAGTGCAGAGGCTGCCGCCATTGTCGGCAGCCTTTTTAATACTTCTAAAATGTCCGAGTGTTTAATTTCCCCTCTTTCATTCTATTACCACGATACGCGCTTACAGCGCGGGCATATCGGGGACCGGCACGACTTCAACGCGCACTTCATAATGTTTAGCTTTGCTGGCTGGAATCAGCGGCGTGAGTTTATTGATCGTTTCGACCGGATTATCGGTGGCTACGGTGGCGGAGAAAATAACCGGTTTTTTCGGCGGCACAGGGAAAGGCATTGGGCCATAACCCTGAGTCAGCTCGAAGGGGGGATGGCCAGCATTATGCGCCTCAGCCGCCGGTGAGGGCGTTTCGGCTTTCTCTGCATCGGCGGCGAACGCGCTGGTGACGGTAATCGAAACGACGGCGAAGAGCGCAATGATAGTTTTTTTCATTTTTGTTACCTCATAAGTATGTCGATAAAAGCTTAGAGGCAACGCTTTTGGCAAACAATCCCACGGTGGGCGAATCCTATGAATCTCCTTATTTCTTCACGAATGTGAAAGCCTGTCCGCGACGGTGAGGCTTACGAAATTTAAGGGGGAAATGGGGTTAATCGAGCAAAACGCTAATAATTAACAGGACGACCATACACATCGACATGACATCTGTTTCTATATCCATAGTTCAGTACAACACAGGTTCCCGATCGGTCGCCGTTGCGACATTGCGTGAAAAGATGAAGGAAATTTAGCAGCGCATTCTACAGGAGCCAGCCGGCACTGAATAAATCTTTATTTCTGTGAAATGACAGCACTTATAATGAAAACGAATAGGTTTCGTTGCATGAATGGATTCGCGTTAGTGAGGGGGCAAACAGCGTCTCAATTTGGCATATTGGTCGGGTGGCGCGTCAGGCGGCGCGGGAGCCAGAGGGGCAATGGGAGGCAAATGCCATCGTCCCGCCGGATACGCACGTGAAGAAAATATTAATACTGTTTATTGGCCGCCGCGCCTCGTTATGCGCAGCGCGGCATCAACCGATGCCACGGTGGACGCCGACGCGGCGAACAGGCGGCAGGACTTCGCTGGAAGCAGGGCTCCGCTTAGTCCACGCGTTTGCCTTTGGTCGCCTCTCCGCCGCCGAGTGCGGCTTGATTAATTTTATCTTCGTGGGTATTAATCAATTGCGTGAGCGCTATTTGCTCCTGAAATTTAGTCAGCAGAAGCTCAGCGTCGGATTTAAGAATATCTTCCGATGATTCAAGCACCGAGTTAATTGCTTTGGTCACATTCCCAACCAGCTCCGCGACCCCTCCTTCCTCGCCAATGGCAAGCATCAATGCGCTTATCAGCAGCGACTGGGCCTCAACCTGCGCAGCAAGCTGCTTGTTTTCTGCATCCATCGCTGAAATTTTCGCGATGATGCTGAGAATGACATTATTCATGATAATCCTTAAATCAATGAGTTAAACGCCGAAGATCACGCTGGTTATATTCGTTGCAGGATCAGCGAAATATCCATTGAAGATAAATATGCCAGAAAATATATCATCAGTGGTAGTGGGGTATTTTCATTATCGGTTGCAGGCGATCCGTCGCTATGGCTTTATCTCAATGTGCTGTCAGATGATTTTGCTGCCGGCACGCTGGCTTGTTGCGGCCTGAAGCGTGTAACTCATTGAATGTCCAGCAAGTAGATGAAAAGTGCTTTTTCCCGCGCCTATTTTATAAATCGGTATTTTCGATACATCTTTGCCATTGCCTGCAATTAAGTGCGCCAAACGTCAATATCTTATTATTTTTCAATATATTAAAACAGAAATTCGCAGGCTGAAAACGCCGAGCGCAGGGTCTATGCTTATAAAAAGCGCAAGAAATGAGCCAGCGGGGACAATACCCCTTCTCCGGATGGGTTGAAGTGATAATCATTATCACTAACATAGTGGGTATGCCCTGATGGCGTCAACCTATGAGGTAGAGCGATGGATTCACATGCAGGAACTTTTAATCCCGAAGATTTCAGCTGGCGCGGCCTGGCGATGACCCCAGCCGCCGCCGCCCATATTCGCGCACTGGTCAGCAAACAACCCGACAAGCAGGGGCTACGCCTGGGCGTTAAAACCAGCGGCTGCGCCGGCTTTGGCTACGTTCTCGAACTCATCGCTGAACCGGCGCAGGACGATCTGCTTTTTGAGCGCGATGGCGCGAAACTGTGGGCGCCACTGCAGGCCATGCCGTTTATCGATGGCACCGAGCTCGACTACGTCCGCGAAGGTTTAAACCAGATCTTTAAATTTCATAACCCCAAAGCGCAGCACGAATGCGGCTGCGGCGAAAGTTTTGGCGTTCAGGCGGAGTAACTATGTCTCGTAATACTGAAGCAACTGACGATGTCAAAACCTGGAGCGGCGGGCCACTCAACTATAAAGAGGGCTTTTTTACCCAGCTACAGACCGATGAGCTGGCGAAAGGCATAAATGAAGAGGTGGTTCGGGCGATTTCTGCACGCCGCAATGAACCAGAATGGATGCTGGAGTTTCGTCTGAACGCCTTCAAGGCCTGGCAGGCAATGGAAGAGCCGCACTGGCTGAAAGCGCACTACGACAAGCTGAATTATCAGGATTACAGCTATTACTCAGCGCCCTCCTGCGGCAACTGCGATGACGCCTGCGCTTCTGAGCCGGGAGCTCTACAGCAAACGGGGTCCAGTGCATTTCTGACCAGCGAAGTCGAAGAGGCGTTTAACCTTCTCGGCGTACCGGTTCGCGAAGGGCGGGAGGTGGCCGTCGACGCCATTTTTGACTCGGTTTCCGTGGCGACCACCTATCGCGAAAAGCTGGCGGAGCAGGGGATTATTTTCTGCTCCTTCGGCGAAGCGATTCACGATCACCCTGAACTGGTCAGGAAATACCTCGGCACCGTGGTACCGGGCAACGACAACTTCTTTGCCGCCCTTAACGCGGCGGTAGCCTCCGACGGCACCTTTATCTATGTGCCCAAAGGCGTGCGCTGCCCGATGGAGCTGTCGACCTATTTCCGCATCAACGCCGAGAAAACCGGCCAGTTCGAACGCACCATACTGGTCGCCGACGAAGGCAGCTACGTGAGCTATATCGAAGGCTGTTCGGCGCCGGTACGCGATAGCTACCAGCTGCACGCGGCGGTGGTGGAGGTGATCATTCATAAAGATGCCGAGGTGAAATACTCCACGGTGCAAAACTGGTTCCCCGGCGACAATAATACCGGCGGGATCCTTAATTTCGTGACCAAGCGCGCCCTGTGCGAAGGCGAGAATAGCAAAATGTCGTGGACCCAGTCGGAAACCGGCTCGGCGATCACCTGGAAGTATCCGAGCTGTATTCTGCGCGGCGATAACTCCATTGGCGAGTTCTTCTCGGTAGCGCTGACCAGCGGCCACCAGCAGGCGGACACCGGCACCAAGATGATCCATATCGGCAAAAACACCCGTTCGACGATTATCTCGAAGGGGATTTCAGCCGGCCACAGCCAGAACAGCTATCGCGGCCTGGTCAAAATTATGCCCACCGCGACCAACGCGCGCAACTTCACCCAGTGCGACTCCATGCTGATTGGCCCGGACAGCGGGGCGCATACCTTCCCGTATGTAGAATGCCGTAATAACAGCGCGCAGCTTGAGCACGAAGCGACCACCTCCCGTATCGGCGAAGATCAGCTGTTCTACTGTCTGCAGCGCGGAATCAGCGAAGACGATGCCATCTCGATGATCGTTAACGGTTTCTGTAAGGATGTCTTCTCAGAGCTGCCGCTGGAGTTTGCCGTAGAAGCGCAAAAATTACTGGCGATTAGCCTTGAACACAGCGTCGGCTGATAACAAAGGAAATAAGATGTTAAGTATAAAAAATTTGCAGGTCGCCGTTGAAGACAAAGAGATCCTGCGCGGACTGAATCTGGACGTTCGCCCCGGCGAAGTGCATGCCATTATGGGCCCGAACGGTTCCGGTAAAAGTACGCTCTCCGCCACGCTTGCCGGACGTGAAGACTATGAGGTGACCGGCGGCAGCGTGGAGTTTAAAGGCAAAGATCTGCTGGAACTCTCCCCTGAAGATCGCGCCGGCGAGGGCATCTTCATGGCCTTTCAGTATCCGGTTGAAATTCCCGGCGTCAGCAATCAGTTTTTCCTGCAAACCGCGCTGAACGCCGTGCGCAGCTACCGCGGCCAGGAGCAGCTTGACCGTTTTGACTTTCAGGACCTGATGGAGGACAAAATTAAGCTGCTGAAGATGCCGGAGGATCTGCTGACCCGCTCGGTTAACGTCGGCTTCTCTGGCGGCGAGAAAAAGCGCAACGATATCCTGCAGATGGCGGTGCTGGAACCGGAGCTGTGCATCCTGGACGAGTCGGACTCCGGGCTGGATATCGACGCCCTGAAGATTGTTTCCGACGGCGTCAACTCGCTGCGCGACGGCAAGCGCTCGTTTATTATCGTCACCCACTATCAGCGCATTCTCGACTATATCAAGCCGGATTACGTCCACGTGCTGTACCAGGGGCGGATTGTTAAATCCGGCGATTTTACTCTGGTCAAACAACTGGAGGAGCAGGGCTATGGCTGGCTTACCGAACAGCAGTAACGCGCTGCAGCAGTGGCACCATCTGTTTGAAGCGCAAAGCGAGCAGCGCAGCCCGCAGGCGCATCAGCATTTGCAACAGCTTCTGCGGCTGGGGCTGCCGACGCGTAAACATGAAAACTGGAAATATACCCCGCTGGATGCGTTACTGAACCATACTTTTGTCGCTGCGGAACCGCAGACGCTGACGGCGGCCCAACGCGACGCCCTGGGGCTGGCATTGGACGCATGGCGTCTGGTTTTTGTCGACGGCCAGTTTAACGAACGCCTGAGCGACGACCTGACCGCCAGCGGCTTTGAGGTGCGGGTAGATAACGACCGTCAGCCGCTGCCTGATGCCGTTCAGCCCGAAGTTTTTCTGCATTTGACCGAAAGCCTGGCGACCAGCGTCACCCATATCCGGGTCGGGCGCCACCAGCGACCGGAAAAGCCGCTGCTGATCGTGCACATGACGCGCGGGCTGCCGGGCGATGAAATGAACACCGCCCACTATCGCCACCATCTGGAGCTGGAGAGCGGCGCGCAGGCGACTATTATCGAACACTATCTGAGCCTCAACGACGCCGCCCATTTTACCGGCGCAAGGCTGACGATGTCCGTGGCGGATAACGCCCACCTGCAGCATATCAAGCTGGCGTTTGAAAATGCGCAAAGCTACCACTTTGCCCATAACGATCTGTCCCTCGGACGCGACGCCTCCGCCTTCAGCAGCAGTTTTCTGCTCGGCGCCTCGGTACTGCGCCACCACACCAGCACGCAGTTGAACGGTGAAAACAGCAACCTGCGGATTAACTCGCTGGCGATGCCGGTTAACAACGAAGTGTGCGACAGCCGCACCTGGCTCGATCATAAGGTCGGATACTGTAACAGCCGTCAGCTGCACAAAACCATCGTCAACGATAAAGGGCGCGCGGTGTTTAATGGACTGATCAACGTCGCCCAGCATGCGATTAAAACCGATGGCCAGATGACCAACAATAATTTGCTGCTTGGCCGCCTGTCCGAAGTGGATACCAAGCCGCAGCTGGAAATCTACGCTGATGACGTGAAGTGCAGCCACGGCGCGACCATCGGGCGCATTGATGATGAACAGCTGTTTTATTTGCGTTCGCGCGGCATTACGCAGCAGGCGGCGCAGCAGATGATTCTTTACGCCTTTGCCGCGGAGCTCACGGAAGCGATCGATGATGAGGCGCTCAGGCAGCAGATACTGGCGCGTATTGGCCAGCGTTTGCCGGGAGGTAAAGCATGACATTTTCTGTGGAACGCGTGCGCGCGGATTTTCCCGTGCTTAATCGCGAGGTGAACGGTCAGCCGCTGGCCTACCTTGATAGCGCCGCCAGCGCGCAGAAGCCGGAAGCGGTGATCAACGCTGAGGCGGAGTTTTACCGCCACGGCTATGCGGCGGTACACCGCGGCATTCATACCCTTAGCGCGGAAGCCACGGCGCGGATGGAGCAGGTGCGTCAGCAGGGGGCGACGTTCCTGAATGCCCGATCGGCAGAAGAGCTGGTGTTTGTTCGCGGTACCACGGAAGGCATTAATCTGGTAGCGAACAGCTGGGGCAATGCTAACGTCGGCGCAGGGGACAATATCATCGTCAGCGCGATGGAGCATCACGCCAATATCGTGCCGTGGCAGATGCTGTGCGCCAGGGTGGGCGCCGAACTGCGGGTTATCCCGCTGAATCAGGACGGTACGCTGCAGCTCGATGCCATCCCCGGCCTGTTTGATGAGCGCACCCGGCTGCTGGCAATCACCCAGGTGTCTAACGTGCTGGGAACCGAAAACCCGGTCGCCGCCCTGGTGGCTTTAGCCCATCAGCACGGCGCCAAAGTGCTGGTGGACGGCGCGCAGGCGGTGATGCACCATCCGGTGGACGTGCAGGCTCTGGACTGTGATTTCTACGCATTTTCCGCGCATAAGCTTTACGGCCCCACCGGTATCGGCATGCTCTACGTTAAGCAGGATATCCTGCAGGATATGGCGCCTTGGGAAGGAGGCGGGTCGATGATCGCCACGGTCAGCCTGACGCAAGGCACGACCTGGACAAAAGCGCCGTGGCGCTTCGAGGCGGGAACGCCGAACACCGGCGGTATCATCGGGCTGGGGGCTGCGCTGGATTACGTCAGCGCGCTGGGTCTGACGCAGATCGCGGAATATGAACAAACCCTGATGCGCTACGCGCTGCAGGCGCTGGAGAGCGTGGCGGATTTAACCCTTTATGGTCCGCAAAATCGGCTCGGGGTGATTGCCTTTAATCTCGGCAAGCATCATGCCTACGATGTCGGCAGCTTCCTGGATAACTACGGCATTGCGGTACGTACCGGGCACCATTGCGCCATGCCGCTCATGGAGTTCTACGGCGTCCCTGCCATGTGCCGGGCGTCGCTGGCGATGTACAATACCACGGAAGAGGTGGACCGGCTGGTAGCGGGCCTGCAGCGGATCCACAAATTGTTAAGCTAAAGGAAGCAACTATGGCGGCGTTACCTGATAAAGACAAACTGCTGCGCAACTTTAGCCGTTGCGCGAACTGGGAAGAGAAATATCTCTATATCATCGAACTGGGGCAGCGCCTTGCGCCGCTGAGCGCGGAAGAGCATAGCGCGCAGAACATCATTCAGGGCTGCCAGAGCCAGGTATGGATCGTGATGACGCAGGAGCAGAGCGGCGCAATTGCGCTTCGCGGCGATAGCGATGCCGCTATTGTGAAAGGGCTTATCGCGGTGGTGTTTATTCTTTACGATCGGATGACGGCGAAGGATATCCTCGCTTTTGATGTGCGCCCGTGGTTTGAAAAAATGGCCCTCACGCAGCACCTGACGCCTTCACGGTCGCAAGGACTGGAAGCGATGATACGCGCAATCCGCGCGAAGGCGGCAAATCTTAGCTAGAATTAAACAGTAGATTTCATTCTGTTATGCGCGACGGGAGGGGAACCTCCCGTTGTGCATAACAGGCCTGGCGTTTTATCAGCGAAAGAAGGAATCTCAGTATGAAACGCGCTTCTCTCATCACCATTGCCGTTCTGAGCGCCCTCAGCGCGTCACATGCAGCCTGGGCCGTCGATTACCCTCTTCCCCCTGCCAACAGTCGTTTGATTGGTGAGAACCAGTCCTGGACGGTACAGGAGGATGACCGCAACCTGCAGGCGATTGCCCGTCGTTTCGATACCGCAGCGATGCTGATCCTCGAAGCGAACGATACGATTGCCCCGGTGCAGCCTAAACCGGGTACCCAGGTGCTGATTCCCTCCCGGATGCTGCTGCCGGACGTGCCGCGGGAAGGGATCGTCGTCAACCTGGCCGAGCTGCGCCTGTACTACTTCCCGCCGGGAATGAATCAGGTGCAGGTTTATCCCCTCGGGATTGGTCAGCAGGGGCTGGAGACCCCGGAGATGACAACGCGAATAGGGCAGAAAATTCCGAACCCGACCTGGACGCCGACGGCAGGCATTCGCGCTCGCTCGCTGGAAAAAGGAATTAAGCTGCCGCCGGTCGTGCCCGCAGGACCGAATAACCCGCTGGGGCGTTATGCGCTGCGCCTTGCATACGGCAACGGGGAATATCTTATTCATGGCACCAGTGCGCCAGATAGCGTCGGACTACGCGTCAGCTCCGGCTGTATGCGCATGAATGCGGCGGATATTCAGGCGTTATTCAATCAGGTGAAAAGCGGGACGCCGGTGCGGATTATCAATCAGCCGGTCAAGTTCGCCGTGGAGCCGGACGGTAAGCGCTATGTTGAAGTTCATCGACCGTTGACGCCGGATGAGACCAGCAACCCGCAGACGATGGCCTATACGCTTCCTGCGGAGTTCCATCAATTCTCCGGCGATAAAGCGGTGGATGAGGCCATGCTTAAACGCGCGCTGACCCGGCGAGCAGGATATCCGGTGGTGGTATCCGCGGGCAGCAGCCCGACGTCGGGCCTGTCCGTACAGAGTGCGCCGGTAGACGAAGCAAAAAGGGTGCAGTAGGCGGGGGAACGAGAGGCAAAAAAATGGCGCACAATGTGCGCCATTTTTATTACACAGATACTATTACTTACGGTATTTAGTAGCTGCGTTGTCCAGACGCTGGTTAGCGCGAGCTGCGTCATCTTTAGCAGCCTGAACGTCGGAACGCATTGCGTTCACGTCGTTGCTCAGCTGGTCAACTTTAGCGTTCAGAGTCTGAACGTCAGAAGACAGCTGATCGATTTTAGCATTGCTGGAGCAACCAGCCAGCAGAGTAGAACCCAGGATTACCGCGCCCAGTACCAGTTTAGTACGATTCATTATTAATACCCTCTAGATTGAGTTAATCTCCATGTAGCGTTACAAGTATTACACAAACTTTTTTGTGATGAGAATATTTTTTTACTTTAATACGCTTATTTTTGATCGTTCGCTCAAAGAAGCATCGAAATCATCAGGTAACCTTAAAAAGGCGAGAGAAAACAGCGCGCTTCCATCGGATTCATCTTAGATAATCTCGCGTTAAATAGTAAATTCCGATTTGCATTTTTATTAATAGCAGCTAGTGCTGGAATAAAAAAAAGCGCCTCAATGAGGCGCCTTTAAAGGAAATACTAATTAACCTGTAAATTATTACAGCACGTGCACGGAAGCGGTATTGGTGGTTCCGCTCGGGACTAATGCGCCGGAAACCATAACAACCACGTCGCCTTTGCGCGCCAGGCCGCTCTGCAGCGCCAGCTCTTTACCGAGGTGATAGAAAGCATCGGTAGAGGCGATCTCTTCAACCAGCTGCGCTACCACGCCTTTGCTCAGCACCAGCTGACGCGCGGTGGTTTCGTTGGTGGTCAGCGCCAGGATGGTTGCATCCGGGAAGTATTTACGTACGGCGCGCGCGGATTTACCGCCCTGGGTCGCGACGACGATAAGCGGCGCTTCCAGTTTTTCTGCCGTTTCAACCGCACCGCGGCAGACCGCTTCGGTGATGCGCAGCTTACGGTTATCGTTGTTGTACTCAAGACGGCTGGTCATCACGCGGTCGGTACGTTCGCAGATGGTCGCCATGATGGTGACCGCTTCCAGCGGATATTTACCTTTTGCGGATTCGCCTGAGAGCATGACAGCATCGGTGCCGTCGAGGATGGCGTTAGCCACGTCGCCCGCTTCCGCACGGGTCGGACGCGGGTTTTTGATCATGGAATCCAGCATTTGGGTCGCGGTAATAACGACTTTACGCGCGCGGATACATTTTTCGATCATCATTTTCTGCGCGAAGATAACTTCTTCAACCGGGATTTCAACGCCCAGGTCGCCACGCGCAACCATGATGCCGTCAGAAGCTTCGAGGATTTCATCGAAGTTGTTCAGGCCTTCTTGGTTTTCAATTTTAGAGATGATCTGGATCTTCTCGCCGCCGTGAGCTTTCAGGTGCTCGCGGATTTCCACGACGTCGGAACGCTTACGGATAAAGGAGGCCGCAACAAAGTCCACGCCCTGCTCGCAACCGAAGATCAGGTCCTGTTTGTCTTTCTCAGCCAGCGCCGGCAGAGCGATAGATACGCCCGGCAGGTTAACGCCTTTGTTCTCGCCGAGGTCGCCGTTGTTCAGCACTTTACAAACAACTTTGTTACCTTCGATCGCGGTGACTTCCATACCGATCAGACCATCGTCAACCAGTACGGTGTTGCCGACGCTCAGGTCGCTGGTGAAGCCTTCATAGGTCACCGCAACGATTTCGTTATTACCTACCACCGATTTGTCGGTGGTGAAGGTGAAAGTCTGGCCCGCTTTCAGGGAGACGTCGTTACCGCCTTCCAGCTTAATGGTACGGATTTCCGGACCTTTGGTATCCAGAAGGATTGCCGCTTTCTTGCCCGTTTTGCTCATCACATTGCGCAGGTTCTGGATGCGCTGGCCGTGTTCCGCATAGTCACCGTGAGAGAAGTTCAGACGCATAACGTTCATACCGGCGTCCAGCATTTTGGTCAACATCTCTTCGGATTCGGTTTTCGGACCGATGGTGCAAACAATTTTGGTCTTTTTCATGACAGTTTAATCTTTAAGTTGTGAAGGATAGGGATGGGGAATCTGACTCCGTGGGCGTACTGCCGCAGAGTTAAACCTGTATTACGAAAGTTGCTATGCCACGCTCTAAGGATAGGTGACAACAAAAGAGCGTGCAGAAGAATGTGTGCTGGCGGTTCAGCCCATGAAAAGAGGCAACGTGTTATGCGTTTAGTCATGCAATCCAATGCGCTGAAACCATTCAATAAGAATTTGCCGGGCATTATACGTTGCCCAATCCAAAAAAGAAAATGAAAACCATGTTTCATTTCTATAGTTATATACTTAACAAAATGCAAACTAAACCTACGCTTATGCGCAACACATTTTTTCATCAGCTGACAAGATAAAGCGGGCGGAAATGCGGATTTATTCACAACTTTGCCAGCAAAAATACGTCGCTGAGGCGAAATCATCGCGCTGGTTTGATTTAAGCGGGAAATATATCAATAATGATTTGATTGATAATGAAAATTTGAGAGCCAAATAGCATGGGAAACACAGCCAAAGATGAGGCGCTGTATCAGGAAATGTGCCGCGTGGTCGGTAAAGTCGTGCTTGAGATGCGCGACCTGGGTCAAGAGCCAAAGCATATCGTTATCGCCGGCGTGCTGCGTACCGCCCTGGCAAACCCGAAGGTCAAGCGCTCAGCGCTGACGCAGGAAGCGATGGAGAAGGTGGTCCATGCGCTTTCCGGCAGCTAGCCGGACCTGCGCGTTTCCCTGAGCTTTATGAAATCACAAAGCGTATCACCGCTTTGACGGCAATATCGCAGTGGTGGGCGACCATCGCTTCATCATCAATGGCCGGCATCGGGTCGTCCAGATAGAGGCTGCTAAAGGTATAAAAGTTCGACACCTGATAGAAGCTAAAGCTGCTGATCAATCGATGCACATCGCGCGCCTCCAGACCCGCCTGAAACACGCCTTGCTGCTGGCCGCGCTGCAGAATATCTTCCAGAATCGACAGAGCGGTACGGTTTAGCGGTTTCAGCTGTCCGGAGCTTTTCAGCCACTTGCCGCGCTGCATGTTTTCCATACAGATAACCCGCATATAGTCGGCGTGCGTGGCGTGATAGCGCACGCTCCACTTTACCAGCTGCACCAGCGCCTCAACCGGCGGCACGTTTTCCAGCCCAAGCTGCTGCTCGGTTTCGCGGATCCTCGCGTAGACGTGCTGGAGCACGGCCTGATAAAGCTGCTCTTTGGTCTTGAAGTAGTAGACCACCATGCGTTTAGTGGTCTGCGCTTCGGTGGCGATTTGCTCCATTCGCGCGCCCGACAAACCGTGCTCGGCGAAAACGGTAATAGCGGCGGCGAAGATCCGCTCCTTAAGCGATTGTGCTTCATCATGAGCAACGGCAGACATAACGGCTCCTTTTCTTGAGATGCAAAAAATACACATATTGATCACAATTTTGCAACCAGTCATGGCGCAATTGAACCAAATGATTCATATTCAGGTCATTAAGTCAGCTCATGACCCGAGGACACTATGTTGCGCTCCATTGCCACCGTCTCGATTTCCGGTACCTTACCCGAAAAGCTCCATGCCATCGCAGCGGCGGGCTATCAGGGCGTCGAAATTTTTGAAAACGATCTGCTCTATTATACCGGTACGCCGGCCGATATCCGCCACCTGGCGGCAGATTTAGGGCTAAAAATCACGCTTTTTCAACCGTTTCGTGATTTTGAAGGGGCCAGCCGCGCCCAGTTCACCGCTAATATGGAACGCGCCAGACGCAAATTTGCGCTCATGCATGAGCTGGGCTGCGATACCATGCTGCTGTGCAGTAACGTTCAGCCGGACTGTTCCGCCGACGTCGAACTGCAGGTGGCCGATTTACGCGCTCTGGCTGAGCTGGCGGAGCAGGAAGGCATCACCATCGGCTACGAGGCGCTGGCCTGGGGCACCCACGTTAACCGCTGGCATCAGGCATGGGCGCGGGTCAAACGCGTCGATAGCCCGGCGCTGGGTATTGTGCTCGACAGTTTCCACGTGCTGGCGCGCGGTGACACGCTGGCGCAGCTGGCGGACGTGCCGCTGGAGAAAATCACCTTTGTACAGATGGCCGACGCGCCACTGATGAAAATGGATATCCTCGAATGGAGCCGCCACTTCCGCTGCTTCCCCGGTCAGGGACAGCTGCCGCTGGTGGATTTTGCCTGCGAGATTATCCGCTGCGGCTATCGTGGCCCCTGGTCGCTGGAGATTTTTAACGACAGCTTCCGGGCTTCTCCCAACGGTGCGACGGCGAAAGATGGCTATCGCTCGCTGCTGTGGCTGGAAGAGCAGGTCCGCCACCGGCTGCCGGAAAGCCGCGCGCCGCTGTTTGCACCGGCTGAACTACCGGTCTATGCCGGGCTCGAGTTTATCGAGTTTGCCGCCACGCCATCGCAGGCGGGAGTACTCGGAGACAGGCTGGCGCAGCTCGGCTTTGCCGAAGAGGGGACGCATCGCTCAAAACGCGTCTCCCTCTGGCGCAACGGTGGGGCGCGGGTGGTGGTTAACGCCCAACCGCATAGCTGGGCCGACCATTTTCATCAGCGTCACGGAGTCTCTCTCTGCGCTATGGCGCTACGCGTCAGCCAGAGTGCGGCAATCGTCGAGCGCGCCCGCGCCTTGGGCTATGCCACCTGGCAGGGCGATGCCGGGCCCAACGAAAGCCCAATCCCGGCGGTTTGCGCCCCGGACGGTAGCCTGATTTATCTGATTGAAGTGGGCGACGATATCTACACGCGCGATTTCCATCTGCGCACGGACGTCACGCCGCGCGACGATTATTGTGGTATCGATCACCTGGCACTTGGCATGGAGCCGGATAGCCGCGATAACTGGATCATTTTTTTCCGCACCGTATTCGGCTTTATCCTTGAGCATGAACAAACGCTACCCGATCCGTACGGGCTGGTGCGCAGCCTGGCGGTAAGCAGTCCGCAGGGCGACATCCGCTTTGCGCTGAATATTTCGCAAAGCCGCGCCACGCAAATTGCCCGTTCAGTGGCCTGTTATCAGGGGGCAGGTTTACAGCACGCGGCTTTTGCCTGCCGCGATTTATCCTCCACGCTTGCAACCGTGCCCGAGGTTGCCGTCAATGCGCTGCCGATTCCGGCGAACTACTATGAAGATTTGCTGGCCCGTTATGGGAAGGGTATTCCTGTTAACCTGTTGAAGAATCATCAAATTCTTTACGATCGCGATGGCAGCGGCGGCGAATTCTTTCACCTCTACACCCGACCGATTGCGGTGGGACGCTTTTTCTTTGAACTGACTGAACGGCGCAACGGTTACGCACTTTATGGTGCTGTAAATGCAGCTGTACGCTTGTCAGCAATGCAGTACACCGAGTAATGTAGCAGATGGTTCACCACCCAACGTTGCAAACACAATAACAATATCCGGCTGTACCCTATGACAGGAAACGACTATGGACTCTTATAGCCACAATCACCCGACGGCGGCGGCCGCGTCCGGCGTGAGGCCCTCCCGGCGGCGTATCGGTATTCTTGCGCTGCTGGCCGTCGGCACCATGATCAACTATCTCGACCGTACGGTGCTGGGTATCGCCGCGCCGCAGCTGACCGCTGAGCTGGGTATTGATGCCGCAATGATGGGCATCGTGTTCTCCGCCTTTGCCTGGACCTACGCGCTGGCGCAGATCCCCGGCGGCATCTTCCTTGACCGCTTCGGCAACAAAGTGACCTATTTTCTGGCGCTGACCCTGTGGTCGCTATTCACCATGTTCCACGGCCTGGCGGTTGGCCTGAAAAGTCTGCTGTTGTGCCGCTTTGGCCTCGGCGTCAGCGAAGCGCCCTGTTTCCCGGTGAACAGTCGGGTGGTGAGCGCCTGGTTCCCGCAGCAGGAGCGGGCGAAGGCGACGGCGGTCTATACCGTCGGCGAATATCTCGGGCTGGCCTGCTTTTCGCCGCTGCTGTTCTGGATAATGGGCAGCTTCGGCTGGCGCGCGCTGTTTATTAGCGTCGGCGCAGTCGGCGTGATGTTCGCGCTGGTGTGGTGGCGCTGCTATCGCGAGCCGCATGAAGATAAACACCTCAATCAGCAGGAGCGCGAGCACATCGTCAACGGCGGCGGAATGTCCACCGGCGCAGAGCAGCATACCGCCTTTAGCTGGCCGCTGATTCGCCAGCTGCTGGCGAAAAGACAGATTCTCGGCGCCAGCATCGGGCAGTTTGCCGGTAATACGGTGCTGGTCTTCTTCCTGACCTGGTTTCCAACTTATCTGGCCACCGAACGCCATATGCCGTGGATTAAGGTCGGCTTCTTTGCCATCATGCCGTTCCTGGCGGCGGCGGGCGGCGTGATGTTCGGCGGCTGGGTCTCGGATAAGCTGCTGAAGGCCACCGGTTCGGCGAATCTCGGGCGTAAACTGCCGATCATTGCCGGTCTGCTGATGGCGAGCACGATTATCTCCGCCAACTGGCTGACCAGCGATCTGGCGGTGATTCTGGTGATGTCGTTCGCCTTTTTTGGCCAGGGGATGGTCGGCCTGGGCTGGACGTTAATTTCCGATATCGCGCCGAAAGGCCTTGGCGGTCTGACCGGCGGCTTGTTTAACTTCTGCGCTAATCTTGCCGGGATCCTGACGCCGCTGATCATCGGTTTCATCGTCGCGGCCTCCGGCAACTTCTTCTACGCGCTTGTTTATATCGGCGGCGCTGCGCTGCTGGGCGTAGCGGCATATGTGTTTATTTTGGGTGACGTCAAGCGTATCGAACTTTCGCAGTAACGTGATGCAGTCGTTGTTAAAGGAGCAAGGAATGGTGATTAGTGGAAATACGCGGCTGATAGCGCATCTTGGCTATCCGACCGCGAAGTTTAAAGCGCCGATGATTTATAACCCGTGGTTTGCCGATCGACAGGTTGACGCCAAAGTAGTGCCGATGGGCGTGAAGACTGAGGACTACGCCGCCTTTGTCCCGA
This sequence comes from Klebsiella sp. S69, assembly GCF_016516145.1. Taxonomy (NCBI): domain Bacteria; kingdom Pseudomonadati; phylum Pseudomonadota; class Gammaproteobacteria; order Enterobacterales; family Enterobacteriaceae; genus Klebsiella; species Klebsiella sp. S69. The sequence goes on along the minus strand of NZ_JACVUU010000032.1, from coordinate 15,362 downwards.
TGCTATTTAAAATGACCAATATTATTGGCGCGCTGGTCACCATGCCGCACAAAATTGCCACCTGCGGGCTGGTGCAGCATCTTAGCCCAACGGCGGCAATTGCGGGCGCCTGTAACGCGATTCGCCCCGAAGCCGACGGCACGCTCAGCGGTGATATGTTTGACGGAGAAGGCTTTGTTCTCGGTATCCGGCGCAAAGGGTTCGCGACGCAAGGGGCGCGGGCGCTGGTGGTGGGCAGCGGCGGCGTCGGCTCGGCCATTGCCGCATCGTTGGCGGCAGCGGGCGTCAGCGCCCTGACGCTGTACGACGTCCGCCCGCAGACGGCGGAAGCGCTGGCCGGACGTCTGCTCGAGCACTATCCTCGGCTGGATATCACTCTGATGCAGCGCGACCCGCAGGGGCACGATCTGGTGGTCAACGCTACGCCGCTGGGGATGAAAGAGGGCGATCCGCTGCCGCTGGACCCGCAGCGCCTGGCGCCGGGCACTTTTGTTGGCGAAGTGGTTATGGCCCAGGAATTTACTCCGCTACTGCAGGCCGCGCGGGCGGCGGGCTGCCCCATTCAGCGCGGCACCGACATGCTGTTTGAAATGATCCCGGCCTATCTGCGCTTCTTTAACCTGCCGGTGGCAACGCCGGAACAGCTGCGCGAACTGGCGGAAATTGGCTACTGAAATGATCTGAACCTGCGTTATTATAGCGCTGTATTTATGACTATATATCGATGGTTCTTATGACTCCCTCCCTAAAGCTGCTGGCTGCGGGAAGCCTGAAAAGCGCTTTCATTCCTCTGCTGGCGCGCTTTCAGCAACAGACCGGCATCCCGGTCGACGTCCATTTCGGTCCGGCTGGTCTGCTGCGCGAGCGCATTGAGGCCGGAGAGCCGTGCTCCGTGTTCGCCTCGGCCAATAGCCATCATCCGCAGGCGCTGCGTCAGGCGGGGCTGGCCGGAGAGTGCTATTGGTTCGCCCGGAATCAGCTGATGCTGACCGTCCGGCGCGACGCGAGAACCGAGGCGCGGGAGTGGCTGACGCTGCTCAGCGACCCGGGCTTGCGTCTGGCAACCTCAACGCCGGGCTGCGACCCTTCAGGCGACTACACCTGGCAGCTTTTCTCCCACATTGAAGAGCGCTGTCCCGGCGTCGGTGCCGCCATCATGGCGCGCGCGCGTCCGCTGGTAGGCGGTCGAGACTCCCTGCCGGTGCCTGCGGGAGAAACCGCCGGGGCGTGGCTCATTCGGCAAAATTTAACCGATCTGTTTATCGGCTATGCGCATTACGCCGCGCAGATGGCGGTGTGCGGCGATCTGCGCACGCTGGTTATTCCGCCGGCGTGGAATGTTCGCTGCGATTATCAACTGACGCAGATTGAACAGAGCGCCGGGGCGCAGCGTCTGTGCCGCTTTATCCTCGGCGCTGAGGGCCAGCATTTTCTGAAAAACGCCGGCTTTTTGGTCATCAACGGCGAATCGTAAACTGCGGGGCCAGCAGCGGCAGCGCCGAGCCCGGGTGACAGATTTTGCGTACCGCCAAACCATACGCGCGCTGAAGATTCTCTTCCGTCAGTACGGCGGTGGATTCTCCCGCCAGCCATTCACCGTCGGGGAGCAGTAGCAAAGTCTGGTTCGCTACCTGCAGAGCGTGGGTGGGATCGTGCGTGGTAAACAGCACCGTCCGCTTCTGGCGATATGCCAGGTCGCTAATCAGCTGCAGCACCAGCTGCTGATTGGCCAGATCCAGCGCCGAGCAGGGTTCATCCAGCAGGATATTCTGGCTGGCGCCCACCAGCGCCCTGGCGATGAGCACCAGTTGCTGCTGGCCGCCGGACAGCGCACGGAACACCTTGTCGGCGAGCGTCGCGATCCCCAGCTGCGCCAGCGCCTCCTGGACCTGGCGCTCGTCGTCCGCCGATGGCTGAGCGAACAGGTTAACGTGGCGCGCCCGCCCCATCAGCACCACGTCACGTACCAGCCAGCTAAAGGCTGGACGAAAATGCTGCGGCACGATGGCGATACCGCCGGTGCCGGTAAACTGGCCGCCGAGCGGCGCCAGGACGCCGGTCAGGGTATCAAGCAGGGAGCTTTTGCCGCGGCCGTTGGCGCCAAGTACCGCCCAGATATCACCGGAGCGGCACTGCAGGTTCAGCGGTGCGAATAGCGGTCGGCTATAACCGTAGAGCAGGTTGCTTAAATTCAGGGAAAGGGTCATCAGCGCGCGCCCGTGCGTCGCGACTGCACCAGCAGCCAGGTGAACAGCGGCGCGCCAAGCAGCGCGGTGATAATACCAATGGGAATTTCGGCCTGGGTTAGCGTGCGGGCAAGGTCATCGACGACGATCATAAAACCGCCGCCGAGCCAGAAGGCGATAGGGAGAAGACGCCGGTGATCGGCGCCGGTCAGCAGCCGTGCCAGATGCGGGATCACCAGCCCGACCCATGCGATGCTGCCGCTGACCGCCACCTGAGCGGCGACCAGCACCGCGCAGCATACCAGCACCCCGCGACGCAGCGCGGTCACCGAAACGCCCAGCCCGCGGGCATCTTTTTCCTCCAGCGCCAGCAGGTTAATCCGCCAGCGGAGCCTGAACAGCACCATCGAGGCGCAGGCTACCGGTAGCGCCATCAGCAGGACTTTATGCCAGCTGGCGGTGGCAAAGCTGCCGAGCAGCCAGAAGACGATATTCGGCAGCGTTTCTTCGGTATCGGCCAGATACTGCATCAGGCTCACCAGGGCGGCAAAAAAGCCGCTGAGGATAATTCCTGAGAGGATCAGTACCAGGGTACTTTCGCGCCCCTGCAGCGCGGCGATTAGATAGACCAGCATCAGCGCGGCAAGGCCGAAGAGAAAGGTCGAGGTCATCATCAGCGCGGCATTGAGTCCCAGCAGAATCGCTAGCGTCCCGCCGAAAGCGGAGCCGGAGGTGACGCCGATGATATGCGGGTCGACCAGCGGGTTCTGGAACACCCCTTGTAAGGTGGCCCCGCACAGCCCCAGCGCGCCGCCGGCCAGCAGCGCCATCACGATCCTCGGCAGTCTGACCGACCACACCACCTGACCGGCGACGCCGTCGAGGGGGGAAAGATGCGCCAGCTGGCGAAAAACCTCCGCCAGGCTTAACGGATACTGCCCGAGGCAGATAGAGGCGAGTGCAATCATGAGCGTCACCAGCGCGAGGGTACAGTGCAGCAGAGCCGGATGACGATGACTAAGCATCCGGCGACCACTTCACGCGGTAGAAACGCTGATAGTACTCCTGCGCCTTCGCATCGACATCAATGGTGTTATAGCGTGATGGATAGAGCTTTTTCGCCATCCACAGCTCGCCAATCGCCAGCGCCTCCGGCATCGGATAGCCCCAGGCCTTGGCGTACTCCGGCATCAGCCACACGCGATGGTTTTTGACCGCGTCAATGCTCTGCCACTGCGGGTCGTTTTGTATCTGTTTGACCACCTCCGGGTAGCGGTCCTGAACGAAAATTACCTGCGGATCCCACTGTAGTACCTGCTCCAGCGAGACCTGGCGCGCCCCCTTCACGCTGGCGGCGGCTACGTTCAGCGCTCCGGCGTGCTTCATCATCAGGCCGGTATATTTGCCCGAACCGTAGGTGTTGAGATCCGGATTGGCCATATACACCCGCACCCGCTCATTTTCCGGGATGTCGGCAACCGGCGCATTGGCCAGACTGCGCGCGCTGAAGGTGTAATCAATCAGCTGTTCGGCCTGATCCTGGCGACCGACCACTTCGCCAATCAGGCGGATCCCCTGTTTCAGTCCCTCATTGTAGGCCTGCTCTTCATTGGCCATTGTCGGGTTCATTTTGTTTTTCTCCCCTGCGGCATCCTGGCGCAGAGAGATCGCCACCACCGGGATCCCGGCGCTCTGGATCTGCTGGATCATCGCCTGCGGCGCATAGTTGGCAACGAAGACTACCTGCGGATGTAGCGCCAGCAGGCTCTCGATATTGACCTGGGTGAGATCGCCTGGCATCGGCAGTTTTTCAATGTTCGGCATAAAGCGCGCAAACTGCGGGCCAAGCTGTTTTTTCCAGCTGCTCAAGACGCCGACGACGTCGTCAGCAGCATTAAGTTGCACCAGCAGGTTTAAGGTCTGGTGCTGGAGCACCACGGCGCGGGTGATGTGGTCGGGGAGGGTGACTTCACGGCCCAACTGGTCGGTGAGGGTGCGATCGGCAAAGGCCTGACCGGTGAACAGGCTGGCGCTTAACAGCGCCATAGCAAAGAAAACGCGCGGATGTCTGGACATGATGGGCTCAGCGGCAAAGGAAAAATCGTTGTATATTAAAATATATAACGAGTCCGGGCGCAATGGCTGACGGGCGATTTACCCCCTATGGACAAGGTTATTGGTAAAACACCTCTTCATCGGACATCCGTTCTTCTATGCGGGTAGCGACCTTCTGCAGCGAGGCGAGATACTTTTGCGCTGCCTGGTCGATGGTCATAGCTTTGGCCATATAGACCAGGTTCAGGCAGCCGATAACCCGCTGCCGGCGGCGAACGGGAACGGCAATGGAGGCGATTTTCTCCTCCTGCTGCCAGCCGCGAAAGTTTTCACCGTAGCCGTTTTGCCGGGTGCGTTCGAGAATGGCGGCCAGTTTTTCCGGCTCGCGCGCCAGCTGATACTCCGCTTCCGGGCGGGCAGCCAGCATATCGATGATCGGGCGTCGTTCGTGTTCCGGCGCGAAAGCCAGCCAGGTTAACCCGGAGGCGGTCAGCAGCAGCGGCAGGCGGCGGCCGACCATTGCCCGGTGGAAGGAGAGGCGGCTGAAGCGGTGGGTGGTTTCGCGCACCACCATCGCATCAACGTCCAGGGTGGTGATATCGGTCGGCCATAAAACCTCGCGCAGCAGCTCGCCAAGCAGCGGCGTGGCGAGGGCAGAAATCCAATGTTCGTCACGAAATCCCTCACTTAACTGACGCACTTTAATCGTCAGGCGAAAGCTGTCATCGGAGCGGCTGCGGCGCACGTAACCCTCATCCTGCAGCGTTTCCAGCAGCCGCCTGACGGTCGTACGATGCAGACCGCTAAACTCGGCCAGGGTGCTGACCGTCGCGCCTCCGTCGAATTTATTTAACAAATTTAATAACAATAATCCGCGGCTCAATCCGCGTACCGTTTTGTATTCCGCCGACGAATTCTCGTTCATGCATCCTCAATAAAAATCAGTTTAAACAAGCTTGTGCACCAGGTGCACACCAGGTGATGTTTTGATTGTAGCGTAAATCGCCAACCCTATACTGACCTCACAATAAAAATAAATTCACATTTAGTTAACAAATTGCCTCGCTGACATTAGTGCAGTGGCGGCAATTTGTCCGAAGCGTGAGGTTTTGAAAATGACAACATCCAATCCTGATATCCAGCCCGCCGTACAGCACAGCGCGCAGGTCGCGATTGCCGGCGCCGGCCCGGTTGGCCTGACGATCGCCAACTACCTCGGGCAGATGGGCGTCAGCGTGGTGCTGATCGAGAAGCTCGAGTCGCTGATCGATTATCCCCGCGCCATCGGTATCGACGATGAGGCGCTGCGGGCGATGCAGGCCGTGGGGCTGGTAGATAACGTGCTGCCGCATACCACGCCGTGGCACGCGATGCGCTTTCTCACCCCCAAAGGGCGCTGCTTTGCCGATATTCAGCCGATGACCGACGAGTTTGGCTGGTCGCGCCGTAACGCGTTTATTCAACCGCAGGTCGATGCCGTGCTGTACGACGGACTCAGCCGCTTTCCCCACGTGCGCTGCCTGTTTTCCCGCGAAGTTGAAGCCTTTAGCCAGAATAGTGACGGTGTCACGTTAAATGTTAAAGGCAGCGGCGGCGAGCGGGAAACCGTTCGCGCCGACTGGCTGGTGGCCTGCGACGGCGGAGCCAGCTTTATTCGCCGCACGCTGAATATTCCTTTTGAAGGGAAAACCGCGCCGAATCAATGGATTGTCATCGATATTGCCAACGATCCGCTGGCGACGCCGCATGTCTATCTGTGCTGCGACCCGGTGCGCCCGTACGTCTCCGCCGCGCTACCGCACGGCGTCAGGCGTTTCGAATTTATGGTCATGCCCGGCGAAACCGAAGCCCAGCTCAGCGAGCCGCACAAGATGCGCCAGCTATTGAGCAAAGTGCTGCCGGACCCGGATAACGTCGAACTGATTCGCCAGCGCGTCTATACCCATAACGCACGCATCGCCGAACGCTTTCGCGTCGATCGCGTGCTGCTGGCGGGCGACGCGGCGCACATCATGCCGGTCTGGCAGGGACAGGGTTACAACAGCGGTATGCGCGATGCTTTTAACCTGGCCTGGAAACTGGCGCTGGTGGTGAACGGCAAAGCCGGAGAGGCGCTGCTGGACAGCTACCAGCAGGAGCGGCGCGATCACGCCAAAGCGATGATCGACCTGTCGGTCACCGCCGGCAACGTCCTGGCGCCGCCGAAACGCTGGCACGGCGCGGTGCGCGACGGAATTTCGTGGCTGCTGAATTATCTGCCGCCGGTCAAACGCTACTTCCTTGAAATGCGTTTCAAGCCGATGCCGCAGTATCGCGACGGCGCGCTGCTGGCGGAAGGCGAAGGCAAAACGTCTCCGGTTGGCAAAATGTTTATCCAGCCGAAGGTCACGCTGGAAACGGGGCAGGTGACGCTGCTCGATGAGGTGATAGGCGCCAGGTTCGCCATTATCGCCTGGGGCTGCAATCCCCGGTGGGGGCTCACCGACGAGCAGATTGCGCGCTGGCGCGCGGTCGGGGTGCAGTTCATCCAGGTCGTGCCGGAAGTACAGATTCATTGCGATCAGGACAACGTGCCCGGCGTTATCCGCGTGGGCGATACGCAAAACCGCCTGAAAAACTGGTTCGCGCAGCACGATACCGCCATCGCCGTGGTGCGTCCGGATCGCTTCGTCGCGACCGTGGCTATCCCGCAAACCCTCGGCAAAAAGCTCAACGCGCTGGCGAGCAAGATGCAGCTGGCCTCCGCGCAAGCGCCAACCGTGATTGAACAGGTGGCCTGATATGAACGCTTATCTTCATTGCCTCTCGCATACGCCGCTGGTGGGTTACGTTGACCCGGAACAGGCGGTGCTGGACGAAGTTAACGGCACCATTGCCGACGCGCGGGCGCGTATTGCCGCCTTCGATCCGGAGCTGGTGGTGCTGTTTGCCCCCGATCACTACAACGGCTTTTTCTACGATGTGATGCCGCCGTTCTGTTTAGGCATCGGCGCAACTTCTATCGGCGATTTCAGCAGCGCCAGCGGCGTTCTGCCGGTGCCGACGGCGCTGGCGGAGGCCTGCGCCCACGCGGTGATGAAGGAGGGCATCGATCTGGCGGTCTCCTACTGCATGCAGGTGGATCACGGCTTCGCGCAACCGCTGGAGTTCCTGCTCGGCGGGCTGGATACGCTGCCGGTTCTGCCGGTGTTTATCAACGGCGTCGCGTCGCCGCTGCCGGGCTTTCAGCGTACCCGCATGCTGGGCGAAGCCATCGGCCGCTTTCTGACCACCCTCAATAAACGGGTATTAATCCTCGGCTCCGGCGGCCTGTCGCATCAGCCGCCGGTACCGGAGCTGGCGAAGGCCGATGCCCATATGCGCGACCGGCTGCTGGGCAGCGGCAGGCAGCTGCCGCCGGACGAACGGGAACTGCGCCAGCAGCGCGTGATTAGCGCGGCGAAGCAGTTTATCGAGGATCAGCACTCGCTCTATCCGCTCAATCCGGTCTGGGATACCCGCTTCATGAGCCTGCTGGAGCAGGGGCGGCTGGCGGAGCTGGACGCCGTCAGTAACGAAGAGCTGTCGGCAATGGCCGGGAAATCAACGCACGAAATTAAAACCTGGGTGGCCGCCTTTGCCGCGCTATCCGCATTTGGCCGCTGGCGCTGCGAAGGTCGCTATTACCGACCAATCCCCGAGTGGATTGCCGGGTTTGGCTCGCTGAGCGCCACAGCGCAGAACTGAATTAACGGGAGAATATGATGAGCTACCAACCGCAAACCGAAGCCGCCACCAGCCGCTTTCTCAACGTGGAAGAGGGCGGAGAAACATTACGCATCCATTTTAATGACTGCGGCCAGGGTGACGAAACCGTGGTGATGCTGCACGGCTCCGGCCCCGGAGCTACCGGCTGGGCCAACTTTAGCCGCAATATCGACCCGCTGGTGGAGGCGGGCTATCGGGTCATTCTGCTGGACTGCCCCGGCTGGGGGAAAAGCGATGCTATCGTCAGTCGCGGCTCCCGCTCCGACCTGAACGCCCGGGTGCTGAAAAGCGTCATTGATCAGCTGGATATCAGCAACGTGCATTTGCTGGGCAACTCGATGGGCGGACACAGCGCGGTGGCCTTTACCCTCAGCTGGCCGGAGCGCGTCGGCAAACTGGTGCTGATGGGCGGCGGAACCGGCGGCATGAGCCTGTTTACGCCGATGCCGACGGAAGGCATCAAGCTGCTGAACGGCCTGTATCGCGAACCGACCATCGAAAACCTGAAAAAGATGATGAACATCTTTGTTTTCGATACCCGCGATCTGACTGACGCCCTGTTCGACGCGCGTCTCAACAATATGCTATCGCGCCGGGAGCATCTGGATAATTTCGTCAAAAGTCTCGAAGCCAACCCGAAGCAGTTCCCGGACTTTAGCCCGCGTCTCGGCGAAATCCGCGCGCAGACACTGATCGTCTGGGGGCGTAACGATCGCTTCGTGCCGATGGACGCCGGGCTGCGCCTGCTGGCGGGCATTAACGGTTCTGAACTGCATATCTATCGCGACTGCGGCCACTGGGCGCAGTGGGAGCACGCGGAGAGTTTTAACCAACTGGTGCTCGATTTTCTGGCACGTGCCTGAGGAAGCCGAATGACAACTTTATCTCTTGAACACCTGGCGCAACGGTTGCGTGAGGCGGAAAGTCGCGGCCAGGCGATTGAACCGCTGCGATCTCTCCTCGGCGTCGACAATGCCGAAGCGGCCTATGCTATCCAGCGGATGAACGTGCAGCACCACGTGGCGAACGGCCGCCGGGTGGTGGGACGCAAGGTGGGATTGACCCATCCTAAAGTGCAGCAGCAGCTGGGCGTTGACCAGCCGGACTTCGGCACCCTGTTTGCCGACATGTGCTACGGCGATAACGCCGATGTGCCGTTCTCCCGGGTGCTGCAGCCGAAGGTGGAAGCCGAAATCGCCCTGGTGCTGAAACAGGATCTGCCGCATGCCGATACCACTTTTGATGAACTGTACGCCGCCATCGACTGGGTGCTGCCGGCGCTGGAAGTGGTCGGCAGCCGTATCCGCGACTGGTCGATTGGCTTTGTCGATACGGTCGCCGATAACGCCTCCTGCGGCGTTTACGTTTTGGGCAGTCCGGCGCGGCGCCCGGATGGGCTGGATCTGAAACATTGCGTGATGCGCATGACCCGTAACGAGGAAGAGGTCTCCAGCGGGCGCGGCAGCGAATGCCTTGGCCATCCGCTGAACGCGGCGGTGTGGCTGGCGCGCAAAATGGCCAGCCTCGGCGAGCCGCTGCGGGCGGGCGATATCGTGCTCACCGGAGCGTTAGGCCCGATGGTGGCGATTACCGCCGGCGATCGTTTTATCGCCCATATCGACGGTTTAGGTTCAGTGGCGGCGACCTTTGTCGCCGAAGAGGAACAGCGTGATGAGTAAACGTAAAGTCGCCATTATCGGCTCCGGCAATATCGGCACCGATTTAATGATCAAAATTCTGCGCCACGGGCAGCACCTGGAGATGGCGGTGATGGTCGGCATCGACCCTGAGTCCGACGGCCTGGCCCGCGCCCGGCGTATGGGCGTCGCCACCACCCACGAGGGCGTTGGCGGGCTGATGCAGATGGCGGAATTCGCCGATATCGATGTGGTTTTTGACGCCACCAGCGCCGGGGCGCACGTGAAAAACGACGCCGCGTTGCGGGAAGCCAAACCGGGGATCCGCGTGATCGACCTGACCCCAGCGGCCATCGGCCCGTACTGCGTGCCGGTGGTCAATCTCGAGGCCAATCTTGCCGAGGGTAACGTCAATATGGTGACCTGCGGCGGCCAGGCCACGATCCCGATGGTGGCGGCGGTATCCAGAGTGGCAAAAGTGCACTATGCGGAGATCGTCGCCTCGATTGCCAGCAAATCTGCCGGACCGGGGACGCGCGCTAACATTGATGAATTTACCGAAACCACCTCGCAGGCCATTGAGAAAGTGGGCGGCGCGGCGAAAGGCAAAGCGATTATCGTGCTGAATCCGGCGGAGCCGCCGCTGATGATGCGCGATACCGTTTATGTCCTGAGCGAAGCGGCATCGCAGCAGGCGGTTGCCGCGTCGATCGCCGAGATGGCGGCGGCGGTGCAGGCCTATGTGCCGGGATATCGCCTGAAGCAGCAGGTGCAGTTTGAGGTCATCCCGGAAGATAAACCGGTGAATCTGCCTGGCGTCGGCCGCTTCTCCGGCCTGAAAACGGCGGTTTACCTCGAGGTCGAAGGGGCGGCGCACTATCTGCCCGCTTACGCGGGTAACCTCGATATTATGACGTCGGCGGCGCTGGCGACGGCGGAAAAAATGGCCCAGGCGCTGAATGACGCAGCGGGAGAGGCAGCATGAACGGCAAAAAACTCTATATCTCCGACGTGACTCTGCGCGACGGGATGCACGCGATTCGCCATCAATACTCACTCGACAATGTTCGCCAGATTGCCCGGGCGCTGGATAGCGCGGGAGTGGATTCAATCGAAGTAGCCCACGGCGACGGCCTGCAGGGTTCCAGCTTTAACTACGGCTTCGGCGCGCACAGCGACCTGCAGTGGATTGAAGCGGCGGCGGAGTCGGTCAGCCAGGCGAAGATCGCGACTTTACTGCTTCCCGGCATCGGTACCCTGCATGATCTGAAAAATGCGTATCAGGCAGGCGCGCGGGTGGTGCGCGTGGCCACCCACTGCACCGAGGCGGATGTTTCCGCGCAGCATATCGCCTTCGCCCGCGAGCTGGGCATGGACACCGTCGGCTTCCTGATGATGAGCCATATGACCACTCCGGAGCAGTTGGCGCAGCAGGCGCTGAAAATGGAATCCTACGGCGCGACCTGTATCTACGTTGTCGATTCCGGCGGGGCGATGAATATGCGCGATATTCGCGATCGTTTCCGCGCCCTCAAATCGGTGCTGAAGCCGGAAACCGCCACCGGGATGCACGCGCACCATAACCTGAGCCTCGGCGTCGCCAACTCCATCGCCGCGGTGGAAGAGGGCTGCGACCGCATCGACGCCAGCCTGGCGGGGATGGGCGCCGGTGCGGGCAACGCGCCGCTGGAGGTGTTTATCGCCGCCGCCGATAAGCTCGGCTGGAATCATGGCACCGATCTGTATGCCCTGATGAACGCCGCCGATGAGCTGGTGCGCCCGCTGCAGGATCGCCCGGTGCGGGTTGACCGCGAAACGCTGGCGCTGGGCTATGCCGGGGTTTACTCCAGCTTTCTGCGCCACAGCGAAGTGGCCGCCGAGCGCTACGGCCTGAGCGCGGTGGATATCCTCGTCGAACTGGGCAAACGGCGGATGGTGGGCGGTCAGGAGGATATGATCGTCGACGTCGCGCTGGACCTGCTCAATCGTCATCAATAAAAGCAACGCGCGGCTGGCAACGTATCAGCCGCCATTTACCTGCTCCGCTTGTCCGGATATCGCAAAGGTACCCTATGACCCAAACAACGACTGCAAGCAATTCGCGCCTGATGTTAACCGTCGGGCTCTGTTTTATGGTGGCCCTGATGGAAGGGCTGGATCTCCAGGCGGCGGGCATCGCCGCCGTCGGCATGGCGCAGGCGTTCGCGCTGGATAAAATGCAGATGGGCTGGATTTTCAGCGCCGGGATCCTCGGCCTGCTGCCCGGCGCGCTGGTGGGCGGCATGCTGGCGGATCGCTATGGCCGCAAGCGAATTCTGCTCGGCTCGGTGCTGCTCTTCGGCCTGTTCTCAATCGCCACCGCGCTGGCATGGAATTATCCGACGCTGCTGCTGGCGCGCCTGTTAACCGGCGTCGGGCTTGGCGCGGCGCTGCCGAATCTGATTGCTTTAACCTCCGAGGCTGCGGGTCCTCGTTTTCGCGGCAGGGCGGTCAGCCTGATGTACTGCGGCGTGCCCATCGGCGCGGCGCTGGCGGCGGCGCTGGGCTTTTTCGGCCTTGCCGCGGCCTGGCAAACGGTGTTCTGGGTCGGCGGTATCGTTCCGCTGCTGCTGGTGCCATTATTGATGCGCTGGCTGCCGGAATCGCAGGCGTTTCGGCGCAGCGCACAGGGCGTGCCGCTACGCACGCTCCTTGCGCCGGGCAACGCCGCCGCTACTCTGCTCCTGTGGTTGTGCTATTTCTTTACGCTGCTGGTGGTCTATATGTTGATCAACTGGCTGCCGATGCTGTTAGTTGGCCAGGGATTCAGCCCCAGCGAGGCGGCGGGGGTGATGTTTGTCCTGCAGTTCGGTGCCGCCTGCGGGACGCTGCTGCTGGGGGCGCTGATGGATAAGCTCAGTCCGCTATGGATGTCGCTGCTAATTTATATCGGCATGCTGGCGTCGCTGCTGGCCCTGGGAACCGCGTCCTCGCTGACCGCAATGCTCTTCTCCGGCTTTGTCGCCGGCCTGTTTGCCACCGGCGGCCAGAGCGTGTTGTATGCGCTGGCTCCGCTGTTCTATCGCACCGAAATCCGCGCCACGGGCGTGGGAACGGCGGTGGCGATTGGCCGTCTCGGCGCGATGAGCGGTCCGCTGCTGGCTGGCAAAATGCTGGCGCTGGGCACCGGCACCGTCGGGGTGATGGCGGCGTCCGCCCCCGGCATTCTGCTGGCGGGCGTGGCGGTGTTCTGGCTGATGAGCCGACAAAAGCGCGCTGCGATGGCCTGAGCATTTTCGTTTATTCCCGGGGACGGCGCGGTAAACCCGCGCCTTGCCCGGGCTACCGGCCCGCAGAAGTTTGTTGCTTGTAGCCCGGCTAAGCGCAGCGCGAGCCGGGGTGCTGTCCTTCGCCTTGCGCATCTCTCTACTTTGGCATAGGTTAAATCATCATCCATTGATTCTTCCGGGCATCATGTCTTTTACCTCCCGCTTACTGAGCACTATCCCCGGCATCCGGTATGCCTTTCTCGACGTCCATGAAACCGCCGCCTTTCCCTATAGCGAAATGGCGCCAGTTAAACTGGTTCACAGCAACATCGTGCATGAGTATCTGGCACCGCAGGCGGAGCGACCCCATGCCGATGCGATGTTTACCGCCGTCAGCGGGCAAAAGATAGGGGTAGTGACCGCCGACTGTCTGCCGCTGCTGATGGCGTCGCGCGATGGGCGCTATATTTGTAGCGTCCACGCAGGCTGGCGCGGCGCGGCCAGCGGAATTATTGAAAATAGCCTGGCGTTGTTTCAGCGTTATCACGTCGCCCCGCAAGATCTGGTGGTGGTGAGCGGGCCGCATATTCACGCCTGCTGCTACGAAGTCACCGCCGACTTCTATCAGGCTCTGCTGGCAATGCCCGCAGGCGAGCTGGCAAAGCGCCATCGGGAGCAGCTCTTCCTGCCCCATCAGGCGGCGTCAGTGGGGGAGCAGGCGCAAGCGACCGCTGACGACAATGTCTGGTTCGATCTGCGGGCCTTTGCCCATCTCCTGCTGCGCAGCGCGGGGGTGCCGGAAGAAAACATGGAGTGGCTGGGGAGCTGTACCTACTGCACGCCGCAGCTGCTGGGGTCGTTTCGTCGGCGCACGCATTTCCCGGCGCCGAGGTCATTTCAGTACTCATGGATCATGCGCGAACCTGATAGTGCGGGCCGATGAGACGAAATGATATTTGATGATGTGTAACATCGGCGGGCGTTTGCTATCTCTGCACTCCTTCAAACAAGGAGGATTGCAAAATGAAATTGAACCCGTTCGCTTTAACTCTTGCGCCGCTGCTGGCCGTCGGCGCGTTTTCTGCTCATGCCGGCCCGCAGGCCCACGTGGTCTGCGCTTATCACCATACGTTGGGCGATGACGCCATTATGATGTTCGGCAAACCGAATCAGGCTATGTGGCATGATTTTTTTGGCAACACCCATACTGACGCAGTGTCGACCTATCAGACGCTGCGCGACCAGCCGGAAACCACCTGCGATAACAAAGCTGACAGCTCCGCCTACTGGGCGCCATCGCTGAAGCTGCCGGACGGTCAGGTGGTCGCGCCGGCTTATCAAAAAACCTACTACCAGACCAGCAAAGTCGAACAGCATCCGCTGCATCCGTTCCCGGCCGGTCTCGAACTGCTGGCGGGCGATCATCACGGTTCTGCTCCCAGTTCGCGCATTACCTTTCTCTGCGCCAACGGCAATGGCTATACCAATAAGGCCGATCAGATTTGCGGGCTGCGCAAAGCGGGGGATGCGGTACAGTTTAATATCGGTATCCAGTTCCCCAACTGCTGGGATGGCGTCAACCTGAAACCGACGCACGGCCACAGTAACGCGACATACGACGTCAATGGCGCCTGTCCAGGCGATTACCCGGTGAAAATTCCGACCGTAAACATGAACGTGGCATACGTTCTGCCGCAGATAAAAACGCTGGATACGGCAAAAATTCAGCTTTCGATGGATCCGCTCATGGACGGCGACAAGCGTCAAGAGCGCTGGGGCAGCATCTATACGGCGCACGCGGATTTCATGAACGGCTGGACGGTTGAGGCAGCGCACTATATGACCGAGCGCTGCATGAATAAGGGGATCGACTGCGGTAGCGCGGTGCCTTATGGCTTCTCCACGGTAGAGGAGAACGCGCTGGTGGACAGCACCGAGCCGACGGTGACCCATGCCGCTCCGGAAAATCTGGTGGTCAGCGATAACTGGAAAAACGGCGGGCGCACGCATAACCCGGAAACCATGACGCTGGTGAAATTCCCGATCCCGCCGCTGCCGCAGGGTCAGGACGCTTCGCTGTTTAAATATCAGTTGCGGATCTACGGTGGAAAAGTGGAAACCAACGGCGCGGATCAGATTTTCCTCTATCCGGCGAGCAACGACTGGAGCGCAAACAGCGTGACCTGGAATCATCGTCCGTCCTGCAACTACAGCTCTGATGGGGTTTTGTATCTTAATTCAAAGCGTGAATACCGGACGATCGATGTTGATAAAGCGGTGCGCAAGGCGCTGGCTGAGGGCAAAACCGAGATCTCGTGGTATATCGGCGGAGACCGTCAGGGCAACCGCTATCATTTCGATCCCGCGGGGTCGCAGCAGGAGCCGATGCTGATGCTGATGGGCTTTAAAAATACGCCGGAGATCTGATCGCAGCTATACCCCGGGAGCAGAGTACAGCGCGGCATAATCTCCCGGAGGCGATGCTGCGC
>NZ_JACVUU010000031.1:0-91264 GCF_016516145.1 Klebsiella sp. S69 | reverse complement strand
TCTCTTATCTGGAGATACAGCTACTGTCTGGTGTTTCAGGGGGCTACATCACCAAGCAATCCTTCAGCATTATGGGTTTCGTTCCTTTTTCCTTGATGTTAGTGGCGATCCGCGTGTTGCTGCTTGGTTTGCATGTAATAAATTTGATTCTAAGTATGTGGTCAATTTGGTAGAGGATTGCTTTGAAGATCCAGTTTGGTTGCGTACTCTAAATGCTTGTTTCGCTCCATCCGAAGATATTGGCCACATTTATTTAATAAGCCAGAAGTTACTACGACAATACAATCTTCAGGCTGTTCATCTATCCGAAATTGCGACAGATCATGGCGCTCCAAGATATGTGCGACAGGATGCGTACATGGTGGGGCCTTTAATTCGTGAAGGGTTAGATGGAGACTGTATTATTTGTCATATCAGCGCTCCAGCAGAGGTTCTACGTAAATATGCGGAGGGATATAGTGTTGGCTGGCTATTTCCAGAACCATGTGAGGATCCTGTTTATCGCGAACTTTTGGCAATGCCATGGGTGAAGATGCGACACCTTTCGGATGAAGGTCTTGAGGCGTTCAAGAGGTCATTGGAGTTACCTGAGTATTCCTGTCACCTTCAAAAGCGCATGCCTTCTAGAAGTGCAATGTATAGACCCTTTTGGACTAGGGACCTTCCGCCTCCGGACGGTTTGGCCACTATCTCTTCACAAATAGTTCAGATTCTATGTGGAAGCGCCCTGTATCATGGTGTAAGTGACCCTTGTTTTGTTCTTCCTGAAATCAACAAGCTATTAGAAAAGTATAATGAGATATCAATTGAACTTGATGGACTTGTTTACCATGGTATGGACACTAGATATGGGAAGGGCGTTGGAATAGTAAAAATGCCTGAAAATATTGTATGTGTATTTGAATATGGTATCGATCATCCAGGGTTGCGTATCATGAGTATTGGTCGCTTCTGTGGGATGCACTATCGAATCGATAGTAACGGCTGTTGGGAACGTGTTATTCATGAGGAAGACTGCAAGTGTGGTTCAGAACATATTGACAATATATCCTTACTTGGCCGGATTGATGTTTCCTTGAGGAACAAGTTACTAGAAGATATCGGTTCAGATTTATATGTTCAGAAAGGTATTGACCCGACCTCTGACAAATTGGCTACATGGGGGGAACCTTACTAGCGTGATTGAGCTGGCAAGGAAATGTCTAAATTATCCGTGGCGGTTCACTTATCGTTAAGTATTACAGCATTCTATGGCTGTATGAATATAACGTTGAGTCAACTGACCACCAAACGAATCGGAAAACTGTCACATGGAAAAATCTAACTTGGCGACCAGTTTTATTTGACAAGTATCTATATTGGTGATAATAAAGCTTATTCGAAAGCTTTCGCTAAAATTTAATTTAGAAGAAAAAGCTTTTATGTATTGGCGTTAGTATTAGTCAACTATTGGAAAATAAGAAACTCATGGCGAATTATGATAACTATTGGAATTACTACAGTAATGACTTCGATTGGCCAAATAATTTTTACCCCCCAAATTTAGAGAAGACTCGACAGATTTATTCTGACCTTGGCATCCAAACTGCAGAAGCCGAAGCGCTAATCTCGTCAGGATATGTGAATATGGGTGGTGACATAATTATAGATCGTTACTATGGCGGACCTCTAGCCAGTTCGGATCTTGCCACACGAATTCACAAAAATAATTTTACCGAGTGGTATCAGATAGCAAAGTCCGGTAAGATCTTCTGTAAAGATATTTTTTTAAACACAGCAAAATCATACGACGAATTAACGAGGCAGGTTAACAAAATCCAAGAGGCTCTAGGGCAAAAACTATTGTTCCGTGGGCAGATTATGCATTACGAGATTACTCGCCCAATAAGAAATCCATACTTTCTTATCGAAGGGCTTGGCGAGACTTCTTTTATTCCTTCTATTTGGCGAAATCTCCTCCAGAATCATCCGCGATCATTTCACCATTTCAATGGTATTAACTTGTTTGAGTGGTCGAAGATTATCTATTCACAATTCGACATCGAGGAAGTGGATCGGCGAATAAACGAACTCATAAAACGAGGTGAGTGGATATATTCAGCACAAGATATGGAGGATTCAGATGATCCTTTAGTGAGTCTCTTTGGCCGCGTTCGATTGGATTTGAGTATGGGCTACAATTACAATCTGGCTGACCTACTTAATACTCTACTGCAGCACTATGGACTGTTTTCGCCGTATTTGGATTTAAGCAGTGATTTGCGAGTGGCAATGTTTTTTGCGAGTCATCGTTTTGTTCCCAATGCTGGCAATGATCATTACCAGTTCGTCGGAAGTAACGGTTCGAAGTCCATCCTGTACTTGTTTAAGCATAAACAAAATGAAATGGCGGTGTATGCACACGATCGAGTTCTTTATGGTTTACAGCCACTTAGACCGGAGAGGCAATCATGTGTAATCTGCCGATCAGGTCCTTACGCACTTAATCTTGCGGGCTTATATCTTGTTGGAGCGATTCGAATCGATTTCGAACTGCCGGAGTCTGAACGTTTATCGTCGCATGTGCTCTTTCCTGATGAACATGAGGATAATTTTCTCGCGGCCCTAATCGAAAATTGCAGGCATCCAGAAAGAGTGACCACTTTTCGACATCGATAGCTACTCTTAAATAGCACAATAAACTGTGGTAGCTCAAACTCATTTGACAGCTACTGTCAGGTCAAATCACAATGAGTCTTTAAATTATCCACATGCGACTTTAGGTCGAAATCGGTCATAAATAACCGATAGGTCTGGTCAAAAGCGTAAGTTGTTACTGCGGTTAGTCTTAGCAGATGGGGAGTTGGTCCATTTGACCTACTCCCCGATGATTAAAATTCCTCAATGTTAGTCATGTAGCTGTTGGCGTTGCCAACTTCCGCTTCTCGCTCATAGCAGCCATTCAAAGCGTTAATAATTTTTGTAGATTTTCTATTCCACATAATGTCGGTTATCGGGAATGGTTTGACTATCCGACAGGTAGTGCATTCTTTCCAGTTCAACAAACTGGTCGTACCGATAAAGAGAGCAGGAACACGGATGGCGTGTAAAGCAGAATGAAAAAGATGATCGATTAAACCGATCGATTGATAAAAATTGATCTGCAAAATGAATTATCCGGCCCGGTAGCGCCTGTGTTAAATTCCTAAAAACTCATTTAACGTATTGTTTATTAATTTATTTCCTATCTTCTGGTGGGCGGCTTTCTTTTGTCCTGCGGGCACGGCACCGGAATGCGACAGCAGGTGATGGAATGAAAAGATGTGCCAGATGTAACAAGAAAAGAGGCGTTCTGGACCGGATTTTCGGGCTGGATAAAGAATTCTGCGATGGCTGTCTGATGGTGGTTAACCAGGAAATCAGAGAAAAACGAGTGGTATCCACACCTGTACAAAAATCACCTGAACGCTCTTCCTGATAATGTTTCTTACCCGGCAGGTTATTGCCCCTGATGGGGTGACAGCTCTGAAGTTTCCCTCTGCTTACATTTCCTTTGCTCAATGAAAATCAACATCGATATCAGCGTCATCATTCCTACCTGCAATGCGGCTGACAGTATCGGGGTTCTGGTCCAGACACTGCTTGGCGAAACAACGCTGAGTCCTGAAATCATTGTTGTGGATGATGGCTCAACCGACAAAACATGGACGCTACTCAGCGCCATTACAGATGAACGGCTTATTCTCATTCGTCAGGAAAATCAGGGCGTGTATGCTGCCCGTAATGCTGCACTGGCGATTCACCGTGGTGAATGGGTGGTGTTCCTGGATGCGGATGACCGGGTTGCGGCAGATTTTCTGCAGGAGCGGCTGCGCACAGCCCGCGAAGCGCAGGCCGATGTCGTCCTTTTCAATGCCCGGCATACAGACAGCGCCGGACATCTGCGGCATACCGTTCACTGCAGACAGCCTTACGGTCAGACGCTGACGGGTCAGCAGTGGATACGCCATTGCGTCAGTCAGAGGGAATGGCCGCATTATCTGTGGCTGCAGATAATCCGTTCAGCGTATATTCGCGAGCATGACCTGCGATTCCAGGAAGGGAAAAGCCACAAGGACATTCTCTGGACGATACAGCTTGCCGCCGCAGATGGCCGATTTTATTTCTCTGACAGACAGGATTACCTGTGGGTGAATAACCCAGCGTCAATTACCCACCGCCCGGATTATTATGATATCCGCGCGTTCAGCTATTGCGACGTGATTGCAGATATTCTGACACTCAGTACACAGACGCAGTACCGATCTGTCAGACGAGCGCTGGTCAGGCATGCGCTGGTGGAAAGCCGCCATTTTCTGGGCCTGTACCGGCGCAGGGTGAATGACCGGCTGGCGGTCCGGGCGCGTTTTCGTGCGCGGATAGCCTTTCGCCATCTGGTACCCGGCGTGAGCAACCTGAGCGATGTCTTTTTCCTCCTGAAGCTGGTCCGCAATATTTATCTGCCTGGTGTCCGCAATACTCCCGCAGCCGTTTCGCAGGTGCGGCGTTAATCCATGGATATCGCAACGCTTCTGGCGCGGTCGTGGCAAACTGCGACAACGGGTGATGACTCCATTAGCTCCGCAAGGGATATCGTCGAACACTGGTATGATAAAGGCGGTGACCTCACCCGACGGACCCGACGGTTTATGCTGCGGGAATGCCTGTGGATAGCCGCACATTACCGGGACACTGAAACGGTACTCACCCGACAGTTTCGCCTGCTGACCGTGTTACTGTATCTGGGCGGTTATTTTCCGAAAGGAAATGCCGACGGCATGCTACCGGAGAAATGTTTCATTTTACTGAACGCCCCGGAATTAAGCCCCATCCTGACAGACGATACGGCCCCTGATGTTCTGGCGGCGTCCTGCCACACCCTCTTCTACCTCAGACGGATATCTCCGTTAAGGTGTTACCGCCATACGCGCTGTCTGAGCGAACATCTGTATCAGTTGATGGAGATCTGATAAAAGCGCCAGTCTTTGTACTGGTACCTGAGGGGCTGATCGCTGACGGTGTTGGCGTCAACGATCAGGGCTAACGTCATTATTTCCCTCCGCTGAATCTGCCACCTGTGATGTCAGTAACGGTTTTATTTCCCTTACGGGTCATCAGCCCGGTACCCTTCCGGGCGCGGAGCATATCGATGCTGCCGATGAACGGAGACTGTTCTTTCACGCTGAAACCGTGACGGTCAGTACGTACTAGGTCGTACTTTTCCACGATAAAACTCACCGCGTCACACAGTGAGATGCCCGCATCAATGTGCTTCTGGATCACTCTGTCGTTGCCAAACGGTGTGTCGTTAAGCGTGAGTCCGTAATGTTGCTCCAGCAGATACTTCAGTAATTCTTGCCAGATTTCGACTGGCGACAGACATGACAATGCCGCCCGTTGAAGGGGCAGAGAGTGTGTTTGCATGGTTTGAGCTCTTTATTGGGGGGATAAATAAGAGAAAGCGTCCGAGGTTTATGCAGTTGTTGCAGATGTCGGATAAATTACGATGTACAAATAGCCACAGGAGCCGAGCGTATCGGCCTCACATATCAGCCCTTTTGCGTGGAGCGTGATGCAGCGCTGAATGTGGGGCGTGAGTTCGCTGCTGGTCAGCATGAGCTCCATCTGCTTCATCAGTAACGGAAATGCCTGGTCCAGATGGCGTAAATCTGCGTCATTAAATGTCCCAGTGATGCTGGCGCGGTCAGCAAGGTAATGCAGGCGGTTACCCTCCTGTACCAGCCGGGCACCAAAACATGGCGTGACGTTGCGTCTGAGGCCCCACCAGTGTTCCGCGATGTTATGGTTGATTACGCAGGTTGCTTTCTGCATGTAAGTACTCCTTAACGGTGAGTTAATTCAGGGTAACGCTGCGCAGAATCACATACGGACCGTTGCGGTCCTGTCGGCGTTCAGCAAACACGGCCAATACCCCCCGGATATCCTGCACTTCCCTGCCGTAGTAATGGCAGATACTTCCGAACCACTTATATTTCCCGGTACAGAAGCGAAACAGCCGGGACTCAGAATGCTGGCGGTATATCGCCATTGCCTGACGTTTACTGATGATTCTCATCATTATTCTCTCCCTAAAGCCAGCCACGCTCGGCAAACGAGACGATGTCCATGCCTCCCACGACCAGGTGGTCCAGCAGGCAGATATCCACGAGTTTAAGTGCCTGTTTCAGATGGTCAGTGAGCAGCCGGTCGGCATGGCCAGGTTCCGCATAACCTGACGGATGATTATGTGAAAGCACGATGGCAGCCGCGTTGTATTTCAGTGCGGCCTTTATCACTTCACGGGGATGTACCTGCGTATGGTTGATGGTGCCGGTGAAGAGCGTTTCATGGGCAATAAGACGATGCTGGTTATCGAGGAAGAGTGCCATGAAGACTTCACGCTCCAGCGTGGTGAGCTGCAGACGGAGCCAGTCGCGGACCGCCTGACTGGAGGTGAATGCCTCGCCGGGTTCGCGTAACTGGCGTTCCAGCAGGGTCAGTGCGCGTCTGATAGTGCGCTGTGCGACGGGAGATATTCCCCCGCGGTCAGGGGGACACGTGGTGGTATTCATTTGCTTTTCCTGTCTGTTGACGTATCCGGGACGGATGTGTTGTACAGTTTCACGGCAACGACGAACTCGTTGTGCAGGGATTCGAACCATGCCCAGATATGGAAGAGAGGGGTACCTGCCGGGAAATGCAGGAAGGGTTCGTCGGTCACAACCTCTCCGTCCTCATCCCTGACCGTTGTTTTCCCCGGCGCATCCCTCAGGGCATTAAGATGAGACAGTTCATACGGCATAGCGGGACGCTCAGTCGGTAATGCACATGATGGCGTTGCATTCCGGGTGATTGAGCGCATAGTCACGCAGACGCCAGTAATGTTCCGTCATGGCATCGCATTCTGTGCGGCATGCGTGATGACTGTAAGCGATAAGACAGACCGCAATCCCTGCAGCTTCGGCGCTCATGTCTGCGGCATTGCCATTCATGGAGTTAAACAGCGACCAGAAGGCATCGCTGTCCGTTTCCGGAGCCATGAAGGCTCCGCCGTTGCTGAGAGAATAAAAACTCCAGATACCGCCGCTGTAGTCAGCGCAGAACCGGTCCATCCACGCAAAGACCTGCGGTTCAAGGGTTATCCACTGCGGGATGTTGCCAAAGTGCTGCGGCCAGAATCCCACACGCTGTTCGTCCGCTACGGACATGGCTGTCAGTGCCGGTGCAGAACCGTCATCGCCAGCCTGCAGAGGTCGCTGATTGTTATCATTAATATTAATTATGTCGGTCATGTTAATTTTCCTTATGCATGGAGATGTCGAATGAAGGTCTTGGGCCGGGGATTGATTTCTGTGGCGGGGCGCGGGTGATTACCGGTCCAACAGGTTCAGCATGTTCTCCGCCATCACCCAGAGCGCGCGGTTTAATTTAACGTCGCCATCAATCCCGTTTACTGCGCGTGTATGGGTGTGTTTACCCTGAGCGGTACGGCCACTTAGTCCGCCTTTCAGCAGGTTTTCCTGAATGCGCTGGTAGGTGGTCCACAGGTCATCTCTCTCGTCCTGCCAGCGGCGGGGTGCAAGAATTTGCGATTCAGTCACAGGCTGATACTCTTCCCCAAAACGGTATGTCAGCGCCGCTTTAGCCAGTGCATGCTGTGCGGGTGACGGGAGTTGCAGGGACTGCATGGCGTCACGTTTTTCTTCCACCCGGTCAAAGACGCTGAGAACCTCATAAGCCCCTTCAATCACCTTCCCGACAACATCCCCCCGGTGTGGCACGCGGATCTCGCCAAACGATTGTCCGCAAACGAGCGAATTGGTGCAGACACTTCTGAATATCCCCGGCAGCAACTGAAAACTCGATGCGCCATCGTGAGAATTCAGAATGATGATTTCCGGCACCTGCTGGCCGTTTATCTGACCGGCACGACGCAGCCGGAGCATATGCTTTGTATGTTCCCGTCGGCTCTGGTCGCGCACTCGTGACTGGCAGGCAAAGAATGGCTTGAACCCTTCGCGTTTAAGGTTCTCCAGCAGGGTGATCGTGGGTATGTAGGTGTACTTTTCGCTTCTGGAGTCGTGCTTGTCTTCCCCGAAGACGCTGGGGACATGCTGCATCAGTTCTTCGTGGGTTAAGGGGCGGTCGCGGCGAATCTGGTTCACCCGGCCAAAACGGCTGGCTAATCGCATAGTTGATTCCTCATCTGATTACTCTGATGGCATAAAAGCAAAAGCCCCTGCACCGTGAGGAGGCAGGGGCTGGATGTGTTGTTCTCAATGAACGGATAGGGCGGGGTTACAGCGTATCCAGAATCTTCAGTATCTGCGCCATCAGGGCGGTGATAAGTGCAGTGACCAGCAACGTGACCGCTTCCCGGGCTGTATCAATGCAGTCGTCATCGTAACCGGCCTGACGAAAGCGGATTTCAATATACTGCCGGGCATGATGTCCGCCGCACCAGGTCAGCGCCTGGCTCAGGGCGGTCACCAGCATTTTCAGAAAGGTCATAGGATTTACTCTGGACTGCGCAGCGGCAGCCCGTTGGTCATGTGGCATTTTTTAGGTTGGGAAACGTTAATCAGGGGCGGGGGACTCAGTGGTAAGTGTAACGCCATCCCCCCTTATCAGTAGTGACGACGACTTCTGAAGCCACGCAGTTATTATAAAAACTCACGCTGACGGACTGCCCGTAACGCAGGGTAGCAGGCAAAATAGTTTCTTTATTGCTGGAGTACAGATATTTCTGGTTGGCAATGCGACAGTTTCCCCGGTTCACGTCAATATTTTCGACTTTCACGGTGTTATCCAGTGCAGTGACCACGACCGTGACGTAGCGTGTTCCGGCAGGGTGAACCTGATTACTGGTCTCCACTTTGATGGATGGCGTTGGCTCTGCCAGCGCCAGGGCTGACAGTGCAAACAGTGCGGGCACCAGCATGTGTTTAAATTTCATAAACTGTTCCTTTTAAAAATAACGTAATCAACAGGTATTAAATTCAGATGCAGGCTAGAGTGCATCTTTACCCACGCAGCCGTGGGTCCCGAATACTGGCAATACCTTTGCTGCCCCAGCCAGCGTGAATGTGGCATCCTTAACACCGTCTCCGGTTACTGAGACCTGTTTGCCATTACGTAGCTGAGCCCAGGCCAGCGCCAGGTTATTACCGCCCACTCGACTGCCAGATTCGCTGATGTCGATGGGGGCTCCACCGTCGATACTGACCTGAAGGTTTTTATCTTCATCCATACTGACCTGATGCCCGCAGGCGTCAGTGAATATGACCGTGGCCGGTTGCGAGCCGTAATCCTCACAGGTCAGAGACAGTTGCGATTGACTTTCCCCATTGATAACAAACTCTGATACTCCCTGGCCCCAGCCCCGGGTCCAGGTGGTTTGATTACCGAAGGCCATTGCCACTGCCGGTACCAGCGCACAGGTCAGTAGTAAAGGGTGAATCATTTTTCTGTTCATTTTTGTGCACCTCTGGTTTTCGTAAAACGCTACCCGGAAAGGGTATCTGCATGTTTTTTAGTAGAAGACAGACAGTCATAAGCATCCCGTTGGGATTTTATAGCTGCAAAAAAGAAGGGGATAACGATGAAATTCGATCGAACCGATCGACAAAATTGATCGTGGTTCAGTAAATATATTTACCGTAAACCTCGCCCGAGTTTATCGATGGTCCGGTTTCACTTCGGAAGGGTGATATATATCTGAGATTTTATTGAACACAGGCTGAGGAAATGCATCACTGAGGCAGTATGGCGCAGACACCGTCCTCTGTGACAGGAGGAACACTAAAAAAGCGGTTATAGAAGAGATTACAGGCTCTGTGGTCGCTGGTGTCAATGTGAAAATATTTTGCCATGTACTGGCTGAGTATATGCTGAAATTCGTCGTAGATTTGTTGAGACCCCCGCTTGTGCTTCACCCTGATTTCATCGACTAAACGATAACATTGCTCCAGCAGGTGGTCGGCGTCGCCGTTCAGCAACGCATGAAACGCGGCAACGGCAAATAATTCATTCGCAGGCCCGGCATTAAGCCAGACGCTGACTTCGGTACAAACCAGCGTTTCCCATAGTGACATCAAATTCAGGCGTAAGGCTTCCTCTTTTAACAGACGGGTTAGTGGAGGGAATGCGTAAATATCAGTGTCAAATAGCCTGCGTGACAGACTTAAATCAGCAAAGGCAAGATGCTTAACTCCGTACAATGCTTCCTGTACAGCATCTGAACCGTATTTATCCGTTAACGCTTTCAGTAAGGTCGATTTAACCGGTTGAGGTGTTTCCATTGCTTTTATGCCACTCAGCACTCCTGACTGACAGCAGGGGATAAAATCCTTCATCATCCGGTTTATAGCAGCAGGTGCGATGATAATGTTTCTGGCGATATTTGCACCGCCCTTAGAGTTAGGGTAAATGTGGCATAGCTCAAGATCCAGCCAGGGGATTAACCTTTTTGTCGTATCAGCAACTCTGTGCCCGTTCAGCATATTATACGTTTTTTGGTGGACAGCTTTGCGCTGATATAACCGAATGAGGTCTGCAATATCCGTCGGACCGGTGATACTCCCCAGTCCAAGGGAATTATTTTTTAGCATAGCTTCCAGATTGAGCCAGTAAGAGTGCTTAACCAGTCTTATAATAGCATCGTCATCGATTAACCTCCGGGCTTTATCCCGATGTTCCTTACAACAATAAAACTGATTGCGGGTTTCAGTTATACTGATACCACAGGCGGGATACTGGCATATTAATGCTGCTCTTTCCGTTCGTCTGGCTGCATTTAACTGTCTGCCCTGATAATGTACCGGGCATAGCCGTAATATCCGTTCGGCGGGTGAATGGCCGATCTGTGCCATGCAGTTATTTCTTTTACATACGGCCATAATTAAACTCTTATTTAATGTGATAATGTCTTTGCTTTTGTTGTTAATAACAATGATGCTATTTTTATATGTCATTAAATATATTTATTAATCAACATTAATTAAATGTTGATGTATTTGTCTCAAATGAGTAAGAAATACACTAGCAAAACACATTGTGTGAAATTACATGTTTTGATGGCTGTTAATGGTTCATATCCACAGAGCTTTCCACCAGTCGTCATTATCTGTTTTTTAGCACTGTATTCTGAGAAAACCCCGCGCGGATTGCGACCAGTCGCGATTGGCGCGGGGTTTTTGCCTCTGTGGCTGTTTTTCAAGACATTTAACCGGTTTACGCTCTGGCCATTCGGGTCTCTGTAGTGAGGTGTCCCGATTAATATTCCAGCCTGTTAAAGTCAAAGTATTCAAAACCATACCTGCCAGTGACATTCTCTGGCGATGCAATAATCGGATTATGTCCGTTCTCCAGGAATGCCGGTGGAATACACCATGAGTGGCGACATTCCAGGGAGGGCATGGCAATATACACCGCAGAATGACGGCCGGGACGAATAAAACAAATCAGACCCAGTGCGATTAACTGCTCAAGAACAGATTGTGATTTACTGGCGTCACGCAGCCGGTTCGGGCCGTTCCGGTTTACCTCATTTTTCCTGAGTGGATATCCCTCATTATCGAGAAATTTCTCCTTAAGCCACCTGAACATCTCGTAAACGTCCTCCATAAATGCATTCCGTTCAGAAGAAGGGAAAAACAGCCTTTCCGCTTCTTCAAGATGCCATTCCACAATTTTGAAGGCGGCCTGGATGACCCTCCGCGAAATACATAAACTCTCAGGTGAATACATATATGTCAGAATGGCCGCAACCCTGAGGGCATTCGCCCCCGCTTTGGCTGCAATTTCACTGATATGCTCCATCTGCTGTCCGGGGGCTGTTTTACGGCTGAGCTCTGACTGTTTATCTGCCCAGTAAGTGGTCGCATCATCAGATAATCTGAGCGTTTGTTTCTGCGTATCGTGACTATAAAAACGCGCCTTTTGCTTATCAAGTAACTGGTTAATTTTACTGTGGAACACATTTAATGCTTCATCAGAATGAGCATGGTCCGTATTTGTGCGGCGACGTCCCAGCGTGCTGATGGTATTGATATAAAGAAACCGCGACAGAAAACCACTTCCCCTGCTGAGTTCACCGTGGTTACGGCGGTAATTTTCAAAGACCGGGGGCTGAACCATTAATGCCAGGGTCAGGCAGGCGTTGATATCGTACTCCTCACCGCCCGGGCGGTGGTATTCATAGGTCTCCCCGTCCCAGGCTTTATTCAGTAAACCGAGGTTGTTTTTCAGATATCCTTTAAAAAAGGTAATTGCCTCATCTGAGAGCACCCCGGCTTCAGAATACCGGCTCAAACCTTCCAGGAGCGCCTTTGCGGTGGTGTCGTCATAAAGCATCGCCAGGCGGGTCGGAGGCTGCTGCCGGGTTTCTGCATGTTCATCTAACAGCCGTTCTTCCTCCGTCCCCTCAGAACCGCTTTTGATGGCAGTGTACAGATTACTGGTCAATGCTTTCTGGTGTATTTTCCAGATATTATCAGCACGCAGGTGTGCCTTCATCAGACCGTCGTGCTGCTGCTTCATTTGCTCAGCGAACCGGTAAAAAGGCTTCATCACTTTTTTGCTGATACTGGTCTTACCTTCACCGGAGACCGCCAACGTCAGTAAATACAGTGCACAGTGCATCGGATCCGATGAGTGTGGTGGTACCACCTCAATATGAGCCTGACAGGCGAGGGAAGAGGCTGCCAGTACGGCCCCCGCTATCAGTTCCGCCGGGATACCCGTCTCGTTATAAAGAGCATCAATGACATCCCGCATCACCGGCGGGAACGCGCAGACAGGGTAACCCTCCGGGGTTCTGTTTTGTACGGGAATATAAGGCTCCGGCATTTTCGGAATGACAGTGTGTGGCAGTATATTCTGCATGTAATATTCTCCTTGGTTACTGTTTTCAGTAACGGGTTAGTTGTGAATATAATAAAATAGCCAAGCGTCAAAATTTATTTAAAGTAATAATCTTACCCAATAAATAATCGCATTCTGTTTCCTTGCAACTGGCAAAAATATGTCGCAGCGAGCGCATATTTAAATCAGAGACGTTGTTATATAATCTGCGTATCCTCCTTTAATTTTTACCAATACTATCTCATCGCTTATGATGGCTGCTGGCGTTCCAGCAGCCATGCATCTAGCTCTGACTCAAGCCAGCCGACGGACTGCATCCCCAGCCTGCGCTGTTTCGGGAAGGTCGGGTCGTAACGCGGTGACTTCGGGTTGATCCAGTCATAGATGGTTGAGCGGGCGATGCCCGTTTTGTTAACAACGGCGCGTATGCGCAGTATCCTGATACCTTGTACAGACATATCTGTTAATTCCCCCTGTTCTTTCGATATGGACGCAATTGTATGGTGCCGGAACAGGTAATGGCACCCGCCTGGTGGCTGTAGCAAAAAAGGCATTTTATAACAACGAGATAGGGGTTTTTTTAGGGTTTTTTCCCCGTTTTTTGTTGGTGACAGAATGTTTTTTTTTCGAAAATGGTGTCGGAAGCGTCTGGCTAAGGGCAAGAATGAGTCGTTCCAGGTGTCAGGCAAGGAAATTTACTGGAGTATAGAAATTGTCATTCGAAAAGAGGGACTTCATGGCTGATTTAGACAGGGATTTTACCCCTGATGAGTTACTCATCGTATTTCGCAAAAAGAGGAAAGCGTTACGTTTTCATCTCGGGGTCAGACAGAAACATATCGCCAGGCAATGGCTGAATAAAGATACTGAAATTGTTATCGTGCTACAAACAGGGAGACAAACGAAGGATGAAGATTTAGCGCGGCGACTTGCTGATGAGCACGGAGAGAAAAAATGGCGGCGTTATCTGAAAATTTTCAGTCTTTCAGAATGGATGATAAAGGGGATCAGGAACGATATGTCTGAGGCTGAACAATACTGGGAGCAGGGAACATCGGCTCTCGAATCTGATCCAGATCATGCGGTGCAATTAATGCTGAAGGCTATCGCGTTGTTGGATCGCGGTCTGAAACGCAGTGAATCCGCAGCAGGTAAAAGAATCAAGGAACGGCATAAACTCAATTCTGCTTATGGCGGAAAGGTCAAAGCGACACGTTTTGATGGCGTTAAAGACGAAGTGATAAAACACCTGGAAGCGCAACCTGAGGGCTGGGAAACTAAAACCGATGCCATCAACGCAATTATTAAAGCGTTAAGGCCCTATATTGAGGAGCATGGATGGCCTTCCGCACAGGATAAAAACGACTCACGGGACGCGGCAATGGTGGAGGCAAGCCAGAGCAAGTTGTTGGCTGAATGGTCAGTCAAAGACAAAAGAGTGAAGGCGGCGTTCGCGAAGGCAGTACAAAAACGTATCGGGGTGTCGCAAAATCGATAGTCCGGTACCTTGAGAGCGCGTACGTGATTCAATGTGACTGCCTTTTCTCAGATGTGGCTGTGCAGAAGAGCATAGAGCTGATAATAAGACGATACGAGCTGGCCTGAACATCATCGTCTTTTTAGCGATACTGACAGGGTTGATAGCGATACAACTTTTTAATGAGTAATCTGTCGGGAGTACCTTGCACTTTTTAACGGTATGCCGGATCACACTGTCCAATCTGGCAATGGTATTCGTCGTGTAAAACCGCCTCTGCCGCTGGTACCCCAGGTCATGGGTTAATGCTTTGTAGTCCTTCTAAGATACGAGCCGCAGGCTATTACGCACCATGTGAATGATACAGAACTTAATCCGCTCTCCGGATAAACTGCATTAATGGCGTCAGAGATGCTCTTCAGCTCATCAACGTAGGTGATGAGGATATCTTAACTTCGGCACAACTCAGCTCATAGCTTAATTAGTTGATAAAAATCAGCGTGGGTAGGATCAGCTTTCCAATAGTTACCGAAATTCTCAACGACTAGGTAAATGTCATCATACAGCCGTCAGTTCTGCATCCCCAGTATATTTGCTCGTATGTTAACCTAGCATTAGTACAACATCATTCTTAGGCGAATGGCCCAGCAGGCTTTTTACTCCTTAAAAATTCACTTCTGGTTAAGTAAATCATTCAATGATTTTTGTCATTTAAATCAATTGGTTAATTTTAATTGCGATTTGCTTTTAACCCTAGCGATTTAGAAGTATTATTTTGAGATTAATCCACTTGCCATGCATTCCCTACCACATTTCAAATGTGAATGGAGAATTATTTTAAGGTTATATATCATGGAGTTATTGAAGTTTCTGGCGGCGATTTTAGTAATTTACTTGTTGTTTTTTAGAAAGAAAAAACGTAAATCTCCAAAGTCTTATGCTTCAAGCCCCGTGAAAGCACCGCCAAAAGAATGGCTCGCTGACATCAAGAAAAAAGAGGCGGTTGTGCGAAACGATGATAGTGAAGACGATAACCTTGCAACTTTTACATTGAGCGGTGGCCGGGGTGTTGAACTTCGGGTGACAACCAATCATTACCGGAACACCTCAAAGTCAGCAGGTGCACTAGCTCGATGGGTACTTCCGGGTGAGATGATAACTGTAGCTGGTGTAGCAATTAGCGGTGGCCACATTTACTTGGGGCAACGTATGAAGCCCTCCGGTCAGGAATCAGGCGGCTATTATGACGATGGAAATGAGGCATCATTAATTGATGAGACATGTAAGATAAAACCTACTTCTTATCTTTACGAGGACAGTTCATTAGGATACTGGCCCAGTTTTTCCTCTCTTTCCCCAGAAGCACGCGGTGCGTATGTCAGTTGGCTCGCCAGCGAAAGGTCTGATCCATCGTGTCCTATCGGCTATGTTTTTATCTACCTCTACGGTCTGGAAAGAAAAGCGCTCATAGATTCCACTGACCCAAAATTCCCTGATGCTGAGTTCCGTAATCTGTTCAAAGAAGTCGCTCGGTTAAGATCCGTATTCATTGAGAATCGCTCATTCCGTGGATATTCGGCCCAGTTACTCGAAGCCATGTCTATTCTGCGCCCGAACATGGGCTTAGCCACTGAGCTCGATAGCAATTCAGGTTTCAGCAACAGCATGCAATTTAAGCTGGCTCTGGCAAAAACTGTACATGAAGGAGTTCCTGTATCAACTGAACTGGCGTTGAACTGGGTAATAAACCACACCGAGTATTCGCTGCGTACCCCGGGTCGCCGCTGTGCTAAAGAGTTTGCTGCGCTTTTCAAACGGCGTTACACCCTCAAATATGGTGAAGGGATGGTCGTTAAGGCGAATAAAACGCGCCTAAGGTTAGATTACACACCAGCAAGTCCTAGTTTGCGAGGTGTTCGACTCCCTGTTCCCGACCTGCCTGATCCAAGTGCGTTGAAGAGCCCTGTCCAGAAAATTATGGCTCTTGCCGACATATGTACGGATGAACTTGATGCTTATAGTCGCTACCTTGGTAGGAAAGGTACGTCAGTCAATGATACGGCTGCAATTATGTTGCTCCCTTCAGAGATCGTTAATGAAAGCGCAGAAAAAATATTAAGCTCATTCAAACGCTGGGCTGATGAGGCGGTCCTCGTCAAGGAGGGGTTAGTCTCAGTTGCTGACTTTTGGGCACATATGAATGCCAGTTGCCCCAATAAGATCAATAAAAAAGAGGCCGATTTGATGCAGGCCTTTGCTCTGAAGATGGGTTACGGTCTGGCACCTGACCCGTATTATCACCATGTGAAGGCGGATGTTGATGGGACACTTGTTCTATTCCCTGCCGCCGAAGGTGGACGCTTCTCACCTTCTTCTGAATTTATCTCAGCAGTAATGACGCTCAGATTAGGGGCGATGGTCGCCTTGATTGACGATTCTCTTAATCAAGCTGAACAGAAAGTGCTTGAGAATGCCATCAACAACAATACTGGCTTCACTGATGATGAAAAACGCTCTTTACATGCGTATTTAATGTGGCAACTTCATACCCCAGCCAATATGACAGGATTGAAAAGCAGGATTGAGTTGATGGGGGCCGCGGAAAAAGCTGCTGTGGGTAAAGTTATCGTTAGTGTTGCCTGTTCGGATGGGACAGTAGCGTCTGCCGAAATCAAACAGCTTGAGAAGATTTATTCAAGTTTGGGGCTGGATCCCACATCTGTCTCGAGCAATATTCATCAGCATTCCGCAACTGAACATGAGCTCGTCTCGCCTGTACCAACTGATCAGCCAGCAGTAGGGTTCACACTGGATGCTAATGTACTTGCCCGCCACGAATCTGCCACGGATGATGTTCGTAAATTGTTGAACACAATTTTCACCGAAGAAGAACCGGAAGAGCCAGAAAGCGCTCCAGCCTCATTAACGGAGGCGGGGGGGCTAGACTCCGCACATAGCCAGCTTTATCGCAGTTTGCTGGAGAAAGAACAGTGGTCCCGGAAAGAGGCGATAGAATTGTGCGGAAATTTGAATTTGATGCTCGGCGGTGCGCTTGAGGTGATTAATGACTGGTCCTATGCGGTGGTTGATGCTCCGGTACTGGACGATGCCGATGATGATATCTGGGTTGACCTGGAAATTGCCAAAGAATTAGAGGGATAGTGAATGTCTGTAACACGTATAAGAGTGAAAGAACGCGACGCTATTATTCAGTCACTTAAGTCAGGTGTAACGCCAAGGATAGGCATTCAGCATATCCAGGTTGGCCGCGTGAATGAGATCACCGCTCTCCACCAGGATATTGAGAGGATTGCTGACGGTGGTGCAAGCTTCAGACTTATCATCGGTGAATATGGTTCTGGTAAAACGTTCTTTCTGAGTGTTGTGCGCTCTATTGCGCTAGAGAAGAAGCTGGTGTCAATCAGTGCAGACCTTTCTCCTGACAGACGCATTCACTCATCGGGAGGTCAGGCGCGTAATCTCTATTCTGAGCTTATGAAAAACATGTCCACCAGAAACAAGCCGGATGGTAATGCGTTACTTAGCGTTGTTGAAAGATTCGTTACGGAGGCAAGGAAGGAAGCTGACAAGGACGGCTCCGAGGTTTCATCAGTTATTCATAAACGCTTGGCAGCACTATCAGATATGGTCGGCGGATATGACTTTGCTAAGGTCATTGATTCATTCTGGCGCGGGCATGAGCAGGATAACGAAACACTAAAATCCAATGCTATTCGCTGGTTGCGGGGAGAGTACACCACTAAAACTGATGCCCGTAACGATCTCGACGTTCGGACTATTATCTCAGACGCTTCATTCTATGACTCTTTGAAACTGATGAGCCTTTTTGTCCGCCAGGCAGGCTATGCCGGTCTTTTGGTCAGCCTCGACGAAATGGTGAACCTCTTTAAACTGAATAATACGCAAGCAAGAACAGCGAACTACGAACAGATTTTGCGGATCCTGAATGACTGCCTGCAAGGTTCAGCCGAGAATATTGGTTTTATCCTCGGGGGGACGCCAGAGCTCCTTTTCGATCCACGCAAAGGTCTTCACAGCTATGAGGCGCTCCAATCACGTCTGGCGGAAAATCGGTTCGCGCAAAAAGCAGGAGTGATTGACTACTCGTCTCCCACTTTGCATCTTGCCAGCCTCACCCCTGAGGAACTGTATATTTTACTGAGAAATCTTCGTCATGTTTATGCAGGCGGAGATCCAGAGAATTATCTGGTTCCAGATGAGGCACTGACTGGATTTCTGCATCACTGTAGTAAAACCATTGGAGACGCTTACTTCCGTACCCCCCGTAATACCATAAAAGGTTTCCTGGACATGCTGGCCGTGCTGGAACAAAACAGAACGATGAACTGGCAAACACTAATCGAGGGTGTGGCGATTGAAGAGGACAGGCCCAGCGAAATGGATGACGCCATTATAGAGGAAAGCGATGACGATGACGGACTGGCGAACTTCAAATTATGAGCAGTGCCTATGATAGTCTCGATCCCCGCGTCCGTAAGTGGATTTACAAGCAGGGGTGGTCAACATTAAGGCCCTTGCAGGAGAGTTCTATCCCGGCAATTTTAGCCCGTGATCGAGACGTGCTAATCAGTGCAGGCACAGCAGCGGGTAAAACAGAGGCTTTTTTTCTTCCTGCCTGTTCGGCAGTTGCAGATCTCACTAATGGATTTAGCATCGTCTATATCAGCCCGTTGAAGGCATTGATTAACGATCAGTACCGTCGTCTTGAGAGCCTTGGAGATGCATTGGAAATGCCAGTGACTCCTTGGCACGGGGATGTACCACTAAGCAAAAAGAAGAAGGCTCGGACAAACCCTGCTGGCATTTTACTGATTACACCTGAGTCACTTGAGTCTTTGCTCATAAATTCAATGGGCTGGCTCAAACAGGCGTTTTCGTCAGTCGCATACATCGTTATTGATGAGTTTCATGCTTTTATTGGCTCAGAGCGTGGTGTACAGCTGCTTTCTCTGCTCAATAGAATTGACCATGTGCTAGGACGCCAGGTAAATCCAATTCCCCGCGTTGCGTTGAGTGCCACGCTGGGGGAACTGGAGAAAGTGCCCGAACTTTTGCGCCCGGACAAACGACTACCCTGCGTAACTGTTACAGATATTAAGAGCGAGGCCACTCTTCAGGTACAGGTCAAAGGTTATCTGGAGCGAGTGCCCCAAAAAGAAGAAGAACTTCAGAGTTCAGCTGAACATGACGTTTGCGCTGACATTTTTAGACTTTGCCGTGGCGATTCTCATTTGGTCTTTGCAAACAGTCGAAAGCGGACTGAAAGCATTGCTGCCACGCTGAGCGACATGTGTGAGGAACATATTGTTCCCAATGAATTCTTTCCCCACCATGGTTCCCTTGCCAAGGAATTGCGGGAAGCGCTTGAAACTCGTCTTCAGAAAGGAAATTTGCCCACAACAGCTGTTTGTACAATGACGCTTGAGTTGGGAATTGATATCGGTAAGGTTAAGTCGGTTATCCAAGTTACGCCTCCGCATACTGTTTCCAGTCTGCGTCAGCGTATGGGACGTTCTGGGCGACGCGACTCCCCATCAGTTCTAAGAATGCTAATTACAGAAAATGAGCTCACTGTGACTAGCAGTATCGTTGACCACCTACGGCTGCATTTGGTCCAGTCGATGGCAATGATCAGATTGATGATCTCTAAACAATGGTTTGAGCCTGCCGATTCCCAGCAGATGCATTACTCCACGCTGCTACACCAGATTCTTGCAATTACCGCGCAATGGGGCGGAGT
This sequence comes from Klebsiella sp. S69, assembly GCF_016516145.1. Taxonomy (NCBI): domain Bacteria; kingdom Pseudomonadati; phylum Pseudomonadota; class Gammaproteobacteria; order Enterobacterales; family Enterobacteriaceae; genus Klebsiella; species Klebsiella sp. S69. Next base: position 71,123 of record NZ_JACVUU010000031.1, on the reverse strand, counting down.
TCGTGCCGATCAACTCTGGTCACAGCTATGTCAAACAGGCCCGTTTCGTAATGTGGATATAGGCGATTTCAAAAGCCTGCTTAAACATATGGGGGCATGTGGCCTGCTCACTCAACTCGCTAGTGGAGAAATGGTTGTTGGGGCAGAGGGGGAGAAACTGACTAACCATCACACGTTCTATGCCGTGTTCAACACACCAGAAGAGTTCCGCATTGTCACCGGAAACAGAACCCTTGGAACAGTGCCTGTGGACTCCCCACTGCTACCAGATCAACACATCATCTTCGGTGGACGGCGCTGGAGAGTGACAGAGATCGAGACAGAGAAAAAAGTTATCTATGTAGAGACGACCAAAGGCGGTCAGCCACCACAATTTAGTGGGGGGGGAATGTCTGTTCATGATGCCGTTCGTCAGGAAATGCTCGCTATCTATAGGGAAGGTGATTACCGCATAGCAATAGGTAGCAAGAGAGTAGATTATGCCGATTCTGCCGCCAGAAGCCTATTTGCGGAAGGCTGTCGTAACTTCCAGAGTTATAACCTGCAAAATGAGTATTTTCTTACGAGCGGCCAATACTGTTACATCCTCCCATGGATGGGAGATAAGGTTGTCAATACGATTACAGCCTTGCTCATACGTTGTGGCTTTAAAGCTAATTCATTGGCTGGAGTTATAGAAATTGACGGCTCAAGTATCACTTCTGTTCAACAGGCCCTTAAAGGCCTGCTGCTGTCAGGCCTGCCCTCAGCGTTTGATCTTGCTGTAAATGTTCCAGAAAAGTACTTAGATAAATATGATGAATATTTACCAGAGTTTCTGCTTGCGAAAGGATTTGGGGAAAAAGCGTATGACATTGAAGGCGCGTGTACCTGGCTGAAAGAACATCTTCAGTAAACTGGTTACATAAAAAGGGGGAGATGTTCCCCTTAAGCTTGAGGCCGATTGATGATATCAATTTTTGCTCTTGGCTCGGATCTGCCAGAAATCGAGGTCATAAGGTCTGCTTTGAGCGATGAGCGGACGTTGAGGCACCTAATAAATCGTCTCAATTTTCAACTTTTCTGACCCGTAATGTCCTGAGAAGCAAATCGTACAAACTATCCACTGCAGGAGAACCCTGGGAAGTACGACTTCTGAACAATGAGACTTCCATGGGTTCAAGAGGCCCCAAAAGATGTTCACTGCCAAGAATTTGCAGATGAGATGGCACGCTGCACTGGGTCAGCACCGCAACAGCCAGGCCACTTTCCACTGCGGTAATCTGCCCTGACAGGCTGGAGCTGTTATACACCACCTTATATCTCCGCCCCTGCAGTGCTAATGCGTTGATAGCACTACGTTTAGCAAGGCTTGTACTTTCATACACCGCAATAGGTAATGGATCGCGCCGCCAAACCTCAAACTGTGGAGAACCCACCCACACCATCGGCTCATAAAATAGTAACGCGCCCTGGTTGGGATGTTCCCGGGAAACCAGTGCCAAATCGAGATCACCGGCCTCAACGCGAGGAATTAAAGACGTTGATTGCTCACAGCTTAATTCTATCTCGACTGACCCAAAGTTAGGGGCAAATCTCTTCAGCGCAGGTGTAAGGTATTTTGCTGCATAGTCATCAGGGACCCCCAGACGAATACGCCCTGTTAACTCCTTACCGTGAAATGCGGTCTGCGTTTCAGCATGAAGGTCGAGTATCCTTCGGGCATATCCCAGCAGTTTTTGACCTTCAGAGGTGAGTTGATGTTGACGAGGACCGCGAAGTAAAAGCTGACACCCTAATGCAGATTCCAGCTTTTTAAGTTGCATGCTGACCGCAGATTGTGAGCGATGGACTTCAGGTGCCGCAGCCGAAAGCGATCCCGCATCCACTACCGCGACAAAACATTTAAGCCAGTCCATCTGGAGGTCTTGATAATGCACCTTTGAGCCTTGTATTCGACAATCAAATATTAATATCAATTATTATGCGTTTTTATCAATTCCACAATACTGTCATAGTGACCCCCTGTTTGCTTTCACTGTTATGAAGTTCATGAGGTCCCGGATGACGCATCACCAGCCAGACTTGTCTCAACTTAATCATTCGCTGATATGGGATGGTTTTCGGCAGCTTATCCCGGTATCACTGTTTGTCGCTATTTTTGGTGCCGCCTTTGGTCTGGCCGCATCGCAGAAAGGAGTGGACCCGACGTCGGCGACAATGATGAGTTTGCTGGTTTTTGCCGGTTATGCTCAATTCGCCACCTTAGAGCTTTGGACCGGTCAGGTTCCTGTATTAACCCTTATCGCCACCGTTTTTGCTATTAATGCCAGGCATCTGTTAATGGGGGCCACTTTATACCCGTGGTTGCGCGCGTTAACACCCGCTAAACGCTACGGGATAATGATGGTTGTTTCCGACGCTAACTGGGCGATGTCCATACAGGCATTCAGCAGGGGACGCGCGGGGCTGGGATTACTCTTTGGTGGCGGTCTTGCGTTATGGTTTTTTTGGATCGTAGGGACCGTCATAGGGCTTTATTTCGGTAGTGCTATCCAGGATCCCAAAAGCTATGGCCTTGATATGGTTATGGGGTGTTTCCTTCTTTCCATGGTGTTCGAAGGAGAAAGAAGCCTGAAGATGTTAATTATCTGGGCCGCAGCGGCCAGTGCCTCGCTGATAGCGTATAAATGGTTACCAGAAAATAGCCACGTGATCACCGGAGCCCTCGCCGGAGGTATCACTGGAATTATAATGAGAGAGAAAAATGAGTATTGAGACGGTAGGGGCGGGGCCTCTGATTATTATAATTATTATGGCTTTGGTCACTCTGGTTACCCGATGGGGTGGCGTCTGGGTTATGTCTTTTGTTCCTTTTAATAACCGAATAAAAGCCTTTATTCAGGGAATGTCAGGCTCCGTTCTCGTGGCGATTTTAGCCCCCGTTGCCCTCACGGGCGACAAAGGCGCTCAGATGGCATTATTGACCACGGCCGTCGTGATGCTGGTTTTTAAAAGACCTTTAATTGCTATCACCCTTGGGATTGTCGTTTCAGCCCTAGTCAGATATTTTTAAACCGTTCTGATCTAATCCTCCGATTCATTTAAGCGAGTGCTATGAGCCTAACGCCACGAACGATCGTTTTAATTCCCGGGTATATGCTGAATGAAGTGCTCTGGCGTGAATTTGAAACATACCTGTCGGCAAACTGTATTGTTCATCATGCTCCCGTAACCGGAGGACGAACCCTCCATGATATCGCGCAGCATATGAGTATCTGTCTGCCTGACAAATTTACGTTGATAGGTTTTTCACTGGGAGGGTACATTGCCCGGCAGTTTGCTGCAGATTTTCCGGATCGTGTGGAGTCCCTGGTACTGATTGCCAGTTCGTTAAGGGAAGATACGCCATTAGAGGCGGAATCAAAGCGGCAAAGCGTACAGTCATTGTCACCTGCAACGTTTAAGGGGCTGAGCAGCCATGCTATTGCCCGGTCACTGCACCCCCTAAACGCATCAGATCAGGATATGATTTCAACTATCCAGCAAATGGGACGTTGTCTCGGATTTGAAGCCTTCATTACGCAATCGACCTTAACCCGACAAGGTATTCCTTCAACAACGATAGGTTGTCCCACTTTGGTTATTGCCAGTGAAGATGACACCATCCGTTCCATGCAGGAGGCAGAGGAGCTGGTCGATGCCATACCTGATGCATCGTTGAAAACCATCAAGGATTGCGGTCATATGATCCCGCTCGAACAACCTGAGGCGTTGGCGAGAACCATTACTGAATGGATCTCAGTCAGGTAAATTACTGTAGTGGGAAAGGTCTGCTATTGGCACGGAGTGGACGGATTCACTGAGCAGAAAGTCCACTGTGAGCGAACAACGGACTTTCAAAGAGGATGACTGTAAAATCATTCAGGAAAAAGCTAAAGCTGAAAGGTTTGTTCATTATACGGAAAACGTTCATGCGCGAAGATTTTAATGATTATCTTGCGTTCCTTGCTGTCGCGCAGGAACGGAGTTTTACCAGAGCTGCTGCACGGCTGAATATTTCTCAATCAACGCTGTCTCACATTATCAGACGTCTTGAGGAAAGGCTCGGTATGCGGCTACTGATGCGTACAACGCGCAAAGTGGCACCCACCGATATCGGTGAAAAACTTATGGCCGCGCTTGAACCGCGCCTCAACGCCATAGAAACAGATATCTCTGACCTGCTTCGTTATCGCGACACACCTGCGGGAACGGTAAGGCTCACGGTTTCAGATCACATGCTGCATGAGTACATCTGGCCGGCTCTGGCCCCGATCCTTAAACATTATCCTGATATTCAGGTCGAACTGTCTCAGCAAAACGGCTTTATCGATATTGTTGAGGGGCGCTTTGATGCGGGAGTTCGGTTAGGCGATGATGTGGTCAAGGATATGATAGCTGTCAGGATTGGGGCTGACTGGCGGCCTGCCGTAATTGGATCTCCGGACTACTTTGCCAGAGCCGGTAAACCTTCACACCCTTCAGAACTGGCTGGTCATAACTGCATCAATGTCAGACATTCCGGTGCCGGACAGCTGTACGCATGGGAGTTTGAAAAAGGGGATGAGAAACTGAACATGAAAGTTCAGGGTCAGCTGATATACAGCAGTGTTTATCCGATGCTCACGTCCGTTGAGGGTGGGTATGGACTGGCATATGTTCCGGATAATCTGGCCGAACCCGGGATAAAGCAGGGGAAGTGGGAGAGAGTGCTTGAGGATTGGAGCCCTGTTTTCAAGGGCTATCATCTTTATTATCCCAGCCGGCGACAGATGTCGCCGGCACTGAAAGTTATTATTGATGCCTTACGCATCCCTTCGGCGGGTTAGGCGGCCTGTCTGGCATTCATTTTCCTGTCAGTGAGCGACGCCCGGGCAGGACGGCAATAATGGCAGAGGCTACCAGCAGGGCGGTGGCGAGCATGAAGGTGCTGACCCAGCCCTGGTGATCAAATAATTCGCCGCCAGTGAATGCGCCCATTGTAATGGCGAACTGAATCAGGGCGACCATCAGGGCACCGCCAGCCTCCAGTTCATCCGGAATAATCCGGGTCATCCAGGTATTCCATACGACAGGAATGGGAGTCACAAGTATGCCCCATACCAGAAGCAATGCTCCTGTGGCGGCGGGTATGTGTCCCAGCCCCGTGAGCAGACCTGCGACGATCGCCAGGCCTGCCGGTAAACCGGTGAGAGCTGGCAGCAGATTATCCCTGACAAAAAAACCTGAGATCAGCGTTCCCGTCAGACCTGCGATGCCTACGCCCAGCAGGAACAGGGAAATCATGTTGATGCCCAGTCCAGTGACGCTTTCGAGGAAAGGACGCAGGTAAGTGGACAGCGAGAACTGTCCCATGAAGGCAAGCGTCACGGCAATCATGCCCAGGGCGAATGTCCGGCTGCGTAACAGGGATGCTATCTGTCTTATGCTGGTATCACGTTGCGGCGGCAGTTTCGGTATGACGACCATCTGCCATATCAGGCAGATCACGCCCGCAGGTACCACGGTAAAGAATGCACCCCGCCAGCCGATGAGGCTGCCCAGAAAGCTTCCCAGCGGTGGCGCCACCACGAACGCCAGTGCGGTCCCGCCCTGCAGAATGGCGATAGCTTTAGGGACACTCACGGGACGCACAACCCGTACCAGAATGGCTGTAGAAAGCGACCAGAATCCCCCAATAGATATACCAATCAACGCACGCCCGAACATAAACATGCCGTAGCCGTGAGCAGATGTGACGATGACCCCGGACATCACCATCACAAGGGTATAGAAAATCACTGCTGTACGCCGGTCGAAGCGGGCAAGAAATGTGTTACCAAACAGGCTCGTAATCACCGCAAACAGCCCGGAAAAGGCAATGGCCTGACCCGCCTGGCCTTCCGTGACCGACAGATCATTTGCAATTGGGGTCAGCAGACTGACCGGCATAAATTCTGATGAAACGAGGACGAAGCACAGCAGAGCCATGCTGATGACTGCACTCCAGGCAGACGTCATTTCGGGCGCACTGAAGCCGCCCGCATTAAGCGGTTTATTCATAGATAATTTCTAAAGATGATGGTGAACAGTTACCACAGGCTCACAGCCTGCAGTCAGATAAAAAAAGCAGGATGATGGCGGAGCAGCGATTTCAATCCGCCCCGCCTGAACAAAGGTTAAAAACGTATCTGCGTCGTGATCAGCGTGAAGGTGACTCTACCTGCCCCTGGGCTATCAGTGCCTGAACGGACTCATGGATCGCTTCCAGGCTGCTGTAACGGGGCTGGTAACCCAGCCTGACGCGGGCTTTCTCAATGGAATGTGAAGAACTTCGCACCACATGCCCTCTGGAGTTTTCAGCAAACTCAGGTTCAAGCCCGGCAAGCCACTCGTCAAAAGGCTGGAACTTCAGGGACGGTTCCCTGCCAAACCAGCGGAAAACGGCTTCAGCGTAACCCCTGAGCGTGATGGCCTGGCCGGATACCGCATTGAAAATTTCACCAACTGAAGCAGAACGGTTTTCAATGGCCTTCATGATAAGCTGTGCGACATCAACAGCATGAACATGATGTACCGTTTCACTTCCGAGATTAGGCAGTGCCAGCGTTTCACCACGGGCAATACGCGAATACACTTCAGGATTCGAATTCCCCTGAGGCGTGGTCGGTACCCATCCTTCGCCGACAATATGTCCCGGACGGAAACAAGTAGCCGGGAAGCCAGACAGCCGCGCTTCACGCATCAGCCAGGCTTCGCTTTCTGCTTTACCCTGTCCGTAAGCATCAATCGGGCTGACAGGATCTGTTTCCAGAGAGGGGACTGACACATAACGACCGTAAACCCAGATTGAACTGCAGAAAAGATAATGCTCAATCCTGCCGCGAAGCGCTTCAACAATCTGCTGCGTACTGCCGAGATCAAATGCAATCATGTCGATGACAATATCGGCCTGAAGCTCAGCAATACGTTGACCAAAGGTTCCTTTCTTTTCTTCTTCCAGCCGGTCAATAACAACGTTTTCGATGAGAGACCATGCGTAATGAGGGCGATAAGGCTTTGCTGCGCCCCGGCTGACGTTTACCACCTGGTGACCCAGTTCAACCAGCATTGGCACGAGATAAGAGCCCACGTGGCCACTGCCACCAATGACAACGATACGAGACATAGCTTTCTCCTTAATGTATTTCCGCAACGGCTTCTGAAGCTATCCCCTGCCGGGAATGGCTCAGTCAGAAAGGCATAGCCTGAATGCTTGTATTAACAAGAAAGGTATTGTAGTGCGCACTGTCATGTTTGACTTTAATCGAATTCAGAATGCTTTTATGGCGAAATAGCAATAATCACTAGGAATTGATTTGCAGAAGCATAAATACCAGAACTGTTATTCAGCTTTACCGGAAGAGATCAATGTCCGCTTTTGGCACTAAGCGGACGTAGCTAACGGAGCTGGAGGTCCGCCGTGAGCGAAAAGCGGACATACCTCAGCTCGGCCCTACGTGATCCTGAACCTGTCAGCCTCAAGCAGGCTGATTGAAGATGAGCATTGGGGATCTTTTAGAATCAGGAAGAGTTTAGATTCAGCCTGAAAAGGCCCAGGGGCGTTGCTCCAGCTCTGTTCCGTCATGGTTCGTTTCTTACGGCTTGTGTTATTCACCTCACTACACACATCGGCCTACCCGATACCGGCTCTGGATGAATTTCTGCCTCGACGCCAAATACCGTTTTCAGTAATTCTGGTTTCATCACCTCACCAGGTGCGCCCTGCGCCATCACCCGTCCGTTTGCCAGCATCACCAGATGATCGCAATAGCGGCTGGCCTGATTCAGGTCGTGCAGTACTGCGACCACTGTTTTTCCGTGTGTCTGGAGTTCATGCATCAGGTGCATGAGTTCAACCTGGTGATTAATATCGAGGTACGTCGTCGGCTCATCGAGTAGCACAACCGGCGTATCTTGGGCAAGTACCATTGCCAGAAATGCGCGCTGGCGCTGGCCGCCGGAAAGTACGTTTAACCTTTTGTCCGCCAGATGATGCGTCTGGGTTTGGCTCATTGCCGCGTTGACGCGGGCATTGTCCTCAGCGGACAGACGTCCCCAAAGCGATAGCCAGGGACTGCGGCCATAAGACACTAGTTCCCGGACAGTGATCCCCTCTGGCGTTAAGTGGTGCTGCGGCAGTAGCGCCAGCCTCCGAGCTAGCTGGCGTGACGAAAAGCCGTTGATCGGGTTATCGTCGAGTAATACGGTGCCTGATTCCGGTGCTAACAGACGTGAAAAGCAGTTCAAAAGCGTCGACTTCCCGCAGCCGTTAGGACCGAGCAGCGCGGTGATTTGCCCCGCAGGCAGCGCGAGAGAAAGGTTGTCCAGCACGGTTTGCGTACCGTAACGGACGGTCAGGTTTTCAGTACGTAATGTCATTTATCGCATTCTCACAAGCAGCCAGACGAACCAGGGGGCGCCGACGATCGCGGTCAGCACGCCTGCCGGAAGCTCCAGCGGGGGATGAATCACGCGCGCAAGCAGGTCGGCAGCAGCCAGTAATAATGCGCCCATCAGGGCCGAAACGGGCAGCAGCACGCGGTGACGCCCTCCGGTGATGTTGCGCACCATATGCGGCACGACCAGGCCGATAAAGCTAATCGGGCCGCAGACCGCCACGCCGGTTGCGGTCATGGCGACGGCCAGCAACAGCCCCCAAAACGGGATCCGGGAAACTGACACGCCGAGCGTTGCCGCCCGCGCATCCCCCAGCGCCAGCAGATCGAGATCGCGGCAAAACAGCAGGCTCAGCGGCAGGAACAATGCGAGCAGCGGCACGGCAATTTTCACAACGCTCCAGTCGCGTCCCCAGAGGCTTCCGGTCAGCCACATCAGCGCGCTGTTTACATCCTGCGGGTGCAAGAGCATCAGATAATCCGTCAGGCTTGCCCAGCAGGCTGAAAGCGCCACGCCCGTTAGCGCCAGCTTCATAGGCTGGCGGGTATTCGCCAGCGTATTGAGTATCAGCAGGCCCGTCAGGCCGCCGGTAAAGGCCAGCAGCGGTAGCACCATCACCGGCAATGACGGCATGAGCAGCAACCCGCCGACGGAAGCCAGGCTGGCGGCATGGTTGATGCCGAGAATATCCGGCGAGGCCAGCGGGTTGCGCACGATGCCCTGCACCAGCACGCCCGCTACCGCGAGAGCCGCGCCGACAAACAGCGCCAGCAGCACGCGCGGCAGGCGGTATTCCATCAGCACGTAATAGTGTTCGCGCCCCGACTGCCAGTCGGTGAGCAGCGCGCGCCACGGCACGGGGATTGCCCCCATTTGCAGAGAGAGCAGCGCACACCCTGCGAGCATGAGGGCAATGAAAATAACCAACGCAATTCTCATCCACGCCTCCTGACTAGCCAGACAAAACAGGGCGCGCCAATGAGCGCCAGCACCGCGCCAGCGGGCAGGTCGCCGGGAAAGGCCAGAGCGCGGGCGAGTACATCGGCCAGCAGCAGCAGTATGGCCCCCAGCAGCATGCTCATCGGCAAGAGCTTGCGCTGATCAAACCCGACCCAGAAACGGGCCAGATGCGGCATCAGCAGGCCGATAAAGGCTACCGGACCCGCCACGCTAACGCAGGCACCCACCAAAATGAGCACCAGAAAATCGAGCGCCAAACGCAGCCGGGGCAGATTCACACCTAGCGTTTGCGCTGTACCGTCGCTCACGTTGAGCAGGTTCAGCTGATTGGCCAGCAGCATCACGACCGGCGCGGCTACCATCAAGACCGGAAAGAGTTGCCAAAATTCCTGCCAGCGGGCGTGAGACACCCCGCCTGCCAGCCAGTAGAAAATGCCGTAAGCGTGATCTTCCGCCAGCAGCAACGTGATGCGCGTAAGGGCCATGCAAAAGGCTGACAGGGCGATACCCGCGAGGATCAGTTTATTTTTATCCAGAGACTGACGAAATCCGCCGCCTGCCATCATCACCAGCAGCCAGCTTACGCCACCTCCGCACGCGGCGATGAAGGAGAGCGAAAAGCCCGCTACCGGCGTTGGGCTTAAGGCGCTGGTCAGCGCCATGGCCAGCGCCGCGCCGCTGTTGATGCCGAGTAGCGACGGTGAGGCCATAGGGTTATGCGTCAGGGTTTGCAGGAGTGAGCCTGCCAGCGCCAGGCTTGCGCCGATCAGCATGGCCACCAGGCTGCGCGGCAGCCTGAGGTTTTGCACCAGCGCTTGTGCAAGCGTCGGCGTATGGCCCGGCAGCAGGGCGCGCAGGGCGTCGGTCCCAGAAACAGGAATGGCCGAGTAGCAAAACAGACTCAGCCAGAAGATAACGATAAGCGCGACGGCGGGAAGCCCCCACCGCAGCGCCGGGTGTCTTAACACGGTCATTTCACATCGGGTACGGGCTGGTGGTGGACGATTTTTACCGTATCGCTGGCAATGCGTTCCGCAGCGAAAATGCCGCGCATTCGCGCCCAGGCGTTGCTGTCGACTGAAGCAACCTGCTGTTTTTGCGCAGCGGTTAACATCTGCCAGAGCGGATCTTGTTGCCAGCGCTTAACGATGCTCTCTTCGCGGTAGTGCGCGACCAGCAGCCAGGCCGGATTAAGCGCCAGCAGTTGCTCAAGGCCGACAGAAGGCATGGATGCACCCGCCATCGCCGCCGGAACCTTCAGCCCCAGAGAGATCAGGACGCTCCCGGTATACGTCTCCTGCGTGTGCAGGTTGAACTGCTGTTCCCGGGAAGTGCCGAACACCACCAGCGTGCCTTTTGGCAGCTGTCTGGCCCACTGCGCCATCTTCTGTTTATGCTGCTGCTGGCGCGCCTGCATTTGCGTTTTTTTACCCACCACGTCGCCGATGATTGCGGCAGATTGCAGGTTTTCTACGTAAGTTTCATTCCGGGACTTGAGCAGCAGCACCGGTGCAATGTGCTGTAACGCGGCATAAATACCCGCATGGCGACTGCTGTCGGCAATGATGAGATCCGGTTTCAGCGCGCTGATGGCCTCCAGGCTCGGCTGCGCGCGAGTGCCAACGGACTGCCACGGCTTCAGGTGCGCGCGCACCTCGGGCAAAATGCGCGTTGCATCGTTATCGTCGGCAATGCCGACCGGGCTGACGTCGACGGCGGCCAGCGCGTCGGCAAACGACAGTTCGAGCACCACAATCCGCTGTGGCGTTGTATCAAGCGTAAAGGTGCCATGTTCGTCCTGAACCGTGGCGGCAAAAGCGTGGCTGGTGACCAGCAGCAGCGCGGCGAATAGCGTGCGGACAAATGTGAACATCGGTACTCCTGAAAGCCGGGTGGCGCTGCGCTTACCCGGCTTACGAAATCGGTGTGAATTAGAACTTCAACGACCCCTGCATATACAGCGTGCGCGGCTGGCCTGCGTAGATGCCTTTGTTGTTGTCGTCGTAAGAGCGGGTGAAATACGCCTGGTCGAAGATATTTTTCACGCCGAACGCGAGGTTCAAATCGGCCATCCGTGGACCAAAGTCGTAGGCTACGCGCGCGCCCCAGAGCATAAAGCCAGGGATGCGACCGGTGCTGCCGTCGGCGCTCTCTTTGACGGTATTCGCGTTATCCGCAAACTGGCTGGACTGGAAATCGCTGTTCAGGTTGAAGGTCCAGCTGCCCGGTCTATAGTCCACACCCAGCGTGCCTTTATGTTTCGGCGAGAACGGCACCTGATTGCCGTAGGTATCGCCATTTTCGCGGATTTCGGCGTTCACATACGCATAGCTTGCATAGACAGAGATGTTATCAAGCGTTGGCGTCAGGGTGCCGAGATCGTAACGTGCCTGAGTTTCCAGCCCGCTATGGCGTGTTTTGCCACGCGCAGTAACGGTGTCGTTGGTTTGGTTGGAGTCGTACTGATTATTAAAGTTAATGAGGAACAGCCCCATTTCCGCCGTCAGCGCGCCATCGTCGTATCGGGTTCCGAGCTCCCAGGTTCGCGCTTTTTCCGGTTCCACATTGCCGCTTTGCACAGCCTTGCCAATTTGGCTGTACTGTACGGTGCCGAACGAGCCTTCGGTGTTTGCATAAAGATTCCAGCTGTCAGTCAAGTGATAGAGCACGTTTAACGCCGGAAGCGGGGCGTTATAGCTCACTTCCTGATGCGTGCCTTTGGTGGCGTTGTTCTGGTATGACTCGATATGTTCAAAGCGCATACCCGGCGTGATTGTCCAGTTGCCAACGTCTATTTTGTCGTCCAGATACCAGGCGTGCGCCTCGGTGCCGGAGCGGGTATCACGGTCGTAAGGGCTGGAGCCAGACGGCAGTTGCCCGCTGGATGCCGCCGTGTAATAGCGCATTTCGTGCGTGGATTCATTCACGTAACGATATCCCACACCCACTTCGTGCGCGGTCGCGCCGATCGTAAAGCTCTGACTGTAGCGGGGTTCAATGCCGCGAACCCAGTAGTTACGTGGTGAAAGGGTGATGTTTTTACCCTGCTCCAGATAGCCGCTGCGCAGGGTTTGGGTATAAAAGCCCTGAATATTGAACGTGTGCTGGCTGTCCGGCTGAAACTGGTAGCCCACGCTTGCAAGCTTGCGACGCCCCCAGAAGCGATCGTACGGGCGCGTAGACTGCCAGCGGTCGGCGTTGTAATCCGCACGGGACAGGCCGCCGGGCATATCGGCTTCACCGTCGTAGTATTGCAGCAGGCTGTTGAAGGTATGTACTTCGTTCGGTGCATATTTGCTTTTCAGCATCAGATCGTCGATACGCGTCGCGCTATGCTCGCGCCAGTCGCTGCCGCGCGTGCCGGAGTAAAGCAGGGCGGAGCCAAAACCGTTATCCGCCGTGCCGCCGACCATCAGGTTATGCGTCTCTTTCGGATTGTTTTGCGAAGAGGTTGGGCTGAGCTGACCTTCCACGCCGGCTTCGATACCGAAGTCTTGCGGAATAGCGCGGGTGACAAAGTTCACCACGCCGCCCACGCTCTGCGGCCCGTAGCGCACCGCGCCGCCGCCGCGCACCACGTCAATGGCGTCCATATTGCCGAGCGAGACGGGCGCAAGTGAAAGCTGCGGCTGGCCGTAAGGGGCAAACGGCACGGGGATGCCGTCCATCAGCACGGTTGAGCGGCTGGCGAGGCGCGGGTTCAGGCCGCGAATACCAAAGTTCATCGCCAGATCGTGGCTACCGGTGCCGTTGTTTTCCGGAGCGGTGACGCCAGGTATGCGGTTCAGGACTTCACGCATCGTCGTCGCACCGGTTTTGGCGAAATCCTCACGGCGGATGACGTCACGCGCGCCGGCATGTTCGAAAACGTCGTTCTCTCGCGCATCGCCCAGCCAGTCGCCGACAACGGTCAGCGCATCTTCTTTGGGGGCCGGAGCCTGCTCCAGCGTCCAGCTGTCAATGCCCAGCGGTTTTACCTGAAGGCCGCTGCCGTTCAGCAGCTGCTGAAGACCGTTTTCGACGTCGTAGTCACCGTGCAGACCGTTGCTGTGTTTATCGCGCGTCAGGCTGGCGTCTACCGACAGGGTAATTCCGCTGCGTGCGGCAAACTGGTTAAGGGCTTTGTCGAGCGCGCCCGGGGGGATATCTACCTGCACTGCGAAGGCGGATAACGAGAGACCGGCCAGCGGCAGCAGGCTCAGGCGAATGGCGTTAACCAAAGGTGTTGTTTTTCGAAAAACGCGTAAAGGCGTCATACCTTCTCCATCATCATTTTTGTTGTGTTCAGCTATGAGTCGAACGAGAAGGGAAAAAAGGACAATCGAAATGAGAATTATTTTTCTTACAAAGCCGAGATATTGACCCAGTATCGCGTAACAGACTGAATTTTAACTGGAAGTGTTTGGGCGATAACATTCAGGATTGCATCGGTATTTTTCAGCGGGAAGGTTCCACTAAGGCGTAGCCCAACCACAGCAGGATCGCAGCGCAGCACGCCGCTGCGATAACGCCCCAGCGTGGCAATCACCTCGCCCAGCGGTTTATCGCTGAAGCTCAGAACGCCCTGAGTCCAGGCCGCGCTTTCATCATCCGCTGAGGCAAGTGCACCAAAGTCAGACGCGCTGAACTGCAGGCTCTCACCAGCGTTGACTATGCGTTTTTCCTGCGGACGGTTTGCCAGTATGACTTCAACAGCGTGCTGTTGTACGGTTACGCGCGTGGCGTTGTTCTGCTGAAACACGGTAAATTCTGTGCCTAACGCAGTGAGTTGGCCCTGGTGGGTCATCACCCGGAAAGGCCGCCGCTGGGCGTCTTTTGCCGTGGTGATGGCAATCTCGCCGTACCAGAGGTGGACAGCGCGCTGATGCGCATCAAAACGAACATCTGCGGCGCTTTGCGTGTTGAGCGTCAGCAGCGAGCCATCTTCCAGCCGCTGATGACTGACCGCGCCTTTGGCGGTGCGGTAGTCAGCCCGCAGACCTTCACCGGCTTCAGATTGCCAGAGCTGCCAGCCACCGCCCACGCCTAGCAAAAGCAGCAGCCCTTTCATGACGTGACGACGGGTAAGGCGCGTGTCGTGCAGCGCCCGGCTCGCGACATCGCCCGGCACGTGGCTAAGCTGGCTGCGCAGGCTTTCAACCTGTTGCCATGCCCACTGGTGATCCTTGTTCTCTTCAAACCACTGTTGCCAGCGCGCTTCCTGCTGCGGGCTGACGCGCTCGCCGCTTAATACCGCGTACCAGTGCGATGCCGAGCGTAAAGCCTGGCGGCGAGAATCGGTTATTGGAGCGTTCACAGGCCGTGCTCCAGACGAAACAGAAGGCAGTGTTCGACGGCTCTGGCGACGTACTTTTTCACCGAGCTTGTGGAGACGCCCAGCTTCTGGGCGATATCGCTGTAGGTCAGCCCTTCAAGCTGTGAAAGCAGAAACGCTTCCCGCGTTTTGCCGCTTAGCCCATCCAGCATCGCATCAATGAGTTGCAGGGTTTCGAGCTGGCTTTCGCGCTCTTCGGGTGACGGTGCCAGCGTCTCCGGCATAAGCGCCAGCATCTCCAGATACGCTTTTTCCAGCGCGTTTCGGCGGAACAGATCCACCATTACACGTTTGGCGATGGTGCACAGAAAGGAGCGAGGATCGCGGATTGTCGACAGCGTTTCGCTTCCCATCACCCGCAAAAAGGTGTCCTGAGCGATGTCATCAGCATCAAACGTGGATTGAAGCCTGCGGGTTAGCCAGCTTTTCAGCCAGCCGTGATGCGCGCCGTAAAGCGATTCAAGCGTAAAAGCAGCGGTGGGGGCGGCGCGGTCAGACATGCAGAATGCATCAAAAGTTAATCATCACGCGGCTATATTAATATGAGAATGGTTCTCATTACAATTGGAAATAAAATATTATTATGATTGAACTTTAACATGTTGTTTTTTAATTGTAATGTCGTGATGTAGATAATAGATGGGGAAAGGTGCGTCGGCTTCTGAAATGTGTCTCCCGGAATGGCTCCTTGCAAGAACTGCTATGAGTGAGGAGCGGACGTTACGCATCCCTGCTAACATTGGCTCTGAGCAGTCAGAATTGAACTTAGCGATTCAATGTGAATTCCCGAGCGCCCTTCCAGCCAGTCTGATTCGCCGCAACTTTCTAAAGTACCGATCCTAATTAATCTGTCCAGGGTTACCATGGTGGCGAAAGTATGAAATTTGAAACCGGATTCTTAGTTATGAATCACGTTCTTGTTCCCCCAAACAATCATGGTATAAGGTTTTTATGCTGATAGCGCAGGTTTCAGACATACACGCCTCACCCAAAAATAACCATCTGTTTCGGTTCGATCAAATACTAAATTGGCTTACGCATCTGCAGCCGGACGTACTGGTAGTTACTGGTGATCTAACAGATGGGCATTGGCACGAAGGTTATATAAAGATAGCTGACCGTCTGAATCAGCAAAATTACCCTACGTTGGTCCTGCCGGGGAACTCAGACGACCGCTGTCTAATGCGTTCTGTTTGGGATGAGAACAAATGGGCGCACGATGCCCAAGGAGAGGCCCTGCACTTCATACTTAACACCGGTGGCATTCGTCTGATTGGTCTGGATTCGACGATTGATTATAAGGATTACGGCAGTGTGACTGACCATCTGGAATGGTTGGAGAATCAACTTAGCGACGCATGCAGCCCTCCGTCATTGCTGTTTATGCATCATCACGTATTTGCATCTGGCATACCAACGCTAGACGAAACGATGTGCAGAGGTCTGCCTGAGATGGAAGATTTGATGAGACGCGCCCCGACCAGACTCCTCGCCATTTCGTCAGGCCATGTACACAGACCAATCGCGGGTACGTTTGCGGGCATACCTGCCTACATTTGTGGCTCCGTTTGCCCGGCTAATCCAGTCTGGTTTGGAACAGTTAACGCTCCTCCTGCAAATGACCCACCAGCATTGATGATTCACCGCTACGTCAGTAAATCCATTACCAGCCATCACGTTTGCGTTTAACTGGTATTTAGAAAAGTATAGTTCTCATAGAAAACGACCTGAGCCACAGTGATAAACACATAATGTTGTGCGGAAGCAACGTCCGCTCCAGGCACGAAGCGGACTAGTTAACTGGCCTGGAGGTCCGCTTAGAGCGAGGAGCGGAAGTTGGCGCTAAGCGGACTAAAAGAGTGGCCATAATGTTAAGAGTAATGACCGATATTCAGTATGAAAATGATGAATAGACTGTTTGAACCAGTGTCGCGCTCCGATTAAAGTTAATTAGGGAGAATCCGGAAGAACTGGGATGTTCTTCCTTCTGTTAGTCTGCAGCTATTCACCCCAGCACATAGCCGTTCTGACCAGTCTCTTTAAGCAGAGGCGGACGCTGCTACTAGACAAATAATCCTGATAAATTACCGAAAGGCTGGCAATTCATTCTGCGTGCTGAGGGCTTCTTTCGAGACCTGTCTTGCAAGCTGCATAAAGCAGGCAATCGCTTTGTTGCTGTTATCCTCACGCCAAAGCAGGACTTGTTCGATAGCAGGGCTCTGTTCTACCTCAAGATAGACGACTCCGGCATAATGGACTTTTTTTACTGATTCGGGTACCAGTGCCACACCCAGATCTTCTGCAACAAGGCTGATAATGGTCTGTTGCAACTGCGTTTCCAGTCGATAGTAGGGGTCAACACCATGCTGACGCAGAAAGAGATCAATCATTTCACGTAACACAGGAGCAACGGAGTGCGGGGTGGCGATTAGCGGTTCGTTCCGGAGCTGCCCCGCATTAACCATTTTCTTTTTCGCCAGCCAGTGGTTTTTACTGACTGCCAGACAGAGTTTTTCACACCGTATTGTAAGGCTTTTTAAAAAACGTACCGGGCCGGGATTAAAGACAAGCCCCACATCGTATTTCCCATCCAGAACAGCATCAACCAGCGTGGCGGGCGTGACTTCCTGCAATATTAGGCGAAGGTCTGGATAATCAGTAACAACGCACTTCGTAAGTTCCGGAATTGTCGAATAGGCAGCGTGCATCATAAAACCCACAGACAATTTACCTTTTTCTCCCGCAGCTATCTGACGAACGTTACGGCATGCCAGTTCGTACGCACTGATAACGGCCCGGGCGTCGGCGTAAAACGTCTCGCCAGCCTCTGTCAGTGAAACGCCATGGTGGTGGCGTTCAAATAATTGCACACCCAGCATATCCTCCAGAGAAGTGATTTGGCGACTTAGCGGGGGCTGCGTAATATTGAGTGCTTTTGCGGCTCTGCCGTAATTAAGATGTTCTGCAAGAATGGTGAAATAATATAACTGCCTGAATCCGGACATCGCGTGATACCTTTAAGGTATAGGGTTACACATAAAAAGGCATTGGATTAGATAATACAAGACGTTTAGATTAGTTTTTTATACTTTCTGAGTCCTGTTCATGTTGTCCACTCTCAATGTTGTACTACCTATATTTGCTCTTATCCTTGTGGGCTGGCTGGCCCGTAAACTGAAAATCCTGGGTGAGAACGCGCTGAGCGAACTGAACCGGTTTGTTGTTTATCTGGCACTACCGGCTTTGCTTTTTGATATTATTGCCAGTGCCAAATGGGTCGATCTCGCTCAGCCTGCGTTCGTTTTTTCCTTCTCAGCAGGTATGATGGTGGTGTTTTTCCTTACTCTTTTTATACAGTTGAGACGCACCCTCCATCTCGCAGATGCAGCAATTGATGCGCTGAATGCTGGCTATGCGAACACCGGATTTATTGGCTTTCCCCTGGTTACAGCTTTTTTAGGCCACGGAGCGCTCGCTCCTACCCTTATCGCCACAATTCTGACCGTAACCGTTCTGTTTGGTATCGGGATTATCATCATTGAAACCGGGCTTCAGGGAGAAACCAGACGGCGTATAATATTTGCCCGGGTGGCAAAATCCCTGATGAAAAATCCGTTGCTTGTTTCGCCGATTGTTGCCATTTATATCCCGGTATCGGGCTGGACTCTTCCCGGCTCAGTTGAGGTATTCCTGAAACTACTTGGGGGAGCGGCTTCACCCTGTGCGCTCATCGCGCTGGGGTTGTTCCTGGCAGGCGAGCCAGCCAAAAAAACCAGCAATGAAAATATGACAGTGACACTGTTAGTGGTTCTTAAGCTGTTAATCCAGCCTGCGCTGACGTGGTGGATTACCGCATGCGTATTTAACTTATCCCCCTTACTGGTACATACGTCAGTATTACTGGCGGCATTACCCACAGGTACAGGGCCGTTTATGCTGGCTGAGTTTTACCGGCGCGAAGCCTCAACAACATCGAAATGCGTACTGGTATCAACGGTGATTTCAATGTTTACACTTTCAGGTTATCTGTACATTATCGGACAGTAGCTAATGTCAGTCTGGATAATAGCTACTAACTGAGTAGTAGTTCCGGCACCACAGGATTGTAGTTAGATAGAGATCACACTTTTGAATGAAAGGAGCGGACCAGAGTTTCGTTTTCTTGACTGTTCATAAGCAGGGATTATATCGTTGCAGGATAGATACAGCTTGTTACCGTTCGGCGGGCAAAACGTAAATGCAGCTACAGGGGATTCCCTGGCTGTAATTATGTTTTGCCCGTTTTGCGTTTGTGGAGTTGGCGATGATCATCAAACAGATACTGAATAACAATGTCGTCAGCGTTTCAGATGCCAGCGGAGCAGAGTTTATCCTGACCGGAAGAGGACTGGGATTTAATGCCCGGGTAGGCGATCCCGTCATCCAGAAGAACGTGGAGAAGACTTTCAGCCTGTCTGAAGGCTCCGTTGCGGATCGCTTCAAAGTGTTACTTAACGAAGTGCCGGTGGAGTTGATTCAGCTGACTGATGATATCGTCACACTGGCACGCAATACTTTGGGTTATACCCTGAGCGATGCACTATACGTCTCGCTGGCAGACCATCTGAATTTTGCACTCAAACGGCAAGCTGAAGGGCTTGAAATACATAACCCACTTGAGTGGGAGGTTCGTCATTTATACCGTAAAGAATATCTTGTTGGGCGCCAGGCACTTGCACTTATTGCCTCACGCACCGGGCAACTCTTGCCAGACGCGGAAGCCTGCAGTATCACGCTTCATGTCGTAAACGCCTCAATGAATGTTCCGGATGGCCAGGTCATGGAGATGACCCGGCTTATCTTCCAGATTCAGAACATCGTGAAATACTGGTTTGCAATAAGCATTGACGAGCAAAGCCTGAATTATCAGCGGTTTGTTACGCATTTAAAATTCTTTGCCCAGCGGGTTATGGCTGGCGAAATTCTTAATAACGATGATGCAGAACTGTTTGAGCAGATGCCCAAACGTTATGAAAAGACCCTGGAATGTGTTCAGGCCATAAGCGAATTTGTGGCGAAGAATTACAACCATGAAATGAGTGGTTCGGAGAAGTTGTACCTGACGGTTCATATCGGCAACGTATTAAACCGTCAAAAAAATTCCATTTAGGCTTGTTACTGTTAAATCAGGCAAACCCCAGAGGAAGCAAGGTGTCCGGTTAATACCGGCGTTTGTGAACGGACAGCTGTTGTCCTAAATCTGGAGAGTATTTCTGTGGATTATCAACATACCGCGCGCAGAATTATTGCGCTTCTTGGTGGCGATACAAACATCAATTCAGTTTTTCATTGCATTACGCGCCTGCGATTTAACCTGAAAGATAACGACAAGCCCGATCGTGAGGCGTTGATGCAGCTCGATGGCGTTATGGGCGTTAATCTGTCAGGCGATCAGTTCCAGATCATTATTGGTAATAAGGTCACGCAGGTTCTCAAAGCAATACAGGAGGAGCTCCCTCGCCTTGCATCTGAGGCCAAGACGGACGAAAAGGTTGAGGAAAAGCGCCGCAATCCTGTTTCCCAGGCCTTCGAAGTGATTTCCGGCATTTTTTCCCCCATTATACCGGCTATCGCCGGAGCCGGTATTCTGAAGGGTGTTTTATCTCTTTTCATCACCTTTGGCTGGGTGACTGCCTCTAATCAGACCTATCAGATCATGACAGCCATCAGTGATGGTGTGTTCTACTTTATACCGATGGTGCTGGCCTTCAGTGCTGGTCTGAAATTTGGCGCAAATCCGTATCTTTCCGTTGCACTTGCGGCCGTGCTCTTTCATCCGACACTGACTGCATTGCTGAAGTCAGGTGATGCTGTTGCCTTTGCCGGGTTAACAGTCTCTCCTGTTTCTTATGCTAATTCCGTCATCCCAATTTTGTTTTCAATCTGGCTGCTGAGCTACGTTGAACGCTTCTTCAATCGTGTCATTCCCGCTTCCATACGAATGATGTTTTCCCCTCTGATGAGTCTGATGGTTGTGGCGCCGGTGATGCTTATTTTCATTGGCCCGGCCGGGATTTTTATCGGCAATTCTCTTTCCGGCGGGATCATCTGGCTTGTAGAAAATATGGGGCCACTCGCCGGGATTGTGGTGGGCGGAACGTTATCCCTGATGATTATTACGGGTATGCACTATGTGCTGGTCCCCATCATGATCAATAACATCACACGCCTGGGCTTCGATCCCATCAAGCCCCTCATGTTTGTTGCAAATTTTGGGCAGGCCGGGGCTGCGTTCGGGGTATTCCTTCGCTCCCGCAACAAGAAGACCCGGACTCTGGCTCTGTCGACCTCTTTCAGTGCACTGATGGGCGTATCTGAACCCGCAATGTACGGCATCAACATCCGCTTCAAAAAACCGTTTGCCGCAGCACTGATTGGCGGTGCGGCTGGCGGGTGTCTGGCAATGACCATGGGCGTGAAGGCGTATGCGTATGCGTTAAGCGGTTTGTCAGGTTTGCCAGCCCTTGCCGGCGAGGGATTCGGATGGGCGCTGGCCAGCATCGCACTGGCTTTCGCCGTTGCCGCTCTGATGACGGTACTGCTTGGCTTTGAGGAGGCCGTTGAAGTTCAGCCGGATACAGTGGCTGAAACCGATACGGTAACAACCCCGGCTACAGATGTGCAGGCGGGTATTAGCCGTGTCAGCGTTACGGCGGGCGAACGACTGTATGCACCGGCCGAAGGGAAACTGATTCCGCTTTCGGAGGTGAGCGATCCGGTATTTGCCGATGAGGTCTTTGGCAAAGGCATTGCCATCGTCCCGGTCAATGGCCAGCTGGTTTCGCCAGTAAATGGTCGGGTGGGGTCGGTGTTTGCCACTAATCATGCCATCACGCTGGAGAGCGAATCCGGCGCTGAGATTCTGATTCATATTGGCATCGATACCGTCAAGCTGAACGGGAAAGGCTTTACACGGCATGTTGACGATGACCAGCCTGTCAGCGTGGGTGAGCCGCTTATCAGCTTCGATCTTGATGCATTACATGCGGATAACATCGATCCGAGCATTATCATCATTGTGACCAATACCGAATGTTATGACGACATTAGCCTGATATCACAAAATGACGTGGAACCACGTGAGGCTTTTTTGAAACTGACAGCAGCAGCTGTGTAAGGGGGAATAAGTGACATTTACTAAATCATTTCCGGATAATTTTCTCTGGGGCGGCGCCACGGCGGCCAATCAGCTGGAAGGCGCGCATGACGCCGATGGCAAAGGTTTATCAGCCTCCGATGTCTTTATCTTTGATATTAATGCACCGAAAGAAACATGGCTGGATCAGTGGGCCGGAATGACGCATGCCCAGGTGGCCGAAGCGCAGGATCCTGCCAGCAAAAAATATTATCCTAAGCGCAAAGGCAATGACTTCTATCACCATTATGAAGAGGACATTGCCCTCTTTGCCGAAATGGGGTTTAAATGCTTCCGTATGTCGATTGCCTGGACTCGACTCTTCCCGCGTGGTGACGAATCCGAGCCGAATGAAGCCGGGATGGCGTTCTATGACCGGGTGTTCGACACACTGCGCCGCCATAATATTGAGCCCGTTGTCTCGCTTTCACATTACGAAATGCCCCTCACACTGGTTACGGAATACGGTGGCTGGCCAAACCGTCAGGTGATTGATTTTTATCTGCGGTTTGCCACTACCGTCTTTAAACGGTATCGCCATAAAGTGAAATACTGGATGACGTTTAACGAAATCAACTGCGTTAAACACCACCCGTACGTCAGCGTCGGTGTTATCGAAGAAAATCATCCGGCTCTTGAGCAGGCCAAGTACCAGGGGGCGCACCATCAGTTCGTCGCCAGTGCCCTTGCCACGAAGGCCTGCCACGAGATTATTCCAGAGTCGAAAGTGGGCTGCATGATCAGCTATCAGATCCTGTATCCCCATACCTGTCACCCTGACGATATTCAGGCATGCGAAGATGCACAACGTGTTTCCCTGTTCTTCAGCGACGTTCAGGCGAGGGGGGCTTATCCTGCCTGGACAGACAGAATGTTTGCTGCAAAAGGGGTTGTACTGAAAAAAGAGCGCGGCGACGATGAAATATTGCGTCAGTACCCTGTCGATTTCGTGTCCTTCAGTTATTACATGTCCAGTACTGTCAGTGCACACCCTGAAAAACTGGAAGGTGTAAAAGGGAATCTGATCACTGGAGGGATTCGCAATCCGTATCTGCCAGAAAGCGACTGGGGATGGCAGATTGACCCGAAAGGACTTAGACTGGCGCTGAACCAGTTATATGACCGCTATCAGAAACCCCTGTTTGTGGCGGAAAATGGTCTTGGTGCCGTGGATGTTCCGGACAGTAATGGTCAGATTCAGGATGATTATCGTATTGATTACCTGCGACTGCACATCGAACAGATGCAGGAAGCCATTGCTGATGGTGTCGATCTGTTTGGTTATACCTGGTGGGGGCCTATCGATATGATCAGCGCCAGCACGTCGCAAATGTCCAAGCGTTATGGCTTTATTCACGTTGATCAGGATGATATAGGTAACGGTACTCTCAAACGTTCCCGTAAAAAAAGCTTTGGATGGTACAAAAAAGTTATCGCCTCGAATGGTGAAGATTTAAGCTAATTACTTTTCACAGGGGCGGCTTAGCTGCCCCTTCACAGAGGTTTACTGAAATTAAGCTTAGTTTCAATAAGCGATGAAATTCAGCTTTTGCACATTCAGGAAAAAAACGGCATGAGTGGCGTCTTAAGTTCACCAGGAAAATTATTAATTTTCTCCGTTTCACTCTGCACGTTCACAAAGCCTGCATATTGCGAAACAGAGTGTTACCCGATTCTCAGACAGTAACCCCGTTTATAGCTTTTTACCCCCTCGGGAATGAATGTTTCTATATGCAACTCCCTCTGACTATCAGAAAGTCTTTCCTGCTTCCCTGAGTTACGAAAACAAGCAGCATAAAGATTAAGCGTCAAAGTCAATGTAGTTACTCCAGGATTAAACTCCCTAGCGTTCTGGCCAGAGGCGTACCTTGACATTGTCACTTCAGTCAATTAATTTAGCCTACCTACTGGTAGATAGGCTGCCTGTAAACTTTTCTATATAAAAAGGTGAAATCATGCACGATAAACAATTTGAAGGTCATAAGCTTCTGGTCAATGGAGGTACAAGCGGAATCGGTTTAGAAACTGCCAGAATGTTTGCTGAGCAAGGCGGGTCAGTTGTCATTGTTGGCAATCGGGCAGAAAAAGCCGAAGCAGCCCGGCAGATGTTGGCAGGCATAGCTGGTGAAGACAAAGTTATCGCGTTGACTGCCAATTTATCCAGCGCTGACAGTGTACAGGCGTTACTTGAAACACTGGCAAGTGAGCACAATGACATTGATATGCTTGTCAACTCGGCCGGAATTTATTATCCCAAATCATTTCTTGAGCATACAGTCGAAGACTACAGCAACTTTCTTGATTTTAACCGCGCAATTTTCTTTATTACACAACAAGTCTCAGCGTCACTGGTGGCTCAACATAAAACCGGTTCAATCGTCAATGTGACTGCTGTTGCAGCTCGCCAGGCAATTGAATCAGTTACAGCATCTGCCTATTCCATGGCCAAAACCGGGCTGGATGCATTGACACGTCATGCGGCAGCGGAACTTGCCGAACATGGTATCCGTGTGAATTCCGTCAGTCCGGCAATTGTAGAAACCAAAATTTTTGAACGCTTTATCCCGGGAGAGCAACTGGAAGGTGCATTACAGGGTTTTAACAGTTTCCATCCTCTTGGGCGAAACGGGAGTTCTCGTGATGTTGCCGAAACGATCATGTTCCTTCTCTCCACTAAAGCGTCCTGGGTTACCGGGGCTGTCTGGGATGTGGACGGTGGTGTCATGGCCGCACGCAAACTGGGCAAATAAAATTCAACTTCGTTAAAAGGTGTTAAATGAGTAGTGAATGGAGTACTAAATTATCTGAGCTCGTCAAGAGCGTTGGCAACTTTGCAAAAAGCAATAAGCCCGTTGCACAAGCTATCCATAACCTTGAAACCGCTACTCGCGAAAACAATGTTCTGGATGCAAAAACACACGAGCTTATTTCTTTAGCCGTAGCGGTAACTACACGGTGTGATGGCTGTCTTACCGCACATGTAGCAGCAGCAAAAAAAGCAGGTGCTACTAAGGAAGAAGTGGCTGCAGCACTGGGTACCGCTATCGCCCTGAATGCAGGTGCAGCATATGTCTACTCGGGAAAAACTCTGGATGCCTACGACGGCCTGTGATAGCCGGGTCAGTAATTAATGGCCACTCATTCGGAGATACAATCAGATTGCATCTCCGAATTTTTTCTCTGCAACACAAAAAGTTGTCATGATGCTGGTACAAAGGAAAAAGTAAGATGAGTACAGGCAACCACTATCAATGGCTGAAATTTATCTAAAATAAGTGATACCATAGTAAGTTGTTACAAAGCCAACACAGGTAACAATCCAAGATGTCAACTGATACCCGACAATCATTAATAAACTCAGCAGAGTATATGTTACGCTCCAGAGGTTATGCTGCATTCAGCTATGCGGACCTGGAAAAAATGGTGGGGATTCGTAAAGCCAGCATTCATCATCATTTTCCAAAAAAAGAAGACCTTGGTGCGATCATCGTTGAGACTTACATTGAGCGGTCGATAATTGACTTCCGGAAAATCGAGTGCGAATACCCCGATGCGTTTGGGCGACTTAGTGCATTCGCTGCTTTATTCAAAGCCGCAATGTCCGAAGGAATGCTCCCTCTGTGTGGAGCATTAGCTGCAGAAATGGCCGTTCTGCCTGACAAGATGCAAAAATTGACACGTAAGTATTTGCATATTCAACTCGAATGGCTAGAAAAGACAATCGAGAAGGGAATTGCTGATGGAGAGCTGTTCCGAGAAGGTGATACGCGTCAGAAAGCCTTCCAGATATTAAGCTTAATGGAAGGCAGTAGTTTTATACGGTGGGCAATTAATGACGGTACAGAGATTGATCTGGACATTATCAGCCGTATCGTGAAACCACTTAACAAAAATCATAACTGACGGGATCTTTTCTGGTTTGGTTCTCGATTGTTATTTCCTTACCCTGCGACGGTATGAAAATGAATTCATACCAATCATCCTGATAAATACTCTGTAAAAGTTGCCTTCGCCGAAGGATCCGGCACCTGTAACAGTCTGTTCGACGAGTTTTTCTTACATCCCAATAGTCCGTTTAACCGTTCTGCCCTATGCTGCCTTCATGCAGCATAGGGCAGATGTACTTCGTGTTAAAGAAAGGCTTCTCTGAGCAAGACCTGAGTATGTATTTCAAGCGTGTCGAGTACCCTAACCGAAAGGTTGCATTTTTTAAACACTAAAGGGAGCTCCGTGCAGCCCAGTATGACAGCATCAATGGCTTCATCTTCCACCATCCTGTTGACAATGCGCTGGAAGGATCTCTGTGTTTCTGGGCGAACAATACCATGCTCGAGTTCAGAAGAAATTTTTTCTGCGATATAGTGCATCTCACTTTCCACAGGAGTCACAATGGCAGTGCCTGCCTGTACAAAAGGTTTTTTGAAAAACTCTTCTTGCATGGTGAAGGCGGTGCCCAGCAGACCTGCTCTGCTGATTTTCTCTTTTGTTGCCCATTCACTTGCCGCCTCGACAATGCTGATCATCGGTACTGCAGAACGAGCGCGTAACTCATCAAAGATGATATGAGGAGTATTCCCGGTAAGGGCAATCAGCTCGGCCCCAGCGGAAATAAGGTTATTTACCCCCTCCATCATGTAACGCGTCAGACCAGCGTAATCCTTTTCCTGACAAAAGCGGAGCACGTCAAATACGTTCAGGCTCTCAATAGTCAGATTAGGATAGAAATGCTCTCCCGTTCGCTGTTGAGCCCCATAGACCAGTTTTTTGTAATAAATAAGCGTTGATTCAGGACCAATGCCGCCAATCAAACCTAACTTTTTCATCAGGAACTCTCTGTTTCGGTATTTGAGGGTCTGGCACGCCGTACCGTGGCGCTTTCGCCATTCAGGCCCCAGTTATCCATGGAAACTTCGTCAATGATAACAACCGTGCTGGCAGGATTTTTGTTGAGTACCCGGGCGAGCAAGGAGGTAACTTCACGAATAATTTCCGACTTCTGTTCCTGTGAAGGCGCTTCGCTTCCGCCGGTCACTTTAATATTTACATAAGGCATTATGGTTCTCTCTGTGGGTTATGGACAAATAGGTGATTCAGGGTTTTTGAAGTATCGGTCCAGGAAGCGGTGCAAAACTTCCGTGGCTTCTGGCGTGTCAACCACCTCGTTCAGCATCTGCTTCACGTCATAGCCTTCGTCACTCAGAACTCCGGCTCGACAGGCAATCAGACCTCTGCTGATGCGCGTGGTAAATTCGGGATGGTACTGTGTGGAAAACGCATGGCTACCATACCGGACTATCTGATTGGCATCCTGTGAAGACGTGGCCAGAGAGACTGCTCCGGGTGGCAACGAAAGAATGGTCTGCAGATGTGTCAGGTGTGCATTAAAGCCATTAGGATAGCCTTTCAGAAGCGGCTCTTCCGCTGCCGCGTGCGTAAGATTAACCCGCCTGGTGCCTGTTTCCCGTCCTGAAGGCAACCATCCCACCGTACCGCCCAACGCATACGCCATTAACTGATGACCATAGCAGACGCCAAAAACGGGTGCATTAAGGCTTACCGCCTTACGTACCCACTCAGCAACGTATTCACTCCATACCAGCCGTTCTGTGACCATCGACCATGAGCCACTGATGACTGCAACGGTATTAGCATGAGGCGGAGGCAGACTTTCTCCTTCAAATACGCGCTTTATTTCAAAGGACTCCACGTGATGTCTGAACAGTTCGGCAAACCAGCTGCTTAAGTCGCCCTGAGCGTCCCGAATAGCTTCCGGTGGAGTTCCTGCCTGGATAAGCAGTAAATGTTTAGGTTTCAGGGATATGTTCCTTTCAGAGATAGAGCCAGTAAAATAACAACTGCTTCCGACGCTCCTGGGTGATAATCACAGAGACTGTTTTAACCGTAATACAGCCAGGACAAGATCACTTTCAGTGGCGGTTGAAAACGAAAGTCTCAGAGATCGGGTATCCGGAGATGTATGATAGAACGCTTCCCCCGGAATAAACGCAAACTCTTATCGTCGCCTGGGACGAGAACAGCAAAATCGTAAGTTGTCAGTACCCCAACACCAAAAAAATTTATCACCGGAAAATATCATCGCGACTCCTGAAAGCTCAATGGTCATAATCAGATAAAGTATTTCATATTGGTTTTATCACTCTTCACATCGTGATGTTGTGAAGCGACGAAAATATAAGGTTCAGATGTACCTGAACCCGGATATTTATGCAGAGTAGCTCCCAGCTAACCGGAAGTAGCTCACCCCTGGAATCTAACTTTACGGCCTGAAAATCAACCACTATGATATATAGCTTATTTATAAAAAGTTAGGGTGTTCCTGTAACACTTATATGCAAACATCTGCTTGCAATCAATAAGTAGACGTTTCCCGCTGTCACCGCAGATTATTATTGTGGATGCTGGCTGGATAATATTTTTATGCGTACAGTACTACTCTCCGCACAAGTCTACCCAGATGGCACCGGTAATATTCGCAAGTATATCAGGTGAAATCCTGACACCTGAACGGCTATTGCCGCCAGACGGCAGGACCACGTTATAATTCTTCAGGCTCTCATCGCAAAACACAGCGACCTCTGGCTTGATACCCAGCGGACTGACGCCTCCGGGAGCAAATCCTGTAGCATCCAGAACATCTTCTGACGGCAGCATGCGCGCTTTAACGCCGAAATAATCCTTAAATTTTTTGTTGTTCAAGCGACGGTCGCCCGCCATCACCAGCACAATCACGCCGCTATTTACCCGAAACGACAGAGATTTTGCTATCTGACCGGCTTGCACGTTAAAGGCTTCAGCGGCCTGACTAACCGTAGCTGTGGAATCTTTAAGTTCTGTTACGGTTAAAGCAGCCCCTTTCTTTTCAAGAAAAGCACGTACACGTTCTACGCTCATAACTATCTCCTTACTCAATTCAGGCTCAGCAATTTATTAAGAGTTCAGGGTCTGAATGCCACGGCTTCAATTTCCACGCGTGCATTCAGCGGCAGTTCGGCAACCGCAATGCAGGTTCTTGCCGGAAATTGGTTCCCATTAAAGAATTCTTTGTAAACTTCGTTGAATGGCGCAAAGTCGTTCATCGAGAGCAGGTAGCAGTTCACTTTGATGATTGTTTCGGGTGTGCCTCCGCCGGCTTTAACTGCAGAAAAAATATTCTTCAACGCCTGGTGGGCCTGTTCCTGAATAGACTCTCCAGCGAGTTCACCAGTTTCCGGGATCTGACCCACACAGCCGGACAGGTAAACAAGGTTTCCGTATGCAGCGCCTGCAGGGAAAGGGCCGACCGGAACAGGCAGTTCTGCAGAATAAAAAATTTCACGAGTCATGAATGTCTACCTTTTTGCTTAACGTTTGCCAGACCTACGCCTGAGAGGATTATGCTGATACCCATAATGTGAAAGAGCTGTATGTGCTCACCCAGAAAGATCACTGAAAGCACCACACCAAATACAGGGATCAGGTGGATACTCAATCCCGCCCGGGAAGCACCCACAGCTTCAACACAACAGCCATAGAAGAGATACGATACAAATGAAGGGAATATGCCAAGAAAAATCACTCCCGAAATGGTCACAGAGTTCCAGTTGACCTGAGTGCCATAAAAGTACTCCCGGAAAAAAAGAGGTGTAATAGCAATCAGCGTAATTATCACCTGCATCCCCAGCAACCCCAGTTTATTGATATCTGCGGGCAACTTTCGAAGCCAAAGTGTATAGAAAGCAAAGCACGCCATGGCCGCAAGCAGCAGCAGATCACCTGAAGAGAACTCAAGGTGGAAAAGCGCACTGAGGTCGCCTTTAAGGATTATCGTTAATACACCGCAGCACGAAATGATAACGCTAATCATCTGTAGATGATTCAGCCGGGCTTTAAAAAAAAGGCACGAAAATAATGTGATGAGCACGGGAACACATGAGTTCAGTAACAGCGCGTTTGTCCCTGACGTGTAATGCAGCCCGTAATAAACCAGAAGACTGAAGACTGCTATGCCGCTCAGTGATACAGCGATTATCCTCAGTGGGTGCTGAATATACTGTCTGTAATCACGTATGATGTGCGGTGTCGCAAAGGGAAGAACGATCGCCAGTGCAATTAACCAGCGCACAAAGGTTAATGTTACGGGGGGGACATCATTTCTTATTGCCCGGCCCACAATATAGTTTCCAGCCCAGAACAGAGGAGGGATGACAAAAAATAAAATGGTCATTATCAGCTGGCGGGTACTAAATGTTGCCAGTCTGCCCGTATTTTCCTGCGACATGCTATCTCCTTTTACCGCGATTCTGTTTCTGCAGGAAAATCAGTAGTTGAATGTGCCTTTGATACAGGTTACTGCGCTTCCACCCACGCGAATTTTACCGCTTTCAATGCTCAGCTGCAGCTTTCCGTCTCGTCCAATAACCCGTCCTTGTGAGGAAAGCACCAGCCCGTTTTCCGGTAATTTCACATCGTGATGGCGCATAAATGCCGCAACGCTGCCATTTCCGCTTCCACAGACGGGATCCTCGTTAACTCCGCATGCCGGTGCGAATGACCTGACCTCAATATTCAGCCCGGCCTCATCGGCATACTCACCGTAAATACAGATACCTGTCACGCCCATTTCTAAATCGTGTTCGCCGAGTTTTTCGTATTCCGGTGCGGTTCCGATCACCGCGGCGGCATCATTTACGTGGGCGACAATCCACTTTGCACCCACGTCTACCAGCGCGGGGGTCAACGAACGGTCCAGTGTGCATCCAAGCAGTGCTTCCAGACGGTCAACCTGCATCTCTGTGAGTGCTGTAACATCAGGTTCAGGTAAATCGAATGCGATCGATACGAACCCTGTCGCGTCTTTGGCAACTGTCAGATTAATCAGGCCCGCAGCGCATTCCTGCACCACTAACCCGTTTATTGCATTAACTATACCCGACTCAATAAGAGCCCAGGCCGTACCAATAGTAGGATGGCCAGCAAAAGGGAGTTCGCTTTCAGGCGTGAAAATTCGGACTTTATAGTCCGCGTCTTCGCTTTCCGGGGGCAGTACAAATGTGGTTTCAGAAAGGTTGGTCCAGCGGGCAATTTCCTGCATCTGCACGGATGATAGCTCACGCGCATCCATGATTACGGCAACCGGATTACCCCGAAATGGGACAGACGTAAAGACATCAACCTGGCGAAAAGCAACGCTGGCCATAATTTACCTTCAAAGAGAAATAGTAATCAGTATTGCCCGATGCTACACCCTGTGAGGGGATGGGTACAGACACAGGGGCATTGATTTTATATGGGCACAGTTAGTGTTTAATTGCCTGTACGGAGTTTCATTTTTGAGAAAGAAAAGACACAATTATCAGTTACTGATTATCAGCTGAAACGATATTTACCCATGCATCTTTATGAACAAATCGCTGCGGACATTGTCCGGGCAATCAGCACCGGATTGTTGAAAGCCGGGGAGCGTATTCAGTCGATAAGGGAATATGCGCATACACACAATGTGAGCATTAATACGGTTAAAACCGCCTACAGACTCCTGGAAGATCGGGGGATCCTGTTGGTCCGCCCTCAGGCTGGGTATTTTGTCAGCACCACGCTGCCTGAACTCAGAACTGTCCATAATCCCAGCGCCGTTGACAATACACTGCCACTTTCCGGTATCAGCCGGCTTCTTTCACTCATTTTGCAGAACCAGCAAAAAGTGGAATACACCGACCTTGCTCTTGCTTGCCCTTCTGGTGAAGGATTTTATCCCGTTACCAGGATAAAAAAACTGACTTCACACGTTATGAGGAATTCCCCCCATCTACAGTCAACTTATGTGCTTCCCCCGGGCTCCGAACGCCTGCGATCTCAGATTGCCCGCCGTGGTACACATATGGGGATGTTGTTATCCGCTGAAGATATTTTGATCACCCATGGTGCAATGGAAGCACTGAATCTGGCAGTAAGAGCCTCAACAAAGCCCGGCGACAGCGTAGCGGTTGAAACTCCCACATTTTATAACCTTTATCCGATGCTGGAAGAAATGGGAAGAAAAGCGGTGGCAATACCTACTCATCCTCAGACGGGTATGTGCCTCAACAGTCTGGAAGAAATTTTAAAAAAGGGAGATGTCTCTGCAGTAATAACTATTCCCAGCGGCCACAACCCGCTGGGTTTCACCATGCCGGAAGAAAATCGCAGGCGCCTTGCGACAATGGGTCACATCTATGAAGTAGCAATTATTGAAGACGCCATGTATGCCGAGCTCCAGTACGGGCAGTCTCCTGTACCGAATATCAAAGCATTTGATACGGATGGATGGGTGATGGTGTGCGCCAGCTATACCAAAACAGTGGCACCAGACTTCCGGATTGGCTGGCTCGAAGCGGGGCGTTTTCGGGACATTGCCCGACAGATGAAGTTTACCTCCACAGTTGCCGAACCCGGGTTGCTGACGGAAACGCTGGGATTGTTTCTGGAAAACGGTGGTTACGATCTGCACCTGCGGTTTCTCAGGAAACGTTACAACGAACAGATTGATGCCGTCAGGGCCCTCTTATCCCGTCACTTTCCGGAAGGGACCTGTGTCAGCCGCCCTCAATGCGGTTTCATTCTCTGGCTGGAGCTGCCCCGTGACGTTGATACGCTGGATCTGTTTCATGCGGCTTTAGATGAAAAAATCATTTGCATGCCTGGGTTATTATGCTCAGGAAATAAAGCGTTCAGTCATTGCCTGCGGCTTGCCGTCTGCTTCGAACTAACCGATCAGTATGTCAGCGGAATACAAAAACTTGGAGAACTGGCCAGCCGCCAGGCAAAGCGATCATTGCGCAGGAATGATGATGAAGTGCATACCTGAGTGGGTTAATTCTGACGCTTCTTCTTTTTCCGGTTAACGTAAATTCCTGCGTGGTGCGCGGACGGTAAACAAACTGCTCACCGAAAATATTCCTCTGAGCCTCATATCAGGCTTTAAGCCATTTATTACGTTGCCCTTCAGAGGGCTTCGTAATACTGCTCACTTAGAGAGATGGAAAGTAAGCTGCAAAACTGTAGAGGCGCATGAGTTACTCAGCCCTGAGACCTTAACCCAGTTTTTGCCTGCTGAGTGTATACATGCTTTCTTCGCGTCCCTTTATTCCTGCAGCCTTAATCTGTGTCCATCAATATTGATTTTATTGGGTCTGTACCCATTTATCCGGTCCGGATATCGTACCTGTGGTTAACCTGTCATCTGCTTACGGGGACTTTGAAGAGTAACGGGTGGCACAAGTATTCGCGGTTATCACACTGCATACAGGATGAAGGACTTACTACCAGAAGACACGATTGAGCATCGACAGCCTGCAGAAATTGAGCAGATGTACAGCTTTCCTAAAACTCAGAAAAGGAAATATGATGAAAACCAGAGTGTTAATTGCAGGTTTTTTACTTACGTTACAGATCGGTCAGGCAAATGCTGATGTTTCACGACCAAATCACGGAGTCGTTGTTAAAGGCGATTTACCTTTCTCTGAGGCGGTAAAGGTTAATGAAACCCTCTATTTGTCAGGACAGGTCGGGTTAGTTCCGGCTACTCAAAAGCTGATCTCGGGCGGTATCACAGCAGAGTCCCGCCAGACCATGGACAATATCAGTCAGGTTCTTACCTCTCAGGGTTATAAGATGGATGATGTCATCAAGTGCACCGTCTTCCTCAGTGATATGAAAGATTTTCCTTCTTTCAACGGCGTCTACAAAGATTATTTCAAACCTGACCACCTTCCGGCCAGAAGCACGGTTGCGGTTAGTGGCCTGGCGATGAATGCAAAGGTTGAAGTTGAATGCTTCGCAGCGAAATAATCCGAAGACTGACAGGAGGTAATAGTGCTGGACCAGCAAATGCTTATTACAGAGGCGGCAGACCGCCTGCGGATAGCCGAAGAACAGGGACAGCCCTGTGAGCCGATAAGAAATCTCATAGGTGATACCGATATTGATACAGCCTACGCGGTACAGCAACACAATATTGCAGCTCATATTGCGTCTGGCCGCCGCATCAGCGGGCGAAAAATCGGGCTGACTTCGACGGCTGTACAGCAGCAGATTAAAGTATCAGAGCCAGATTTTGGCACTCTGTTCGCAGACA
This sequence comes from Klebsiella sp. S69, assembly GCF_016516145.1. Classification (NCBI taxonomy): domain Bacteria; kingdom Pseudomonadati; phylum Pseudomonadota; class Gammaproteobacteria; order Enterobacterales; family Enterobacteriaceae; genus Klebsiella; species Klebsiella sp. S69. The sequence continues at coordinate 37,124 of NZ_JACVUU010000031.1, read as the reverse complement.
TGGAAATCGGACATGGCGGGCTTATACCTGCAGGAAAGCTAATCGCACCAAGGATTGAAGCTGAGATAATGCTGGTCATAGGGCAGGATCTTAATCATGAGTGCATTACCTTTACTGACGTGTTACGCGCAACTGAATTTGCCGCCGCGTCGCTGGAGGTTGTTGACTGCCGTTATCATGACTGGGACATCCGCATAACGGATACCGTAGCGGACAATGCCGCTGCTGCACTTTACGTCGCCGGATCTCAGCCAACATTGCTGAAGAACATCGACCTTGCTGACAGTTCTATGACGCTTTTTCGAAATGGTAAACAGGTATCGGATGGGCATGGTCGATGGTGCATGGGGCACCCAGTGAATGCAGCCGTCTGGCTCGCCCGCCAACTCTTCAGGCGTGGTACTCCATTAAAGAGTGGCGACGTCATTCTCACCGGTGCGCTGGGACCGATGGTAACCGCGCGGCCCGGCGATCGGTTCAGTGCCCACATACAGAATGTCGGCAGCGTCATGGCGGTATTCGAAGAATAGCTGAATTCTTGAGGTTTACAGCCCGACAGGTATAGCAAGCAGCAGAATATTTGTCACCTCAGGGGGATTTCTCAAGCTGAGATTGGAGTGCCCTCAAGCCGCGAAACTACTCTTTTCATAATGTCCGCTCCTGGCACGGAGTGGACGGATTCACTGAGCAGAAAGTCCACTGTGAGCGAGAAGCGAACGTCGATGATTAGTCTCTTTAGCCAGATTACAGATGCAGCCGCTTATATTAGCGGCTGCATCTGTAACTTATTCTGAGTAGCAGTGCTCCGCCGCCGGGAAGCTGCCGTCTTTGACGGCGGCAATGTAACTTTTTAACGCGCCCTGAATGTCGTGCTGTCCTTTCATAAAATTTTTGACAAATTTCGGGGCCCTGCCGGTGATGCTCAGGCCGAGCATGTCGTGCAGCACTAAAACCTGTCCATCTGTATCCGGACCAGCGCCGATGCCGATGACTGGTATGGACACAGCCCCGCTCAGCGCTCTGCCCAGCGAGGCGGGGACGGCTTCAACCAATACCATTGCCGCGCCGGCTTCTTCAAGCTTTTTCGCGGTGTCGACGAGTGCGGCCGCCTGATGGCTGTCACGTCCCTGCACTTTAAAACCGCCAAAGACGTTAACCGACTGAGGGGTGAGTCCAATATGGGTGCAAACTGGTATACCGTTACGCGTCAGCTGACGCACTGTGTCGCACAGCCATTCCCCACCTTCAATCTTGACCATCTGCGCACCGGCCTGCATTAACTGCGCGGAGCTGTGCAGTGCTTGCTCAGGCGAAGAACAGGTCATGAATGAAAGGTCGGCTATGATGAAGCCGCCGTTGTTTCCGCGCTTAACGCAGGCCGTGTGATAAACCATATCTTCCAGCCTGACCGGCAGGGTGCTGTCATGGCCCTGCAGGATCATCCCCAGCGTATCGCCGATAAGAAGCATCTCAACGCCTGCAGTGCTCAGCTCGTGTGCAAACGTGGCGTCGTAGCAGGTGAGCATGGTGATTTTCTCGCCGCGCTGCTTGAGGTTTTTCAGATGTGTCAGTGTGACTGATGACATGGTTTTCTCTTCTAATTCGTTACGTTGATGAAGGATGTTGCGGGGGCGATAATACCAGCTTTCGCAACGCTAATTGTATTGCTCGGCCTGCAGGACACCATAAAGCTCGGGCTGTTGAGTGTATTCATAGAGTCCCTGCTGCATGATGCGTTGTTATAAACCTCTATGGCCATGCGTCAGAGAAACTGCTCTGCCAGCAGCAGGGTCGCAATAATGATCATCAGGCTGCCCGAAATCCGGCTAACATTCTGTGCGGCGCGCGGTCGCGTCCCAAGCACCGTGCCGGAGCCATACCCCACAAGCAGGTAGACCACGCCGCAGCTAATCAAATGCACCAGCCCCAGCGCGATCATCTGCAGTGGAAGCGGCCAGGCAGCGTGGACGTCAGTGAACTGGAGCAACAGGGCAAGAAACAGCAAAAAAACCTTCGGATTAAGCCCGCTGATGTAAAAGCCCTTGAGCGCCCATTTCAGTGGCGAGCCTGCATCATCATTCTGCCCCGCCGCCGGTGCTGTCGGATGGCGCAACATGCCGAGGCCGAGCCAGAGCAGATAGGCCGACCCGGCTACGGTAAGGAGCGTCAGTACGCCCGGCGTGCCTGCAATGACTGAGCCGACCCCCGCTGCCACTATGAGCGTTGCAACAAGATGGCCGCTTAGCATGCCGGCAACCGCCGGCACAACCCGGCGTCCCCGGATGCCGGCTGAAATGGCGTAAGCCCAGTCGGCGCCGGGCGTGATTACGAAAAGCACGGAAACAGCCCAGAAGGCGGCGAACATACTCAGTGACATGTGGCGTAATCCTTATCGACCCCATCGCTGACCGGGCATTTATCAGTGTCAGAAAGCTGCATCTAGGGGAACCTTTACCTGACGAATACGTTAAAAGTTGAAGAAAGAATATCGCTTTGTAAGCGGAATGTGCTTTCATTTACAGCTTAAAAAATGAGACAAAGCGGGAGGTTTTCAGGAATGGATAGAACAGACTGCAATATTCTTGCAGAACTTCAGAAGGACGGGCGGCTTTCGCTCACTGACCTGGCGGAACGGGTGGGGATCAGCCTGTCATCATGCCAGCGCCGGGTCAGAGCCCTTGAGCAGGAAGGGGTAATCAGCGACTACCGGGCGCATCTGGATCCGGCCAGATTCGGGCTGAACTTTTCAGCCATAGTTTTCGTCACCCTGCGCGAGGGAGACCGACAGGCGGTCGCCACCTTCGAGGCAGCAGTAGAGGAGATACCGCAAATTATTCAGGCGCAGCGACTGTTTGGCGATCCCGATTATCTGCTTCATGTTATCACCCGTGACCTGCCGGCTTTTCAGGAGCTGTATGATGAAAAACTCTCTGATATCTCAGGTGTGCAGCGGCTTACCTCAACACTGGTTATGAAAACGGTTGTGAAAGATCGGGGGCTGCCTGTCTGACACTTGTGCAACGTCTCCGCCATTCGATATTTTCAAAAAGTTTTTGGCATGGAGAAAATGTTGTCTTGAGGATCTGTACAAAAAGTCGAACTTCCGCTTTTGGCACAGAGCAGACGAAGGCGGTGACACTGAAGGTCCGCTACGAGCGAGGAGCGGACTTTGTATTTGACACCTACACGCTCTGTGCCTCAGGTGTTCCCTGATGGAATACCAATTTCCATTGCCCGTTCTTAGATATTTCCCAGCATGAAGAACGAAGGGATGCATGACTACCATCTGGATTGACAGTTCTGTAGTGCAATATTGCGAAATTATCTCCAGCGCTGATAAGCCGAAAATCACTACTAAGAATAGCTGGAACGTTATCTTCACCCAAAAGGGCTTCAATAGTCTGTGCACGATCAACTAATACACCTGAGCGCGTTATTTCGCTGAATTTCTCATGGAGTATCTGTTCAAGCCATTTCCGTTCTTTCCGCCTGCTGCCATGAAGAGAACATTCGAGTCTTTTTAACATATCGAGTAGCATAGTGTTTGCCCTCATCACAATCGAACATTAATTCTTAAGAAATAATCGCTGGAATGCAACGTCCGCTCCCAGCACAGATCTAATACGAACATTGGCGCTGAGGTTGTGTTATGAGCAAGGAGCGGTCGATGCTATCTTTGTTTCTCTGAACATTTTACAAGGGCTCGATGGATATGAAATTGTCAGGTGGATGTTTATGTGGATTCATCAGATTCACAGCGATAAATCCTTCTTCCCCTCATTCCTGTTCCTGCGATATGTGCCAGAAACATACTGGCTGTCACACCGCAGTATGGATTGAATTTGATTCCGCAGATGTTGAATGGACTGCCGAAGGGGGGGCACCATCGCTGTTCCGCTCATCAGCAGCTTCATCCAGAGCATTTTGCGCCCAGTGTGGCACCTCGGTCGGTGCTATTGATGACTCTCAGGTAACTGCTTTGCTAAGCGGTATATTTGACAACAACCAACGCGACTTGTTTTCGCCATCATCCCATTCATTTCAAGATATGAAACCTGAATGGTGGAGAATAATCATGCCTGATATCGCTTCATAAACAATGAAGCCTTACATGTAGCCATCAGGATGTCTCTTAAAGTTGAAGATGAATATTAATTATGGTCTTTAGCTGTCCGTAAGGAGCGAACTACGGAAATTCTTTTATAGCGGCAGAAAATTTACACAATATCAGGCCTGGCGTTTATTAAATGAAAAGTGTACTAAACTCTGTTTGATCCACTCAAATTTTTAACCAGAGTATACTTATGATAAATAGAGAAAAACAAACCGTTAGCAGAGGCATAAATCATGTGGGGCTGACGGTTCCAAACCTGCAGCAGGCAACAGAATTTTTGCAAAAGGCATTGGATGCCAGGTTTGTTTATGACGGCCTGACCGATAGCGATTCCCCAAGAGAAGGGACTGATACCGAAAGACAGTTGGGCCTGACAGAAGGCTCAATGATTATCAAACAGCGGTTGCTAAGAATTGGTAATGGTCCAAATCTGGAGCTTTTTGAAATAGTAAGCAGAGAACAGGCGCGGCCGGTAAGGCTACAGGACTTTGGCTGGAACCACATTTCACTTTATGTGGACGATATACATTACGCGGTGGAAAGGGTCAGGGCAGCGGGAGGCCAGTTCCTTTCGGAAATTCATGGAAATTCGCGCCATGAGGATACCGATGGCAATGCCAGCGTCTACTTTAAGGCTCCTTGGGGCAGCCTGATAGAACTACAATCAATACCTAATGGTTATTATTATCCCGAAGACAGCGAAGCAGACACATGGATACCTGGGCCATAAATGATATGTTGCGATTTTAGGGCGACGCCACACTATGATGGAGTTCCCCACGGTTAACATTTCAGTATAATGAATGTCCGCTTTTAACACATAGCGGCCAGCCCATTACTGAAGTTAGCCAAGAATGAGTCGCGATGAGCCCTCAATAATGAGGGCCACCTCGGAGATTGTTAGGCTGATTTCGCCAATTGCCGATGCAGGACCTGAAGGCTAGTTCCCGCCCCTGTCCATGCAGCAACCGAGCCGACCACATACAGGTTTTGCTTGGCGCGTGAGACGGCTACATTGATTATGTTTGGTGGGCTTGCCGCCCACTGACGTGCCCTTTGCTGACTCGCTTTCGGCGCACCCAGCAACAGGATTACCGTGTCCGCCTCTCGACCCTGGAACGTGTGGATTGTGCCTACACGATCACGGCACCATTCATCCAGCTTTACGCCGAACGTTCGAAGCAGATCAGTTTCACTGTCGAGACGCCGACGCATGTTCTGCTCTACGATCTTGAATGGTGTGATGATAAATACGTCCGGATTTGTAATGCCCGATGCTGCCAGCTCTTTGAGCATTCGCACAACCGCTTCGCCCTCGTCGGGACACCACTTCGTCTCAGCATCGCCATTGATATCCAACCAGTGAGATCTCCCCAAAGCCGAGCCGATAGATCCGGGTTTTTTAGGCCCGACAGCATGGACCATCTGCCCGGCATAGGCGATGGAGTTAGAAACATCAAACATTGGGTTCTGGCAACGCCTGTGAACGAGCAATGGCAGCCCGACTTCTCGATCACCTACGTCCATGACGAAGGTGGATTTGAAGCGCGATGCCTGATCAGCAAGGGTCTGCGTAGATGCTGCGGGGGCAGACCATTCGACTTGGTCAATGTCAAAGAACTTGCAGATTTCGGCGTTCAGTTTTTCAGGAAGTGAAACTACAGGTGGGATTTGCAACGGGTCACCTACCACGATGGAGCGCTTTGCCCGCATGATAGCTCCAACTGCTGCCTGAGGAACGGCTTGGCCCGCTTCATCTACCAGAAGCCAACCAATGCTCTCTTGTGGCAGATCCCCGAACATCGTCCGAACAGAGGCGAATGTCGTGGACACGGTCGGCACAACCATGAAAAGGCTTGACCAAAGGTCGGGGAGAAGTTCACGGTGAGCGGAAGACTGGAAGGCACCAGCTACCATGCCTGACATCAATAACCCAAGATTGTGTTGCAAGCGGCTGGCCGAAGCATCGATGAACGTTTTATGCACAGTCAGGGCAGCGGCGAAAAGATCCTCCCGCAGGCGATGAACCTCATCGGGAAGCCATGGTGCAGTGAGGTGGATAGACTCGTGCTCGCGCTCGAAGAACCTCTCATCAACGACCCTGTCTCCCATACGGTTTCGTGCCTGTGCCTCGGTTGCCTTCAATTTCGAGACAGCCTGACATTTGCTGGAAATTTCCTGGTCGAGTTGCTGCAACTGGGACTCAGTATTGCTCCACTCAGCCCTTGCAAGCTCTAGGGCACCGTCCGTCCCCTGCGCCCGTATGACTGATTGCTGCAAGGTCGCCGAGAGCTTCTGCAGTGTCGATCTCCACGACTTCCAGGCCGCAGTCGCAAACAAACGGGAGAAGAAACTTGGACGGCAAGCAAGATGGCTGTCGAGCATGATCTTGTCCTGCTCGATCTGCGATTTTGCCTTCTCATGCTCTCGTTGGCAGGATTCAGCAGTCTTGTGTGCTTCTTCGACGGCTTCATTCAGACTCGGTCGACGCTGTTCAGCCCTTTGAAGTTCGGTGATCGCTCCCTTGAGCGCCTGGATATCCCGTCGCATCTCTTCGATGCTGGCGATTTCGGCGTCTACCGTCTCCTTAAGTTTAAAAAAGGCGGTTCGCGCTTTCTGCCAGGCCGCAGCAGCATCCGCTTCGTTGGTGCTGGGCCGCTCATTGACAACCACGCTGGGCATCACGCGATCGATGGTTTCGCCAGTTCGCTCGTCCTTGATCTCACGCATGACATTTATGCCGCGAGCTGCTTTCAGGTAGGTAAGGAAACCACCGTCTTCATTCCACCAGAAACCTTGCTGAAACGCGCCTCGGTTGCTGCTCTTGCCGAGAGCTGCGGCGATCAACCCCCAGGTTTCGACAGTGTCGGAGGGGATGTCCCCCTCGGCCTCGGCTTCGAAATAGCCGGCGCGTTTGGGATTCGCAATCAGGTCGCTGATGGACCGGAAGTAGGCGATCTGTTCATGGCGACCATTGGCTTCCTTGAGAGGAAGCTCTTTACTGACGTTTTCGACTGCTTTGTTATTGGAGGAGGCTACGACGATCTCATGGCCCTTCAAGGATGCATGTAACTTGTAGAAGTGCAGGAATGCATTGGAACCGAATGCCAGCTTCTCGCCTGTTGTGGAAAAGGCATCCTGCGGTTTGTTGAAGCCGGACATCGCCGTGGCCCGATCGAGAATGCATCCGACGACGATATCCCGGAGAAGAGTGGTCTTTCCGGTTCCCGGAGGCCCGTTGACGCCGATGATACCTGGAGCATCATTCAGCTCAGCACGCGCCGCATTCACGGCAGCCTGTTGAAGCAGCACCAGTGGATGGCCGCCTTTCGAAGGCCAACGAGCCTGCGGCATGAGCGACGGTGCGACGAACGGCTCAACTGCGGAAATGGGCGATAGCACGTCGATTTTCTGGTCAGGTCTGCCAATTCCCATGTAGCGGCGCAAACCGGTTCCGGCTTTGCCCGTCTCGAGCAATTTGGTTGCTTCACCGAGATCTTTAAGATAGAAGGAATTCAGTAACGAAGGTTCAGGCGGCGCCTTAGCCTTGAAATGATGAAACACCTTAATCGCGAATGTGGGTGGCTCAACCAAATGCTCGGGTACACTGAACTGCGATACAAGCCATTTATAAGCGTTATGAACAACATTCAGATCGATCGGTATGGGTTCTCCATCTTTGTTGTGGTGGCGAACCATTCGATCCAGATGCTCGATAATGCGCGGCTCAACATTCGGCCAATTCCCTAAACTCCCAAGCTTCAGATCGAGAGCCGGCTTGAGTGCCCAGGCAAAACTGGACACGGCAACGCCTTTGTCCTCAAGCACAAAGCCTTCTTTGTCGATCAGGATCGAGCCGATGGCAGCTTTCTTACCGTCCGGGCGTGAACGCTCCTCATCCTCGCCAAAAACCTTGACCAGCTCGTCCGTCGCCTTGTCGAGAGCGATGGAGCCGAGGATGACCTCGAAATAAAGCTTATAACTGGGCTTGCTGCGGGCATTTGGTCCCCATGGAACACCTCGCTCCAATAGAGCAACCCTAGAGCGGTCGCCGGTTGCCATATCCTCTGGGCGTTTATAACCTTGAGGCGACAGTGCTTCGAGGGCTGTCCATGCTACCAGTATTGCTCGCGCATCATTCGCCTTACCTGATGGAGAAAAAGACGGGATCGGACCAAGGTCGATTTGGTCTTTGTCGAATTGCTCTCGTATGGCAGAGTCTGTGATGGCCTTCAGTTGCAGTTGCTCTTCCGCAGCAGGCGAATTGTGGGGCACAACTCGAGAAGATTGAATGGACACCGAATCGGGATGGCGTGTTGATGGGCTGGAAGCCGACATGGCGACCACGCTGTGGCCGCTAAGTGCAAATAGAGATTGCTCGATTTTAGCCGTCAGCGTCCGCGCCCTGGCAGTGTTGCGAAAGGTCAGCTCGCTCAACAACTGTTCAAGTTCGCTAACATTGTTGCTGGACTGCTCGAAGATTGCTTCCAGATCGAAGATTGATTTTTGCGCATACTGCCGTGTCTTCATTTATTTCTGCGGCTCCATATCCCTTCAATTAAGAGATATTATGCTAATTAGCTTGATTTCTAAAACTATTAGCTTTCGCTTGAAATATAAATTCTCATCTGGCCACTACTAAAGTGGGAACTGTCATTAATTATCCGTCATCCCGCTAAACGCATTCCTTTCGTACCTCCCTCAATCATACTTCCACGATCCGCAGCCATCACAAAATCAGCCCACCATTGCATCATTGGACGTCGTTGCTCCAGGTAATCGCTGCGGTTATAAGCACGCCGAACCTCATTCTTATCCACATGAGCAAGTGCTGCCTCAATCACATCAGGCGGAAAACCTTGCTCGTTGAGAGCTGTACTGGCAATAGATCGCAAACCGTGTGAAACGAGCACCCCACCAAAACCTGCGCGTTTAAGCGATGCGTTAACGGTTTGACTGTTCATCGGCTGGTTTGGCTTGATGCGGCTGGGAAAGATAAATTCTCGATTTCCACTTAACGGCTTCATCATCTCCAGTATCGCAATTGCTTCATCTGACAATGGAACAGTATGGTCGCGGTTCATTTTCATGCGTGCTGCAGGAATCTTCCATTCTCGGGCTTCTAGGTCTACTTCATCCCAGCGAGCTTCAGCCGCTTCGGCGGGACGGGTGATAGTAAGAAGTTGCCACATGAACAAGCAGCGTGTTGAAAGGCTAATGCTGGCTGTTCGCATCGTTTGCATCAACTGAGGCAACTGATCCGGGCGAATACTTGGCATATTCTTCTTCTGCGGCTTCTCAAATGCCTTGCCAATGTTGACACTGGGTACAGCATCAATCAGTCCTGTGTTCTGGGCATATATCATGACTTCATTGATACGTTGACAAAGACGACGAACGGTTTCTAGGGCCCCTCTGGCCTGAACAGGTTGAACGGCCTGAACCAGTGTATGAGCTTTAATATCTGTGACGCTAACGTCGCCAATCGCAGGAAAGACATCTCTCTCAAGAGAGCGCCAGATATCTTCAGCATAGTCCTCTGTCACACTGGCTTTCTTCACATTCCACCAACGCTCAGCCACGAGTTGGAAAGTATTGGTTTTGGCTTCCAGCGAACTGCGAAGTTGTTCTTGCCGATGCTCCTGTGGATCGATTTGTTTCGCGAGGAGTGAGCGAGACTCTGCCCGGTAGTTTCTGGCATCGGCAAGTGTAACTGACGGGTAGGGGCCGATGCTCTTCTTCGCACGTTTCTTGGTGACAGGGCGAATGTAGCGAAATTGCCAGATTTTACTCCCACTGGATTTGATCAGCAGCTCAAGGCCATCGCCATCATAGAGCACATAGTCCGCTTCCTTGGGTTTAGCAGATTCGATTTCTTTAACGGATAGAGGTTTGGTTTGTCTCGCCATTACCGGGTTTCCATAGTTTTAGGCACCTCAAAAACAATAAAGCTTTATGAGGTGCCTAACAAGGTGCCTAAAAGGTTCGGATTTAATTAGTTGGCATCAGACTTCGCGGGACAAATTCAAGGCACAAAAAAGCCCGAAGGGCTTGCGCCATGCGGGCTCTTTGGACTTCATCGGATGACTCTGGTAATCATCGATGGAGAATTTTGGTGGAGCTGGCGGGAGTTGAACCCGCGTCCGAAATTCCTACATCCTCGGTACTACATGCTTAGTCTGTCTTTACATTCGCCTGGCACCTGCGGACGGACACGCCACTACCAGACTAGCCTGATTAGATTTAACGCTTCAACCCCAGGCAGGGCCTCCACGCGATCTCTTTTGGGTTTGACCTCTCTTTGATCCCCGTCTTAAGAGCGGAAGCTAGGGAGAGAGGGCTCAGAGCAGGTTATTAAGCTGCTAAAGCGTAGTTTTCGTCGTTTGCGACTATTTTTTGCGGCTTTTTACGAGGCCAACCGCCCCTCGGCATGCACCTTGGGTTTCGCAAATCCCGTCGAATCCAGAATCAGCCCCAATGTGTACGTTGAGTATAACAGATTTATGAATGCGCTGACCAGCCCTCGTTTTGAGGATTATGGCGCCAGAGTGGATGAAAAATCAGCATCAACAACAATATAGCGTGAGGGCCAGCTGGCTGACCCTCAAGAGAAGGGCAATTAACGACCTGCGTGTTTCATAATGCGGGCTTTATCAACTGCCCACTCGCGATCTTTTATATCGGTGCGCTTGTCGTGCTGTTTCTTACCTTTCGCTACGCCGATTTTAACTTTGCACCAGGCATTCTTCCAGTACAGGGAAAGAGCGACCACGGTATAACCTTCACGGTTGATGCGTCCGTATAGGGTATCCAGTTCACGCTGATTGAGCAGAAGCTTACGGGTACGCGTTGGGTCGCATACGTAGTGGGTGGACGCTACCGCCATCGGCGTGAAGTTGGCGCCAAACAGATAGGCTTCGCCATCTTTCAAAATGACATAGCTGTCGCCAATATTGGCTTTACCTGCGCGGAGAGATTTAACTTCCCATCCCTGCAGGGCAAGACCCGCCTCGTATTCATCTTCGATAAAGTATTCATGACGAGCGCGTTTATTCAGCGCAATGGTGGCTGATCCAGGTTTGTGGGCTTTTTTCTTAGTCATAGTATCCTGAAGTCATCGTCTTAAAACAGTCGTACCTCAATCTTCCTGCGAGGCGTAATGGGCTATCTTAGCACGAGTTGCGGTACAGCGTTTTTTTTAGCAGCAGATAAATGATATTATTTGCCCTGTGTTTATATGTGGAACCTGCTATGCCTCAGATTAGCCGTACCGCGCTGGTGCCGTTCAGTGCTGAACAGATGTATCAACTGGTAAATGATGTAAAGTCCTACCCTGATTTTCTGCCGGGCTGTACCGGTAGCCGGGTTCTGGAGCTTGGGCCGACGCAAATGACTGCGGCGGTTGACGTATCCAAAGCGGGTATCAGTAAGACCTTCACAACGCGAAATACGCTCACCAGTAACCAGAGTATCCTGATGAGTCTGGTCGATGGTCCGTTTAAAAAGCTGATTGGCGGCTGGAAATTTATCCCCTTAAGCCCGGAAGCGTGCAAAATTGAGTTTCATCTCGATTTTGAATTCACCAATAAGCTGATTGAAATGGCGTTTGGTCGTATCTTCAAAGAACTGGCCATGAATATGGTTCAGGCATTCACGACGCGCGCTAAAGAGGTCTACAGTGCCGGCTAAAATCGTGGTTGAAGTGGCTTACGCGTTGCCGGAAAAACAGTATCTGCAAAGCGTCAAGCTTGAGGAGGGGGCGACGGTCGAGCAGGCGATTGTTGCCAGCGGTCTTCTGGCGCTACGTGACGATATCGATCTGACGAAAAACAAAGTGGGAATTTATAGCCGCCCGGCTAAGCTTCAGGATCGCGTCCATGATGGCGATCGGGTCGAAATCTATCGTCCGTTGATTGCTGACCCGAAAGAGCTACGTCGTCAACGGGCGGAGAAAAACGCCGGAAAGTAACCGTTTCGCACCAAAGATGCAGATACACAAAAAGCGCTCAATGAGCGCTTTTTGTGTATTGATAGCTTTATTACTCCGCCGTCAGGGCAGGTTTGTTATCAATGTTGGTCAGCACACCGCTGCTGTTAAAGGTCAGGGTAAGCGTCTGCTGGGTAACTTTTTCATGCCCAGGCTGCTGACGGAAAACGTAGAACCAGGTATTAGTGCCAAACGGATCCGACATCATTGGCGTACCCAAGGCATAGGCAACCTGTTGTTGCGTCATGCCGACACGAACTTTTGCTACATCGGTTGGTGCCAGATAGTTACCTTGGTTGATGTCAGGACGGTAAACCACTCGTTCCAGAGTGGAACAGCCTGCGGTCAACATAAGAAGAACCGCTGCGGCAGCAGTCAGCGTTTTACAGCGCATAGTGATTTGATTCCTTTTTGGGCCCGAGCAGTACGTGGCTCATCTGTAATATGCCGATGATAATAGACCTTTGCCCGGTTGGGAACCTTCGGCTGCAGGTCTATCGGCAATTTGCTGTTCACTATGACTCTGTGAAAATCAAAAAGTTTACGCGGCAAGCAACTCTTTCGCGTTTGCCAGAGTGTTACGAGTGACTTCACTGCCGCCCAGCAGACGGGCCAGTTCCTGCAAGCGAGCGCGTTTATCCAGAGGGTGCATATGCGTCTCGGTCATTTCACCGTCTGTTTCCTTGCAGACGAAGAAATGATGATGTCCGCAGCCGGCCACCTGCGGTAAGTGGGTAACGCACATCACCTGGGTTGACTCACCTAGCTGGCGCAGCAGTTTGCCCACCACCGCTGCCGTAGGGCCACTGATACCGACATCTACTTCATCAAAAATCAATGCCGGAGTTTCCATTTTCCGCGCGGTGATCACCTGAATCGCCAGCGCAATACGCGAGAGTTCGCCTCCGGAAGCAACTTTAGCGATTGGCTGCAGCGGCTGACCCGGGTTGGTGGTTACCCGGAATTCAATATGGTCTGCGCCTTCAGCGGTGAGATGACGCTCATCAAACGCGACATCAATGGAGAATACACCGTGTGGCATTGAAAGTGAGTGCATACTCTCCGTAATTAACTGAGTCAGCTCATCAGCGCTATTCTGACGCAGGGTATGTAGCTGCTTCGCCGTCTCAAGGGCTAACTGATGATGCTCCACGACCATCTGACTGAGGGATTCCAGGGAACCGGCGCTATCATCCAGCAGACGCTGCTCTTCCAGCAGTGACTGGTAAAATTCTGGAAGCTCCTCGGGCGTAATTTGATGCTTGCGCGCCAGGGCAATCTGTCGGGAGATACGTTGTTCCAGTTCGAACAGACGATTCGGATCGAGATTGAGGCGATCGTGATAATGACGCAGCTCGTCCGTGGCTTCGCTAAGCTGAATAGATGCTTCTTCAAGCATATCCAGCACTCCGGAGAGTTTACTGTCCATACCAACCAGCTCGCTCACCAGCTGCTTTGCGGCATAGAGCTGGCTTTGCAGATTGGATTCTTCGCCGTCTGCCATCACCGACAGCGCATGCTGACAGGTCGACAGCAATTGGCCGCTGTTGGCCAGACGTTTGTACTCTTCATCAATTTGCTCGAATTCGCCCGGCTGCGGATTAAACTCGTTGAGCTCTTTTAGTTGATACTGCACCAGATCCGCACGCGCGGCGCGCTCCTGGCTTTGCTGCTGATGCTGCGCCAGATCGCGGCAGCTTTTGTGCCACTGACGATAGCGCTCAGCCATTAGCTGAGTAAGCGCATACTCACCGGTATAGCCATCAAGTAAGGTCTTCTGATGTTCAGGCTTAGTCAACAGTTGGTGCGCATGCTGGCCATGGATCTGGATAAGAAGCTGTCCCAGTTCGCGGAGCTGGGATAAAGGCACCGCCGTACCGTTAATAAAGCCGCGAGAGCGGCCGTCTGCGCTGATAACGCGGCGAAGTAAACACTCACGCCCGCTTTCCAGCTGGTTTTGTTCCAGCCAGCGTTGTGCGGCCGGCGTGTCTTTCAGGGAGAAGCGCGCGCATAAATCAGCCCGGCTGGCGCCTCTGCGCACCATATCGGCTTCCGCCCGACCGCCCAGGCACAGCCCCAGCGCGTCGATAGCGATCGATTTACCGGCGCCGGTCTCGCCGGTAATGGCGGTCATACCGCTGTGAAAATCGATTTCCAGCTCACGAACGATAGCAAAATTACTGATAGTGAGTTGTGCCAACATAGCTGCCTTCCTGTATGAAAAACCATTACTGTGTTTTCGTACAGTATAATCGGGTTTTTTATCCAGTAAAGGGGCTGGCTATAAAATCAGAACAATTTTTTCGACCAGCCAAGCTTAGTGCTTAATGTATTGAAATAGCTGTAATCTTTAGGATGGATGAGATTAAGGTGATAATCACACCGGCGGATCAGCACATCTTCTCCATCCTGAATGGGCAGCGCTATCTGGCTATCGCAGCTAATTTCGAGGTCGCTGCAGCGCTGCGAAAAACGCAGGCGAATAGTACTGTCACCGTTGATCACCAGCGGCCGGGCCGAAAGCGTATGCGGGAACATAGGCACCAGGGTGATAGCATCCAGCGAAGGGGTGAGGATCGGCCCGCCGGCGGAGAGGGAATAGGCCGTGGAGCCGGTAGGTGTGGAGATGATGAGCCCATCTGAGCGCTGAGAGAAAGCAAACACCTCGTCAATATAGACTTCAAACTCAATCATATGCGCTACTTTACCGGGGTGCAGGACGACTTCGTTAATCGCCGTGCTGATACGCTTCTGGCAATCCTGCTGACAGACCTGAGCTTCCAGAAGGAAGCGTTTTTCGGCGATATAGTGGCCTTCGAGCACATCAGCGAGCTGCTGTAGCGCGTTGTCCGGATCGAGGTCGGTCAGAAAGCCGAGATTTCCGCGGTTAATGCCAATAACGTTAATATCGTAGCGCGCCAGCGTCCGCGCCGCGCCGAGCATATTACCATCGCCGCCAACCACGACGGCCAGGTCTGCCTGCTGGCCAATTTCCGCCAGCGTCCCGGTCTTCACATTGCTGAGCTGTAATTCATGAGCGATTTGCTGCTCAACCAGAACTTCATAACCTTTGCTGGACAGCCAGCGCCAGAGCATTTCATGTGTGGTCAGCGCGGTTGGGTGACGAGGGTGTCCCACAATGCCTATACACTTGAAGTGATTCTTCATGATCTGGATGTCCTTGAGTTAAATGAATAGTGACAATCTGGCTGCGTTCCCTTGAAACCCGGAAACTGATCCCCATAATAAGCGAAGTTAGCGAGATGAATGCGAAAAAAAACGCGGAGAAATTCATGAGTAGTAAAGAACAGAAAACGCCTGAGGGGCAAGCCCCGGAAGAAATTATCACGGAGCAGCACGATGACGTTGAGGCGGTAGAGCCTGAGGTTTCGGCTGAGCAGGTGGATCCGCGCGATGAAAAAATTGCGAATCTGGAAGCTCAGCTCGTTGAAGCCCAGAAGCGCGAACGTGAAGTATTGCTGCGTGCGAAAGCCGATGAAGATAACCTGCGCCGTCGTACCGAGCAGGATATCGAAAAAGCGCATAAGTTTGCGCTTGAGAAGTTCGTCAACGAACTGTTGCCGGTCATCGACAGCCTGGACCGCGCCCTGGAAGTGGCTGATAAAGCCAACCCGGATATGGCGCCGATGGTTGAAGGTATCGAACTGACGCTGAAGTCGATGCTGGACGTGGTTCGTAAGTTTGGCGTGGAAGTCATTGGCGATACTAACGTGCCGCTGGATCCGAACGTGCATCAGGCCATTGCGATGGTTGAGTCCGAGGACGTACCGGCAGGTAACGTTCTGGGCATTATGCAAAAGGGCTACACCTTGAATGGCCGTACTATTCGCGCGGCGATGGTAACCGTAGCGAAAGCGAAGTAAATAAGCGAAACGGCTACCATGAGGTAGCCGTTTTTCTATTCAGACCTGCACCGTGCCAGGTATGCTATGACTCCGCCACGCTTTCACGAATGGGTTTTACCGGCATAACCTTCACCTGTTTAATCATATTCTCCTGAACATCAAGAATATCGATATCATACTGTTCAATGCGCACGCGGGTGCCGGGGGCAGGGATCTCTTCGAGAGCTTCCAGAATGATACCGTTAATGGTTCGCGCTTCATCTTCCGGCAGATGCCAGTTAAATGCTTTATTGATTTCACGTACGTTGGCGGTACCGTCGATAATCACTGAACCATCGTTAAGCGGCGTTACCTCTTCAGCAAGCGTAGGCGACATGGAGGTCGTAAAATCGCCGACGATCTCTTCGAGGATATCCTCAACCGTGACCAGGCCCTGAATATCCCCATATTCATCCACCACCAGGCCCACTTTCTTTTTGTTGCGCTGGAATTTTACCAGTTGGGTGCTGAGCGGCGTCCCTTCCGGCACGAAGTAAATTTCGTCGGCGGCGCGCAGCATTACCTCTTTTGTGAACTCTTTTTTCTCCGTCATCAGGCGATAAGCTTCGCGTACCCGCAGCATGCTGATGGCATCGTCAAGGGTGTCGCGGTACAGCACGATGCGGCCGTGGGGAGAGTGGGTCAGTTGGCGGACAATGGACTTCCAGTCGTCGTTAATATTAATACCGACGATATCATTGCGCGGGACCATGATGTCGTCCACGCTAACTTTCTCGAGATCCAGAACCGACAGCAGCATGTCCTGATTGCGGCGGGAGATTTGCGAGCGTGATTCATTAACGATAGTACGCAGTTCATCTTTGCTGAGCGCCCCGCTAATGACGATATCGGTTTTAATGCCCATGATGCGCATCAGAATGCGGGTGATGGTGTTGAGCAACCACACCAGCGGCATCATCAGTATTTGCAGCGGCGCGAGCAGAAGGCTGCTGGGATAGGCGACCTTTTCCGGGTAGAGCGCCGCAATGGTTTTGGGCAGCACTTCCGCAAATACCAGCACCACGAACGTCAGAACCCCGGTGGCAATGGCAACGCCTGCATCGCCGTACAGGCGCATACCCACGATGGTGCCGAGCGCCGAAGCGAGAATATTAACCAGATTATTGCCAATGAGGACCAGGCTAATCAGACGGTCAGGTTTGCGCAGCAGCTTTTCAACGCGTTTTGCCTGACGATTGCCCTGCTTGGCCATATGACGCAGGCGATAGCGATTTAGCGTCATCATGCCGGTTTCAGAACCGGAGAAATAGGCGGAGATAACCACCATGATGATCAGCGTTACGATCAGCGTGGTGGTGGAGATATGTTCCACTAGGGATTCCTTAAAGACTTAGCTCATGAACTGTTGCAATACGCGGCTACCAAAGTAGGCCAGCGTCAGCAGGCCTGCGCCAGTCACGTTAAACCAGACGACCCGGCGTCCGCGCCACCCTTCATGATAGTGGCCCCAAAGCAGGACGATATAAACGAACCACGCCACGATAGAGAGTACGGCTTTATCAATGTTTTCCGCACTAAACAGGTTATGCATGTAAAACAGCCCGGTACACAGCGTCAGGGTTAACAGCACCACGCCTATCTGGGTGATATGAAACATTTTACGTTCGATGCTCATCAGCGGCGGCATTTCGCTACTGAAGGTCAATCGTTTGTTCTTTAACTGATAGTCAATCCACGCCAGCTGCAGAGCGTAGAGCGCGGCGATAATCAGCGTAGCATAAGAAAAGAGCGACAGGCCGATGTGGACCAACATCCCCGGCGTGGTTTCCAGATGCGTGATGTACTCGTTCGGCATAAAGGTGGCGAACGCGAGGTTGATCAGGGCGAAGGTGTAGACAATGGGCAGCAGCAGCCAGCCGCGATTGCGCGATGCGACGATGGTCATCACCGTACAGATCATCAGGCTAACCAGCGATCCCACGTTTAATAAGCTGAGGTTTTGCCCGCTTTCGCCGCCGGGAAAAATGCGTGACTCCAGCGCAAAGGCGTGACAAATCAACGCAATAGTTGCGGAAAGAATCGCCATCCGCCGCCAGCTGCTGTTTTTTTGTAACAGACCAGGGACGATCAGCGCGAGGCTGATGGAGTAGGCGACAAGGGCGAGTAGAGCAAAAACAGGCATATGCGCGTCGACTGTTGACTAAATAGTAGAGAGAAGCAGTATAACGTCACGCGAGTCTGGCTCCAACCGTTGCAGCACATTCGCGTTTATGTCGTGTTATACTGCGCCCATTCCGTTTTTGTGTCGCTGCGGCGACCGACCGTTTCCACCTCAGGCGAGAGACAATGTTTGATAATTTAACCGATCGTTTGTCGCGTACGCTGCGCAACATTAGCGGCCGCGGACGCCTTACTGAAGACAATATTAAAGATACCCTGCGCGAAGTGCGCATGGCGCTGCTGGAGGCGGACGTTGCTCTGCCTGTGGTTCGCGACTTCATCAACCGTGTAAAAGAGAGCGCGGTTGGTCATGAAGTTAATAAAAGCCTGACCCCGGGGCAGGAGTTCGTCAAAATCGTGCGCAACGAACTGGTTGCCGCGATGGGCGAAGAGAACCAGGCGCTCGATTTAGCCGCGCAGCCGCCTGCCGTAGTTCTGATGGCCGGTTTGCAGGGGGCGGGTAAAACGACCAGCGTCGCTAAGCTGGGTAAATTCTTGCGTGAAAAGCACAAGAAGAAAGTCCTGGTGGTTTCCGCTGACGTTTATCGTCCCGCGGCGATCAAACAGCTGGAAACGCTGGCAGAGCAGGTTAGCGTCGATTTCTTTCCGTCTGACGTTGGCCAGAAACCGGTTGATATCGTTAATGCCGCGCTGAAAGAAGCGAAGCTCAAATTCTACGACGTGCTGCTGGTGGATACCGCTGGTCGTCTGCACGTTGATGAAGCGATGATGGACGAGATTAAGCAGGTCCATGCAACGCTTAATCCGGTAGAAACCCTGTTCGTTGTCGATGCGATGACCGGCCAGGATGCGGCGAATACCGCGAAAGCGTTTAACGAAGCGCTACCGTTAACCGGTGTTGTATTGACCAAAGTGGACGGCGACGCCCGCGGCGGCGCGGCGCTGTCGATTCGTCATATCACCGGCAAGCCGATTAAATTCCTCGGGGTTGGCGAGAAAACCGAAGCGCTGGAGCCGTTCCATCCGGATCGTATCGCTTCCCGTATTCTCGGCATGGGCGATGTCCTGTCCCTGATCGAAGATATCGAAAGTAAGGTCGACCGCGCGCAGGCTGAAAAGCTGGCCTCTAAGCTGAAAAAAGGCGATGGTTTTGACTTGACCGATTTCCTTGAACAGCTGCGTCAGATGAAAAACATGGGCGGTATGGCCAGCCTGATGGGCAAGCTGCCGGGCATGGGGCAGATACCGGACAACGTTAAATCGCAAATGGACGACAAAGTGCTGGTGCGTATGGAAGCCATCATCAACTCGATGACGCTGAAAGAGCGCGCTAAACCGGAAATTATTAAAGGTTCGCGTAAGCGCCGTATCGCCGCAGGCTGCGGAATGCAGGTGCAGGATGTGAACCGTCTGCTCAAGCAGTTTGACGATATGCAGCGCATGATGAAGAAGATGAAGTCGAAAGGCGGCATGATGAAGATGATGCGTGGAATGAAAGGTATGATGCCGCCAGGTTTCCCCGGAGGCCGATAGTATTGTGGCTATTGCTGCCGGCGCGCCCTTCTTTCCTGTCCCATTGTTGGCGCGCTCTGGCTATGAATTACTCGCAGGTACCCAATTTAGGGTATCTGCGGTGCCCTTCCACAGCAGAGTTTATAACTGCTGATTGCAATTTCCCCAGAAATCAGTAAAATTTTCGGGCTTTTAATATGACACCGGGCTCCGTTCCTCGATGGGGCCCGGTGTTTTATTCACACAAGAGGATGTTATGGTTACTATTCGTTTAGCACGTCACGGCGCGAAAAAGCGTCCGTTCTACCAGGTTGTTGTTACCGACAGCCGTAATGCACGCAACGGTCGCTTCATCGAGCGCGTTGGTTTCTTCAACCCGATCGCTTCTGCGACCGAAGAAGGAACTCGTCTGGATCTGGATCGTATCGCTCACTGGGTTGGCCAGGGCGCGACTGTTTCCGATCGCGTAGCTGCGCTGATCAAAGCCGCTAACAAAGCAGCTTAATCTGTCACGGTGGTCATGATGAGCAAGCAACACACCGCACAAGCACCTGTTGATCCGATTGTATTGGGCAAAATGGGTTCTTCCTACGGTATCCGTGGTTGGCTCAGAGTGTTTTCCTCCACCGAAGACGCCGAAAGCATTTTTGACTATCAGCCCTGGTTTATCCAGAAGGCGGGTCAGTGGCAGGTTGTTGAGCTGGAAAGCTGGCGCCACCACAATCAGGATATCGTCATTAAGCTGAAAGGCATTGACGATCGCGATGCAGCGAATCTATTGACTAATTGCGAAATTGTCGTGGATTCATCGCAGCTGCCTGCGCTTGAAGAGGGTGACTATTACTGGAAAGACCTGATGGGCTGCCAGGTAGTGACCACTGAAGGCTATAGCCTCGGTAAAGTCATCGACATGATGGAAACCGGGTCTAATGACGTTCTCGTCATCAAGGCAAACCTGAAAGATGCATTTGGTATCAAGGAGCGGCTGGTTCCGTTCCTCGATGGGCAGGTTATCAAGAAAGTCGATCTCGCTACTCGTACTATCGAAGTAGATTGGGATCCTGGTTTTTAAATTCTCCGAATAAACGGTAAAAAACGGCACTATGGGGATTGGCTTGTGTTTATAGGTATCGTTAGCCTGTTTCCAGAAATGTTCCGCGCAATTACCGATTACGGGGTAACTGGCCGGGCAGTAAAAAATGGCCTGCTGAGCATCCAGAGCTGGAGTCCTCGAGATTTCGCTCATGACCGGCACCGTACCGTGGACGATCGTCCTTACGGCGGCGGACCGGGGATGCTAATGATGGTGCAACCTTTGCGGGATGCGATTCATGCAGCAAAAGCCGCGGCAGGTGAAGGCGCAAAGGTGATTTATCTTTCACCTCAGGGACGCAAGCTTGATCAAGCTGGCGTCAGCGAACTGGCAACAAATCAGAAGCTGATTTTGGTGTGCGGTCGCTACGAAGGCGTAGATGAGCGCGTAATTCAGACCGAAATTGATGAAGAATGGTCAATCGGCGATTACGTTCTCAGCGGTGGTGAGCTACCGGCAATGACGCTGATTGATTCCGTTTCCCGGTTTATTCCGGGGGTTCTGGGTCATGAAGCTTCGGCAATCGAAGATTCGTTTGCTGAAGGATTGCTGGATTGCCCGCACTATACGCGCCCTGAAGTGTTAGAAGGTATGGAAGTACCGCCGGTATTGCTGTCGGGAAACCATGCGGAGATACGTCGCTGGCGTCTGAAGCAGTCGCTGGGCCGAACCTGGCTTAGAAGACCTGAACTTTTGGAAAACCTGGCTCTGACTGAAGAGCAAGCAAGGTTGCTGGCGGAGTTCAAAAAGGAACTCGCGCAACAGCAACATAAACATGATGGGATGGCGTAAGCCCCCAATATCAGTTTACCCAGGATAAGAGATTAAATTATGAGCAACATTATTAAGCAACTTGAACAAGAACAGATGAAGCAGGACGTACCTTCCTTCCGTCCGGGTGATACCGTGGAAGTGAAAGTATGGGTTGTTGAAGGTTCCAAAAAACGTCTGCAGGCATTCGAGGGCGTGGTTATCGCTATTCGTAACCGCGGTCTGCACTCTGCATTCACTGTTCGCAAAATTTCCAACGGCGAAGGCGTTGAGCGTGTCTTCCAGACTCACTCTCCGGTAGTTGACAGCATTTCTGTCAAACGTCGTGGTGCTGTACGTAAAGCTAAACTGTACTACCTGCGTGAGCGTACCGGTAAGTCTGCTCGTATCAAAGAGCGTCTTAACTAAGATTCGCTTTCGCGACATCCTGAATGAGAGGGCTGGCCTGATGGGCCAGCCCTTTTTTTATCTTCATTTTAACTATTTCATTGAGAATCATTTACAATATGGCCCTCATTCGGAGGGACCGTGGTCAGCACTATTTTTCATCACCCGGCATCACAACGGCACGCCGCATGGCTGGCGCTGTTTGCGATCCTGCTGATCGTGGTGGCGCCGCTGATCTCTGTCGCGCTGCAAAAAGATCCGATGAGCGGTATGCACCACTTAACGATGGAAATACCGGAAGAGATGCCATCACATCAGATGCCCATAATGCATACTGACGCCTCGATTGCGGAACATGCGCACAGCATGCCGGTCGATCATGCTGAAGCCTGCGGCTACTGCGTACTATTAGCCCACGTGCCAGGGATGATTTTTGCGCTGGTACTGCTGATCAGCATGGTGCTTCGACGCTATAGCGCACCGGTTTTCCGTCCGGAACGGAAACACTGGCACTACTTTCCCTGGCTTTACCCTCATACCCGCGCTCCGCCGCAACAGTCTGCTTGCTTCCTTAACTAAAAAATCATGTGCGCACTGCGCAACGTTCTCTTTTGCTCTCAAAAAGGAAAAGTATGACTACCTGCACCTCGCGCGCGGCATGGCTGAACCTGCTGCGTCGTCTTCATTTCTATATCGGACTGTTTATCGGACCGTTTATCTTTGTGGCGGCTCTGACCGGTACGCTCTATGTCGCCACCCCGCAGCTGGAAAGCTGGCTCTATAAAGAGACGCTGGAGGGGACGCTCAGCGGCGAAAAGCAGCCGCTGAGCGCGCAAATTACCGTAGCAATGGAGGCGGTCCAGGGAAACCTCCGTTTGCACGCGGTTCGACCGGGGATTATGGCTGGCGATACTACCCGAGTGATGTTTATTGATCCAAATCTTGGCGAGTCTGAAACGCGGGCAATTTTTGTCGATCCGGTGACGTTACGCGTGACAGGTGATATGCCGGTTTACGGCACCAGCGGTATTTTGCCGCTGCGGCAGTGGATTGATTATGCCCATCGCTCTTTGCTGCTGGGTAACTTCGGCCGACTGTACAGCGAGCTGGCAGCCTCCTGGATGTGGGTTGCCGCTCTTGGCGGGATCGCGCTGTGGTCGATGACCCGACCGCGTCGTCGTATAAATAATAGAGTGCAGAATAACCGTCGCCTGCATGTTTCTCTCGGCTGGGCGCTGTTAATCGGTATGCTGTTATTCTCTGCGACCGGTTTGACCTGGTCACAATGGGCGGGCAGTAACGTCGACAAGATGCGCACCGCCTTTGGCTGGTTGACGCCGCAGGTAAACGCGCAGCTGGAAAGAACCACTCCGGCAATACAGGATCCACATGCGGAACATCATATGAGACACGGGGCGATGGAGAAGACGAACGTCCCACTTCGCGTAGAGGATTTTGACGAGGTCCTGCAGGCTGCTCGCAAGTCCGGGCTGGAAGCAGGCAAGCTGGAGATTCGTCCTCCGTCGGCCTCCGGACGCGCGTGGACGGTAAATGAAATTGACAGAAGCTGGCCGACACAGGTTGATGCGGTAGCGATCGATGGTTCAAATATGCAGGTCGTGGACCGCACTCATTTTTCCGACTTTCCGCTGATGGCTAAACTTACCCGCTGGGGCGTGGATTTCCATATGGGAATTTTGTTCGGGCTTGCCAATCAGTTACTGCTTATCGTATTCGGGATTGCACTCTGCGTGATGATCGTGGTGGGGTACCGTTTGTGGTGGATACGCCGTCCCGCGAGTTCGGCCTTTAACCCGGCTAATACGCTGCTCCACGCGTGGCTGGGCTTAGCATGGCCTGCTCGTCTGTCGATCGGCGTTATCACAGTGATGTTGGGGCTGGCGCTGCCGCTAATGGGGATTAGCCTCGCGCTGTGTCTCGCCGTTGATTATCTGCGCTGGCGCGCAGCAACGGCGATGACAGAGGCTAAGTCAGTCGAATAGGTGCTTAAGGCGTGCTGATAACCACCGTGACGCGGCGGTTTTCAGCGCGTCCTTGTGCGGTAGCGTTGCTGGCTATCGGATACTTTTTCCCGAGCCCGCGAGTGGTCAAATTGGTGCGCGGAATATTTGCCCCTTCGGCCCAGGCATCCGCAACGCTGTTCGCGCGTTTAAGCGATAACATTTCGTTGTAAGCGTCTTCGCCGTAATTATCAGTATGTCCTTCGAGACGACTATGGGTAATTCCGGTGGTGGCCAGACGCGAAGCCATAGTGCGAATTTGCTGTTTGCTATCGGCACGCAGGTGATAGTCGTTTTTGTCGAATAATATGGAGTCAGATATTCCTAATGACCAGTCGCCATTGGCTTCAGTAAAGCCGTATGACTTCATTGCTGCAATTTGTTCTGCAGAGAATTTTCCTTGCGGAGCCTGACAGCCGCTTAGAAAAAGTGCGGCCAGTAAAGCAGGAGCAAAATATTTCCCGATCATGGTGATTCCTTTTATTTTTGCGTTCGCTGTAAGCGCTGGTGTTTCATCCGATACATATTTTGGTCGGCAAGTTCTTGCAGATTTTCCGCGGAGGCATGTTCCCAGGTTAATGCGTAACCAATACTCAGCGACAGCCTGACGGTGTGGCCGTTGTGGAGATTAAACGGCGGGATAAACTGTTCCGACAATGCGCTGCAGAGTGCCTGAACTTCAGCCTCTGTATGAACATTGCGCAGCAGAACGGCAAATTCATCGCCGCCGAGACGCCACGCCTGGTGCTGTTTGCCGACAAAGGCCATCAGGCGGCTGGCGACCTCAATTAACACCTTGTCGCCGGCAGCATGGCCCCAGTTATCGTTAATGAGCTTGAAATTATCGCCGTCAAGAAACAGCAGCGCAGAACTACCATGGACGGTTTCGTCTTTCATCAACGCATTAATAACGTTGCGGAAAGCGGCTCTGTTAGCCAGGCCGGTCAACGGATCCTGCAAGGAGCTACGCAGAAGCTGGGCATTTTTAGCCTGAAGCTGCCGCTGCCAGTCCTCCATCTCGCCCAGCAGACTATTAAAGTCCTGGGCAAAGAGGTGAAACTCTTCAATACGCTCTTCGGGGACCCGACGAGAGAAATGGCGATTTTCGCGGATATCATGAACTACCTCGGTAATACTCTGCAGCGCAGCCACGATGCCACGATGCAGCGAGTGGGTAAGCAGCAATGCAATGCATGAGGCGAGAAAAATGCTGCCGGTTAGCACAATAATTGAGATACCGAGGAAATAGCTTATCAGCCTGTCCAGAGCGGTCAGACGAAGTTCACCGATAACTTTCCCCTGGTGCAGGATAGGTTGTACCGTGGGTTCCGGGAATAGCCATTTGCTGATAACGTCGCTGACTTTATCCTGCCTGGCCAGGCCATCGTTATGCCATGAGGCAAAGGGCTTCTGCCGACCGTCGACCAGGATTGCCTGCGAAAACTGTCCCTGCTTGCCCAGGGTGGCCAGGGTATCTTCGGCCGCCGCGCTATCGCCAAAGACCAGCGCGGCTTCCAGACTACGGCCCATCGTGGCGGCGGTGAGCTCCAGATTTTTTTGTGCGTATTGCTTGAGTGTGAATATGGAAGCGGCGCAGAGCAATAGCCAGACCAGTGTCATAGAGATAACAACGCTTATCATGCTGATACGGCGTAGCGCTCTTTTAAATGTGGGGCGCGGGGCCTGAGAAAAATCCTTATTCATGTGATGTTTTCCGGGCAAGCATCAGCACATCGGGATTAACCCGAACGCCGCTGTGCGTCAGTACATCCAGATTTACGGAAAATCTGACTCTCTCATTGTTTATAAGCAGGCAAAATGCGCTGCCAATAGAGCAATCGGTGTTTTGTTCCGCAATAAGCAATAGGGGCCGGTTTCCATATTTAGCTGTAAATTCAGACTGCTGAGTCGGAGATTCACTACCAAAATAAAAACCATCGCAGGTCGTCTGTAAGGCTTCTTCCGTATTACGAACAATCACGGGTTTATAAGGCAATAATTCCGGTGCTTCTTCGGTCAGGCTATGGATATAACGTGATGTCGAAAAAATACAAAGCTTTGGCGGGCCGGATAACTGCGGCCAGCGTGTATAGGTCACGATTCCCGAAACGATCGTCCGAACATTTTCAGACGGTTCGGAGGCAACAGCAGAGATACCCACGAGCGATAGTACTAAAGTCAAAAAGAGACGGTGAAGAACTGTCATTACGGATCCGTCAGGTTGTCATAGCGCGGGGGATGCAGATTGCTGAAACCCGGGCGAAGAATAGCATTATTGCTGAAAACCGTCATTAGCCAGCCCCGCCGCTTTAAGATAATTCTCACCAGGATTTTTCGTAAAAGAATGGAGTGAAAAGAGGGGAAGTGCTGAACCTGCATGCTTGTTGTAAATATAATTGTACATTATGAAGTAAATCTGGCGCGATTTAATTTATTGCTGTAAAGTAAAATTTACGGAATATGGATTGAAATCTTTACTTCATATGGTATCGTTACGTCATCCTCGCTGAGGCAATAACTATCGCAAACGAGCTATACAGGATCGCAATCATGCAAAAAGACGCGCTGAATAACGTACATATTACTGACGAACAGGTTTTGATCACGCCGGATCAGTTGAAAGCTGAATTCCCTCTGAGCGTTGAGCAGGAAGCGCAGATCGCGCAGTCTCGTCAGACCATCTCTGACATCATCGCCGGTCGCGATCCGCGCCTGTTGGTGGTATGTGGTCCATGTTCGATTCACGATCCTGAAACCGCCATTGAGTACGCTCGTCGTTTTAAAGCCCTTGCCGAAGAGGTCAGCGATAGCCTCTATCTGGTCATGCGCGTCTATTTTGAAAAACCCCGCACCACCGTTGGCTGGAAAGGGCTGATTAACGATCCGCATATGGATGGTTCGTTTGATGTAGAAGGCGGCTTGAAGATTGCGCGTCGTCTGCTGGTTGAGCTGGTCAATATGGGGCTGCCGTTAGCGACGGAAGCGTTGGATCCTAACAGTCCTCAATACCTCGGCGATCTGTTTAGCTGGTCCGCCATCGGCGCGCGTACGACAGAATCTCAGACTCACCGCGAGATGGCCTCCGGGTTGTCGATGCCGGTCGGTTTTAAAAACGGCACCGATGGCAGCCTTGCAACGGCAATTAACGCCATGCGCGCTGCCGCAATGCCGCATCGCTTCGTCGGTATTAACCAGGCCGGTCAGGTGTGTCTGCTGCAAACGCAGGGCAATCCAAACGGACACGTCATTCTGCGTGGCGGTAAAGCGCCCAACTACGGCCCGGAAGATGTCGCGAAGTGTGAAAAAGAGATGACTCAGGCGGGACTGAAACCCTCTCTGATGGTAGATTGCAGCCATGGGAATTCTAATAAAGACTACCGCCGCCAGCCTGCGGTTGCTGAATCCGTCGTCGCGCAGATTAAAGATGGTAATCGTTCCATTATTGGTCTGATGATTGAGAGCAATATCCACGAAGGAAACCAGTCCTCTGAGCAGCCGCGTTGCGATATGAAATACGGTGTCTCCGTGACCGATGCCTGCATTAGTTGGGAAACCACCGATGCGTTGCTCCGCGAACTTGATAAGGATCTGCGAGGCCATCTGGCGGCTCGTCTGGCGTAAGAGGATTATATGGTTGCTGAACTGACCGCGTTACGCGATCAAATTGATGAAGTCGATAAAGCGCTGCTGGAACTGCTGGCTAAGCGCCTGGAGCTGGTTGCGGAAGTCGGAGAAGTTAAAAGCCAATACGGTCTGCCGATTTACGTCCCTGAACGTGAATCGGCGATGCTGGCCTCCCGCCGTGAGGAGGCTGAGGCACTAGGGGTTCCGCCGGATCTTATCGAAGATGTTTTGCGTCGCGTCATGCGTGAGTCTTACTCCAGCGAGAACGATAAAGGTTTTAAAACGCTTTATCCGAATCTGCGTCCGGTGGTGATCGTCGGCGGCGGCGGGCAAATGGGGCGACTGTTTGAAAAAATGCTGACGCTTTCCGGATATCAGGTGCGTATCCTCGAGAAAGACGACTGGTCTCGGGCCGAGGAGATCGTCGCCGATGCCGGAATGGTCATCGTCAGCGTACCGATTCACACAACAGCGGCAACGATTGCTCAACTGCCGCCGCTGCCGGCGGACTGCATTCTGGTCGATTTGGCCTCGGTCAAAGCGGAACCGCTACAGGCGATGCTGGCCGCGCATAACGGACCGGTATTGGGATTGCACCCCATGTTTGGGCCTGACAGCGGCAGCCTGGCGAAGCAGGTCGTGGTGTATTGCGATGGCCGCCAGCCTGAGGCGTACCAGTGGTTCCTGGAACAAATCCAGGTCTGGGGCGCGCGGCTCCATCGTATTAGCGCCGTCGAACACGATCAGAACATGGCCTTTATTCAGGCGTTGCGCCACTTTGCCACCTTCGCTTATGGCCTGCACCTGGCCGAAGAGAACGTGCGACTTGAGCAACTTCTGGCGCTGTCGTCACCGATTTATCGCCTTGAACTGGCGATGGTTGGCCGGCTGTTCGCCCAGGATCCGCAGCTCTACGCAGATATTATTATGTCCTCAGAAAACAACCTGGCGCTGATTAAGCGCTACTACCAGCGCTTCGGTGAAGCTATCGGCCTGCTGGAACAAGGGGATAAACAGGCATTCATTGACAGCTTCCGTAAGGTCGAGCACTGGTTCGGTGATTATGCCCAGCGCTTCCAGAGCGAAAGCCGGACGTTGCTGCGTCAGGCAAATGATAATCGGCAGTAAGTGTTAAAAGACGTATACAATAAAGCCAGAGGGGTGACCCGCTGGCTTTTTTTTATAGGGATGAAAACGATGGCTGAACCACAACCGCTGTTTGATTACACCGGGCATTTACCGGAATGTCCGACCTGGAGCGAAGCCGAACAGGCATTGTACTGGGCCGATATTATGGAGTGCGAGATTCATCGCTACGACGTGCAGACGGGCGATCATCAGGTACTGCAGTTTCCCGAAGAGCCCGGCTGTTTTGCACTACGCGAAAAGGGCGGTTTTATCGTCGCTTTACGTAGCGGTATCTGGCTCACCGATGTTCATGGATTACTGCAGCGAAAAGTCTGCGATAACCCCAGCAATCCGCAATTAGCCCGTTTTAACGATGGCGGAACCGATCGCGATGGCCGCTTTTATGCCGGGACTTTCTGGGGGCCGGGAGATTTTAACGGCGCGCTCTTGATGCGCGTTGATAACGATCTCTCTCCGCAGGTTATCCAGTGCGACATTCATGGCGCCAACGGTTTGGCATTTAGCGAAGACAAGCGGTGGATGTATACCTCGGATACGCCCAATGCCGTTATCTATCGTACAGCGCTGGATGAGCAGGGCGAAGTGGGTAAACGCGAGGTCTTTCGTCGCTTTCAGCCCGGTGAGGGCATTCCTGATGGCGCGGCCATCGATACTGAAGGTTGCTACTGGAGCGCGATGTTTGACGGTTGGCGTATTGCGCGCTTTTCTCCGACGGGCGAGCAACTGGAGGAGTACCGTCTACCGGTGCGTTGCCCGACGATGGTGTGCTTTGGCGGAGCGGATATGAAAACGCTCTATATCACGACCACGCGGGAGAATATGGATGCTGAAGAGCTGGCGAAATATCCGCTTTCCGGCGCGATCTTCACCCTGCCGGTGACCGTGGCAGGGATGAAGAAGTTGCCGTTTACAGAACGTTAAACCGGATCGACCGGCACCACGTTTTCGCTGGCATAACATCCCAGTACTTTCATTGAACGGGTTATCTCGGCCAGCTCTTTTAATGCCTTACGCATTGGCATTGACTCCAGGTTGGCCTGGATATCCAGATAAAACATCTCTTCCCACGGATTGCCATGAATAGGACGCGATTCCAGCTTGGTCATAATCAGGTTATGGTTTCTCAGCACCAGTAGCGCTTCTACCAGGGCCCCGGCTTGCTGGCCGGTAGCCATCAACAGAGTGGTTTTCGCCGGCACCTGATCGGAGACCTCCACCGCTTTACGCGCCAGAACGAGGAAGCGGGTGATGTTTTGCGTCTGGTTAGCCTGGCAATGTTCCAGTACCTGCAAACCGTGCAGCGCTCCGCCTGCTTCGCTGCCCAGAGCGGCAACGGTTGGCGATTTTGCCTGAGCGACCTTTTCCATCGCCGAAGACGTGCTATCGGTATATTCAATGTTCCAGTGCGGATAGCGGCTTAGATACTGGCTGCACTGCTGGAACGGCTGCGGATGGCTGTAGACCGTCGTAATCTGTTGCGCATCGGTGGATGTTGAAACCAGCACGCAGTGATCGATAGGCTGCGTCAGCTCGCCAACGATAGATAGGCTGGTGTGCTGCAGAAGGTCATAAACATCATTGATGCCGCCAGAACTGGTATTTTCAATAGGGACGACGGCGTAATCAGCCTGACCGGTTTCCACTTGCTCAAAGATATCCGCGAATTTAGCGCAGCCGCTTTCGATAAACTGTTCAAAGTGGCGGGCGGCATACTGACGAGCCGCAAGATGCGAGTATGAACCTTTGGGCCCGAGAAACGCGACTCGTGCAGAGTGCGGATTAATTTTATTCAGATGCTGCTGGAGCAGCGTTTGCTGGGTAAGGACCGAGTCTTCAATAATGAGTTGAAACAGGCGTGTGATGTAGTGGGCATCAAGATGGTGTTTTTTTCCCAGCGTCATCAGGCGTTCAAGCAGATCGCGCTCGCGGTCGATATCCCGCACCGGCCGGTGCGATGCCAGCTTGGCTTTTCCAACCTCTACGGCCAGGCCGCGGCGTTCCGCCAGCAGCGCCAGCAGTTTTTCATCCAGAGCGCTGATCTTATCGCGTAGGGCCAGTAATGGGTTTTCCTCGGTCATATGTGTTGCCTTTCTTGTTATTGATTATCAATAAAAAAGGCCTCCCTTTTGGGAGGCCTTATTGTTCGTCTTCGCATTCTTTATCACACGACGAATTGCCTCCCATTCAGGGGAAGGTAAAAAAGAATGCGAAGAAGAACGGGATGAGTTTCACGATGAATTCCTTGAGTTAGTGGGAATTACAGTACCTGTACTGTTTTCACTCTGTCAATAAAAAACGCGCCCGAAGGCGCGTGGCATGACACAAGCTTAAGTTAAGGATTACTCTTCTTCTTCCACAAAGCCTGCCTCTTTCACCGATGTGGCGGCGCGGCGGGCTTCCCCTTTGTGCTGCACTTTATTTAGCTGCCGTTCCAGCTTGTTGATCAATTCGTTGATTGCGGCATACATGTCTTCGTGCCGTGCGCTGGCAACCAGGTGACCGTTCGGCGTATTGATGGTTGCGTCAGCGACAAAACCCTGCGGCTCCTTAGAGAGGATGATATGCGGGTTGATTAAGTGAGTTTGCCATTTATCCAGTTTGGCGAGACGGTCTGCGACGTGCTGGCGAATTGCCGGAGTAATTTCCATTTGTTTACTGGTAATGTTCATTGTCATAAATTTTACCTCTTGTCTTTCCCGTCTTGGTGAATTCAGCATACCTCGCCTAATGTCAAAAAGCGTGATTTAAATCACATTTTATTGTCACTTTTTGTCAACGAATCTGTTTTGTGAGAAAGGACAGGAACAGGCGAGATTTTACTTGTCGAATGGCAGAAAGAGAGCCATATTTGATGAGTTAACTCGGGGCTAAACCGCTTCAGCTAAACTATTTAACGAATAAAAAAACGGCAGCCCTTGGGCTGCCGTTTTTTTTAGCGACCGACTATCAGGTGTTCTTGCTATTAGCCGCAATGATCTTCGCAACCTTGTCAGCCTGAGCGTTCATTTGCATCTGACGGTAGGCATTTTCCATCTTCGGTAGCGCATCACGGGTGGCCTGCGTATCCGGGTAATTACGCAGCATGCCATCGACGCGGTTAACTACTGCAACCCATGCGCCACGATCGGTATAGTAATCGACCACTGACAGCTCGTACTTCGCCAGGCGATCCTTCAGGAACACCATACGCTTGTAAGCATCGGTAGAGTACTGACTGTTAGGATAGCCACGGACCAGCCTGGAGAAGTCGTTAAAGGCATCACGCGCGTGTTGTGGGTCGCGATCGGAGCGATCGACGCCAAAGAAGCCCTGCAGCGCACTGTCATCCAACGCCATATTTGTCAGACCACGCATATAAATGACGTAATCAATGTTAGGATGCGTAGGGTTCAGGCGTACAAAGCGATCGATGGCTGCCTGAGCCAGCGGCAGGTCTGCGTTTTTGTAGTACGCATAAATCAGGTCCAACTGCACCTGTTGGGAATAAGGTCCAAAGGGATAACGGTTATCCAACGCTTCCAGTTGCGTTATTGCCTGTTTCCAGTTACCGTCCTGCAGCTTTTGCTGAGCGGTCGCGTAGATCTCATTCGGCGGATTATCGGGCACCTCCTCCTTTGAGCCAGAGCAACCCACCAAAGCCAGGCTCAGTGTGGCTGCTGCCACCAGGTATTTCATGCGCGTCATGACGTTTTGACTTCCTCAAAATGTTTATGCGGGAGAATCTCTGTTCCTGCTCCCGATTAAGACCAGCTACAATAGCACACTATATTAAACGGCAAAGCCGTAAAACCCAACGTTAAAACGAAGAAGCTGTATATGGCACAACGAGTACAACTCAACGCAACGGTGTCCGAAAATCAACTCGGACAACGCTTAGATCAGGCTTTGGCCGAATTGTTCCCGGATTATTCGCGTTCGCGCATAAAAGAATGGATCCTTGACCAGAGAGTGCTGGTAAACGGCAGCGTCAGCGACAAGCCGAAAGAGAAAGTTCTGGGAGGGGAGACGATTACTATCGATGTTGAAATCGAAGAAGAAGTTCGTTTCCAGGCACAGGATATTCCGCTCAATATCGTTTATGAAGATGATGACATCCTCGTAATTAATAAACCGCGCGATTTAGTTGTGCATCCTGGCGCGGGCAACCCTGACGGTACTGTGCTGAATGCGCTGTTGCACTACTATCCGGCCATTGCTGACGTGCCGCGTGCGGGGATTGTGCACCGTCTTGATAAAGACACCACCGGTTTGATGGTGGTCGCGAAGACTATCCCGGCGCAAACCCGACTGGTGGAGTCCCTGCAGCTGCGCGAAATCACCCGCGAGTATGAGGCGGTGGCGATTGGTCATATGACGGCTGGCGGAACGGTTGAAGAACCGATTAGCCGCCACCCGACCAAGCGTACGCATATGGCGGTACATCCCATGGGAAAACCGGCGGTAACACACTACCGGATTATGGAGCATTTTCGCATCCATACTCGGCTGCGTTTGCGCCTGGAAACCGGCCGTACGCACCAGATTCGCGTACATATGGCGCACATTACTCACCCGCTGGTGGGCGATCAGGTCTACGGCGGTCGCCCGCGTCCGCCCAAAGGGGCATCCGAAGAGTTCATCGCTGCCCTGCGGAAGTTCGATCGTCAGGCGCTGCATGCCACCATGCTACGCTTATACCATCCGATCAGCGGAATTGAGATGGAATGGCATGCGCCAATTCCACAGGACATGGTGGATTTGATTGATGCCATGCGCGCGGATTTTGAAGCCCATAAAGACGATATCGACTGGCTATGACTAAACTGATTGTACCGCAATGGCCGATGCCGGAAGGCGTGGCTGCCTGTAGTTCCACGCGCGTTGGCGGGGTAAGTTTATCGCCATACGATTCACTTAATCTCGGCGCCCATTGTGGAGACAATCTACAGCACGTAGAAGAGAACCGTCGGCGTATGTTCGCCGCTGGCGGCCTGCCGTCATATCCGGTATGGCTGGAGCAGGTTCACGGTACGGCAGTTTTGCGACTCGATGGCGGACCGTACGAGTCAAAGCGAGCGGATGCTTCGTACTGCAATGTGCCGGGGACGGTCTGCGCGGTGATGACCGCTGACTGCCTGCCGGTGCTTTTTTGTAACCGCGCGGGTACTGAAGTTGCGGCTGCGCATGCCGGTTGGCGAGGGCTGTGCGAAGGCGTACTGGAAGAAACCATCGCCTGTTTCGCCGATAAACCGGAAAATATCATGGCCTGGCTTGGGCCCGCCATTGGGCCGGATGCGTTTGAGGTCGGCCCGGAAGTGCGGGAAGCTTTTATGGCAAAAGATGCCCTGGCGGAACGTGCATTTCGTCCCGCGGGTGAAAAATATTTTGCTGATATTTATCAACTGGCTCGTCAGCGTCTGGCGGGCGTTGGCGTTGAGCAGATTTACGGCGGTGACCGCTGTACCCTCAGCGAAAAGGATGATTTTTTCTCTTATCGCCGCGACAAGATGACAGGTCGTATGGCAAGTTTCATCTGGCTGATATAACCTGCCGAACTAAGACGATCCAGAAGGCAAACTTATTTTTGCATAGTTCAGGTCTTTAACCTTGAATAATTGAGGGATGACCTCATTTAATCTCCAGTAGCAAATTTGACCTGTTATGGGAGGAGTTATGCGTCTGGATCGTCTTACCAATAAATTCCAGCTTGCTCTTGCCGATGCCCAGTCCCTTGCGCTTGGGCACGACAACCAATTCATCGAACCTCTTCATCTTATGAGCGCCTTGCTGAATCAGGAAGGGGGATCGGTACGTCCTTTATTAACTTCGGCTGGCATCAACGCCGGCGAGCTACGCACGAATATTGAACAGGCGCTAAGCCGTTTGCCGCAGGTGGAAGGTACCGGTGGTGATGTTCAACCGTCCCAGGACTTAGTGCGTATTCTGAACCTTTGCGACAAGCTGGCGCAAAAGAGAAAGGACAACTTTATTTCGTCAGAACTATTCGTTCTGGCTGCGCTTGAATCACGCGGTACGCTGACCGACCTTTTAAAATCTGCCGGAGCAACAACCGCCAACGTGAGTCAGGCGATTGAACAAATGCGCGGAGGTGAAAGCGTGAACGATCAGGGTGCCGAAGATCAACGTCAGGCATTGAAAAAATTTACCGTCGATCTGACCGAGCGTGCCGAGCAGGGCAAGCTTGACCCGGTCATCGGTCGTGATGAAGAAATTCGTCGTACGATTCAGGTTCTGCAGCGTCGTACCAAAAATAACCCGGTGCTCATCGGTGAGCCTGGCGTAGGTAAAACGGCCATTGTTGAGGGGCTGGCGCAGCGGATCGTTAACGGCGAGGTGCCGGAAGGGCTGAAGGGCCGTCGAGTTCTGGCGCTGGATATGGGCGCGCTGGTGGCGGGTGCCAAATACCGCGGTGAGTTTGAAGAACGCTTAAAAGGCGTACTGAACGATCTCGCTAAGCAGGAAGGTAACGTTATCCTGTTTATCGATGAGCTGCACACGATGGTGGGGGCAGGTAAAGCAGACGGTGCAATGGATGCCGGCAACATGCTGAAACCGGCGCTGGCGCGCGGTGAACTGCACTGCGTGGGTGCCACAACGCTGGATGAATACCGGCAGTATATTGAGAAAGATGCCGCTCTGGAACGTCGTTTCCAGAAAGTATTCGTGGCGGAGCCGACTGTTGAGGATACCATTGCGATTTTGCGTGGTCTGAAAGAACGGTACGAACTGCACCATCACGTGCAGATCACCGACCCGGCGATTGTGGCGGCAGCCACGCTGTCCCATCGTTATATTGCCGATCGACAGCTGCCGGATAAAGCCATCGACCTGATCGATGAAGCCGCTTCCAGCATTCGGATGCAGATTGACTCAAAACCGGAAGAGCTGGACCGGCTCGACCGCCGTATCATCCAGCTCAAGCTGGAGCAGCAGGCGCTGAAGAAAGAGTCTGATGACGCCAGCATTAAGCGACTGGATATGCTAAATGAGGAACTGGCGGATAAAGAACGTCAGTACTCAGAATTAGAGGAAGAGTGGAAGGCTGAAAAAGCCTCGCTTTCCGGCACTCAGACCATTAAGGCTGAACTGGAACAGGCTAAAATCGCCATTGAGCAGGCGCGTCGTGTCGGCGATCTGGCGCGAATGTCCGAGCTTCAGTATGGCAAGATCCCTGAGCTGGAAAAACAGCTGGCGGCGGCAACGCAGTCTGAAGGCAAAACGATGCGCCTGCTGCGTAACAAAGTAACGGATGCCGAAATCGCGGAAGTGCTGGCTCGCTGGACGGGTATTCCGGTGGCCAGAATGCTTGAAGGTGAACGTGAGAAACTGCTGCGTATGGAGCAGGATTTGCATAGCCGCGTTATTGGTCAGAACGAAGCGGTGGAAGCAGTATCTAATGCGATTCGCCGTAGCCGTGCTGGTTTATCCGATCCTAACAGGCCGATTGGCTCGTTCCTGTTCCTTGGGCCTACCGGGGTGGGTAAAACAGAACTCTGTAAAGCTCTGGCCAACTTTATGTTCGATAGCGACGATGCAATGGTACGTATCGACATGTCAGAGTTTATGGAGAAACATTCCGTTTCACGTCTGGTTGGGGCGCCTCCGGGATACGTGGGCTATGAAGAAGGCGGCTATCTGACCGAGGCGGTCCGTCGTCGTCCTTATTCTGTCATCCTGCTGGATGAAGTGGAAAAAGCGCACCCGGATGTCTTTAACATTCTGCTGCAGGTGCTGGATGATGGACGTTTGACCGATGGGCAGGGGAGAACGGTCGACTTCCGTAATACGGTGGTCATCATGACTTCTAACCTTGGCTCCGACCTTATTCAGGAACGCTTTGGGGCACTGGATTATGGCCATATGAAGGAGATGGTGCTGGGCGTGGTTAGTCAAAGCTTCCGTCCAGAGTTTATCAACCGTATTGACGAAGTGGTTGTCTTCCATCCGCTGGGTGAAAAACATATTGCTTCTATCGCGCAGATTCAGCTGCAGCGGTTGTATAAACGACTTGAGGAACGCGGCTACGAAGTCCACATGTCTGATGAAGCGCTGAAATTGCTGAGCGAAAATGGATACGATCCTGTTTATGGCGCACGTCCTCTGAAACGTGCTATCCAGCAACAGATCGAAAACCCGCTGGCGCAGCAGATCCTCTCCGGTGAATTGATTCCGGGTAAAGCAGTGCAATTGGTTGTGAAAGATGACCGGATAGTGGCAGTGCAGTAAATCACAAAACAGCAAAAACGGGCCCCTGGGGCTCGTTTTTGTTTAAAAACCAGGCAATAATCTCTTTCCTGCTGGCGATTTGGCTGAAAATTAAGCGGGTGAGTTTTTTTTTGAAAATACCGCTTGTCACTTTGAATTTACGCCCTATAATGCGCCTCCACTGACACGGAACAACGGCTTACAGCCCGCCGGG